>NZ_JBTRDW010000012.1:0-132661 GCF_054823405.1 Kluyvera sp. 1366
GGTAGTGTGGGGCCTCCCCATGCGAGAGTAGGGAACTGCCAGGCATCAAATAGTGAAGAAGCCCCGGACGAAAGTCCGGGGCTTTTTTACGTCTGAATCTTAGCCAAAAACTGGCTATTTCAATGCTTTTTAAGCCACTGAACAATAAAATCGGCAACCTGCATTGGCTGATTAATATCCAATATGGGCAAATTCAGTTCCATATACTCATCAGTAGCGACGGCAATCACATACTGATCCAGCAAATCCTTAATCTCACCTTTAACGCCACGCCGCCAAAGTGCAATTTTGGGGACCGGCTCATCTTTGAAGCCCTCGACCAGCACCAGATCCAACGTTGAGCTATCCATCTGTGATGCTAATTGCATTAGGCTTAAAGGCTTATTAGGTGATTCAACCATCAATGCCCAGCGCTGATTACTGGCGACGATCACCTGATCTGCCCCAGCTTTACGCAGCAAATAACTGTCTTTCCCCGGCGTATCGATATCCATCTGATGATGTGTGTGCTTAATTAAGCCTGATCGAATCCCCTGAGTTTTGAGAAGTTGAATGACTTGCTCAAGCAAAGTGGTTTTTCCTATCCCGCTCCATGCGGAAATCGCCAGTAAGCGCACACTCATAAATACTTTTCCTCATTAATGAGATCGTCTGGCGTATTGATATTGCGGAACGCAGATTCTGGGTCTGAAAACGCAATAGCATGCCCGCCATGCTCACGTAAGAACTGCATTAAACGTCGCTCGCTGCGCAGTAGCCAGGTTTCAAGATCATCAGCCAATGTACGATTGACCAGCGCTAAGGCTGGATGATCACGCTGAGAGGATTTCACCCACACAGCGGGCGCATCATTACGCTGCTGCCACAGACGCGCGACAAAGTCATTGGGGATCCATGGCGTATCACAAGCGCAGAAAGCGACCCATTCGTTTTTACTGCTGCGTAAACCACTGAGCATGCCGGCCAGCGGTCCGGGATAATCGGGCAATGTATCGATAACCACCTGACAACCGCTTGCCTGATAGCGATCAATGTTACGGTTAGCGCTTATCAACACAATATTGACCTGCGGCCGAAATCGCCGCAAAACGTGCTGATAAAGGGGTTCGCCTTGTAACATCAATAACCCTTTATCCTGGCCTCCCATACGACTGCCTTGGCCACCCGCGAGGATCACGCCGGTAAATGCTGTCATCTCCGTCTCCTTGCTTCATTCTGGACGATACTTACTTAGCGGCAGCGTACCATCTGCATAAAGGAATCAATGATGAAATATCACCGACTCAATGAACTGCTCGAGCTTCTGCAACCCGCATGGCAAAAGGATGCCGATCTCAACTTGCTGGCATTTTTGCAAAAACTGGCGCAGGAATCTGGTTTCAGTGGCCCATTAAGTGAATTAACCGATGATGTATTGATTTACCATCTTAAAATGCGTGACACAGATAGCCAGAGTGCCATTCCCGGCCTGAAAAAGGATTATGAAGTGGACTTCAAAACCGCGCTATTACGTGCACGCGGTGTGATTAAGGATGATGAGTAATGTTATCCTTGCGCATTAATCGCAAAGGTAACACACAGGCAAAAAGATGAGCGAAGCCGCCTTTAATTTCCAGACGTTGAATCCCGATGTCATCCTTGATGCACTTTGGGATGCGGGTCTGCGTGTCGAATCAGGCTTAACCGCCCTCAATAGCTATGAAAACCGCGTCTATCAGTTCAGCGACGATGATAAACGCCGCTATGTGGCTAAGTTTTATCGTCCGCAGCGCTGGAGCGCACAACAGATCCTTGAAGAGCATCAGTTCACTCAGGATTTATTAGAGGATGAAGTGCCGGTTGCCGCGCCGCTCGTTCTGCAGGGCAGCACGTTGAATCATCATGCCGGCTTCATGTACGCGGTCTTCCCCAGTTTAGGCGGACGGCAGTATGAAACCGATAACGAGGATCAGATGGAATGGGTTGGCCGCTTTCTGGGGCGCATCCATCAAACCGCAAAGCAAAGCCTGTTTCAGCAGCGACCCACTTTCGGCCTTGAAGAGTATATTTTTCAACCGCGTCGGGAGCTGGAACAAAGCGCGTTAGTACCGGCTTCACTTAAAGACTTACTGCTTGCTGCCGTTGATAAGCTCAGCGCGACGCTGCAGCAGCGCTGGCATAGCCATTGGCAGCCGTTAAGGTTGCACGGCGATTGCCATCCCGGCAATATTCTGTGGCGTGAAGGCCCGATGTTTGTCGATCTTGATGATGCCCGTAACGGGCCAGCAGTGCAGGATTTATGGATGCTGGTTAATGGCGATCGACAGGAACAATTGATTCAATGGGACATTTTGCTGGAAGCCTATAATGATTTCGGTGATTTTGATTTACATGAATTGTCACTGATTGAACCTTTACGCGCTATGCGCATGGTTTATTATTTGGCCTGGGTAGTACGCCGCTGGCAGGATCCCGCTTTTCCGCGCGCCTTCCCCTGGATGACAGATGAGGATTTTTGGCGCCGGCAGATTGCATTATTTATCGAGCAGGAAAGGCTGTTACACGAACCGCCGTTGCAGCTTAGCCCGCAATATTAATGAAGTACTCAGGAGATTGTTTCACGATGAAAAAGATCATGTTTGCGCTGGTAGGTTTAATGCTGGCATTTGGCGCCTCGGCGGCACAGTTCAACGATGGTAAGCAGTTCGTTACTTTGCCAAAGCCAGTGGCGGGTGAGCCGCAGGTTCTGGAGTTCTTCTCCTTCTTCTGCCCACATTGCTACCAGTTCGAACGCGTTTATCACGTGAGCGAGGCAGTGAAAAAGAACCTGCCGGCGGACACGAAAGTGACCAAATACCACGTTGATTTCCTTGGTGGTCAATTCGGTCCGGTTGTCACTCAGGCATGGGCTGTTGCCATGGCGCTAGGCGTAGAAAGCAAAGTTACTGCACCGATTTTCGACGGTATTCAGAAAACCCAAACCGTTACCGATGCAGCAAGCCTGAAAGAGACTTTTATTAAAGCGGCGGGTATCTCTTCAGAAGATTACGATGCAGCGTGGAATAGCTTCGCAGTAAAAGCGCTGGTTGCGCAGCAGCAGAAAGCAGCAGCAGACGTCAATCTGCAAGGTGTGCCAGCGATCTTCGTTAACGGCAAATATATGGTTAACAACGGCGGCCTGGATACCAGCTCAATGGACAACTTCGTTGCTGATTACGCCAATGTAGTGAAGTTCCTGGTAGAAAAGAAGTAATTTAGTTTTTAGAACGCCGGCTCTGCCGGCGTTTTTTATTGCCTTCATTCTCTTATTTATGCGATGTATTTATTAACCCTTCGCTTAATATCCACATGGACGATCGTCTTTTCATTAGGGCGAGCAAGATCACGATAAGTATTTAACTTGCTGATATAAATGAATTTTTAATATTAAAGTAATTGCAATTAACGTAAATAACAATACGTTATGATTTTTACGCACAAACTTATCCACAGTTTGATCCTTGCGATCTGTGCCGCGTAACGACGAAAAAGATCCTGACTTCCCCGAGTGCATTCAACATTCTCCTCTGGTTGTGGCATCCTTATAGCCCTCATTATCGCAACGAAGAAAATACGAACCTATGGCGCAAATTGCAGAAAATCCCCTGATTCTGGTCGACGGCTCATCTTATCTGTACCGTGCATATCATGCCTTTCCGCCGCTAACGAACAGTGCAGGCGAGCCAACTGGCGCCATGTATGGTGTGCTCAACATGTTGAAAAGCCTGTTGATGCAGTATCAGCCAAGCCATGTGGCTGTGGTCTTCGATGCGAAAGGCAAAACCTTCCGCGATGAGCTTTTTGAACACTACAAATCGCACCGTCCGCCGATGCCAGACGATCTGCGTGCGCAGATTGAGCCGCTGCATGAAATGGTGAAGGCGATGGGCCTGCCGCTGTTGGCGGTATCTGGCGTTGAGGCGGATGACGTTATCGGTACGCTGGCGCTAGAGGCGGAAAAACTCGGCCGTCCGGTGTTGATCAGCACCGGCGATAAAGATATGGCGCAGTTAGTGACGCCTGCGATTACCTTGATCAACACCATGACGAATACCGTGCTCGGTCCGGAAGAGGTCGAGCAGAAATATGGCGTGCCGCCAGCACTGATTATCGATTTCCTCGCCATGATGGGCGACAGCTCGGACAACATTCCAGGCGTGCCGGGAGTCGGTGAGAAAACTGCGCAGGCGTTGCTGCAAGGCTTGGGCGGTATGCAGTCAATCTATGACAATCTCGATAAAGTGGCCGATCTCTCGTTCCGCGGTGCGAAAACCATGGCGGCGAAGCTGGAGCAAAATCGCGACGTCGCGTTCCTGTCTTATCAGCTGGCAACCATCAAAACCGACGTTGAGTTGAATCTGACCTGCGATCAGCTTGTCGTCAATGAACCCAATGTCGAAGCGCTGCAAACCTTGTTTAGCCGTTATGAATTTAAGCGCTGGATCACCGATTTGCAGGATGGTTCATGGCTGCAACAAGGTAAGAAGAGCAACGCGCAGGCTAAGAAACCGCAGCTCAGCGAACCTGCTGCGCCCGCTGCCCAAGCGACCAGCGTGCTCTCTGCGGATGGCTACGTCACTATCCTCGATGAAGCGACATTTGCCGCATGGCTCAAAAAGCTGAAAAGCGCCGAGCTCTTCGCTTTCGATCTTGAGACCGACTCGCTGGATACCTTAAGCGCCAATATTGTCGGCATTGGTTTTGCCGTCGCGCCGGGCGAAGCAGCTTATCTGCCGGTTGCCCATGATTATCTGGATGCGCCAGATCAGCTGGATCGCAGCGAAGTGCTGAAGCAGCTAAAACCGCTGCTGGAGGATGGTAACGCGGCGAAGGTTGGTCAGAATCTCAAATACGATCGCGGCGTGCTGAAGAATTACGACATTGAACTGAACGGCATCAAATTTGACACCATGCTGGAATCTTATTGCCTGAATAGCGTGGGCGGAAAACACGATATGGACAGTCTGGCCGCGCGCTGGCTAAACCATAAAACGGTGACTTTCGAAGAGATCGCGGGTAAAGGCAAAAATCAGCTCACATTTAATCAGATTGCTATCGAACAAGCCGGCCACTACGCGGCGGAAGATGCCGATGTCACGCTGCAATTGCATCTGAAAATGTGGGAGAAACTGGAGCCGGAAGCGGGGCCGAAACAGGTATTTGAAGAGATCGAAATGCCGTTGTTGAAGGTGATATCGCGGATTGAGCGCAACGGCGTGCTGATTGACCAGAATATCCTGGCGAAACACTCGCAGGAGCTGACCACGCGTGTGGCCGAGCTGGAGCTGAAGGCGCACGAGCTGGCAGGCGAACCGTTTAATCTCTCTTCACCCAAACAGCTGCAAACCATTTTGTTTGAAAAGCAGGGTATTAAACCGACCAAGAAAACGCCGGGCGGCGCGCCGTCGACCAGCGAAGAAGTGCTGGCTGAACTGGCTCTCGATTATCCACTGCCTAAAGTAATTCTGGAACATCGTGGTTTATCGAAGTTGAAATCGACTTACACCGATAAGCTGCCACTAATGATCAATCCGCTTACCGGCCGCGTACATACATCCTATCATCAGGCGGTAACGGCGACGGGACGACTCTCGTCTACCGATCCTAACCTGCAGAATATCCCGGTGCGCAACGAAGAAGGGCGCCGAATCCGCCAGGCGTTTGTCGCCGGATCGGGCAATCGTATTGTCGCCGCGGACTACTCACAGATTGAACTGCGTATCATGGCGCATCTGTCGCAAGACAAAGGCCTGCTGGATGCGTTTGCCCAGGGCGAAGATATCCACCGTGCCACCGCATCAGAAGTGTTTGGTGTGGCGTTAAGCAAAGTTTCAGGTGAGCAGCGTCGCAGTGCCAAGGCAATCAACTTTGGTCTGATCTACGGAATGAGCGCGTTTGGTCTTTCCCGCCAGCTCAATATCGGTGCGGGTGAAGCGAAGAAATACATGGATCTCTACTTTGAACGCTATCCGGGCGTGCTGCGTTATATGGAAGAGACGCGCGCGAAGGCAGCAGAGAAAGGCTATGTAGAAACGCTCGATGGTCGTCGTTTGTGGCTGCCTGATATCACCTCCAGCAATGCCATTCGTCGTAAAGCGGCGGAGCGAGCAGCGATTAATGCCCCAATGCAAGGCACGGCAGCAGACATCATCAAACGCGCGATGATTGCGGTGGATGGCTGGCTGTTGGAGCAAAAAGACGATGCCGTGCGCATGATTATGCAGGTACACGATGAACTGGTGTTTGAGATCCGCAGCGATGCAGTGGATAGCGCCATTAAGACCATCCGTGATCTGATGGAGAACAGCATGAAGCTGGATGTGCCGCTGCAGGTGGAAGTAGGCACCGGCGATAACTGGGATGAGGCACACTGATCATGCTGATTCAGTGGTATTTGCGTGCCGCTGGCATCATCATAAGAAAAAAGTTTACTTAATCGGTTCAGCAACCTCACAAAGCGGTCTATTAAATGCGCGTTTTGTAACTGCCTATCGTCTAAGCATTTTTTTAGTAATTAAACTACATCGAACGCGTGAAAGTGTGATGAGCTTAGTAAAAAAGATGTCGAATCCTGAAACTTAACAACAAAAAACCCTTTGTAGGGCGCTGAAAATCAGGTAGAGTTTGTCGCGTAGGGTACAGAGGTAAGATGTTCTATCTTTCAGACCTTTTACTTCACGTAATCGGATTTGGCTGAATATTTAGCCGCCCCAGTCATTTATGACTGGGGCGTTTTTTATTGGGCTTTTTCTCAAAAGCCGCAACAAAATCACTCTGCTGTTTCTTCGCCGTCGCCTTCTTGCGCTGGCTCTAGTTCGCTAAACCAGCTGTCCAGCTTCTTACGCACAATATCAACGCCCATCTTCTTCAGCGACGAGAACATTTCCACCTGCACATCACCGTTAAAGGCCAGCGACGCTTCGCGCACCATCGTCAGCTGTGCTTTACGTGCGCCGGATGCCAGTTTGTCGGCTTTGGTCAGTAAGACCAGCACGGGAATCTGGCTCTGCACGGCCCATTCAATCATGTTCTGATCGAGGTCTTTCAGCGGATGGCGAATATCCATCAATACCACCAGACCCTTCAGCGCCTGACGTTTTTGCAAATATTCCGCCAGCGAGCGCTGCCATTTGCGCTTCATCTCTTCCGGAACCTGGGCATAGCCATAACCGGGTAAATCGACAAGACATTTACCTTCAACCACTTCAAACAGGTTAATCAGCTGGGTACGACCTGGCGTTTTACTGGTACGGGCCAGACCTTTTTGGTTAGTGATGGTGTTCAGCGCGCTGGATTTGCCTGCATTCGAGCGCCCGGCAAAAGCAACTTCAATACCCACATCCGCCGGTAAGTGGCGAATATCGGGGGCGCTGAGCATGAAATGGGTCATGTGATAGTTCAAAGCAGACAAAGTGAAACTCCAGCAAAATGAATCGGGCAATTGGGCTGATTATACCTGTAATGGCGCAAAAGTGCCCGATAGCGTCCAAATGCGCCATTTTGTAAGAGATCTATGATTTTTACTGCCAGCGATTACCGCTTCATGGAATATTAACAATCCATTTAGATGTTATATTTCAATGATTTGAAATGAATTTAGGAAATGCCACTCTAAAATAGAGACAAGTCTCACTTGTTCATTTTACCTATTAGTCTACATTTGTTGTCAGTGCACGGCAGCACCCATCAGGATGATGAGCTCAGGAGTGTCGGGGATGACCAAGAGCATGGCGGGAAGCGATTCAGGCAGGAATCGAACAAGGACAGGGATTAATCGCAGGAGCGATGTGGCGATGGAGCAACCGGGACGTTGTGAGCCGTAAAGGATTTATTCAGTGTTTCCTTCACATGAAGGTGCGATAAAAGGCGATAGCATAGGCTATCGCCTTTTTTCTTTGCTTACTTTCTGCTAGATTTCGCCGCAATTCTATACTGAACTCACAAAGCACCGCCGAGACCGGACACCATGAAGCAACCTGCATCAGCCCCGCGTGGCAAACCTGCTGCGAAAGCCAAACGCAAATCGCGTGAAGACCTTAATCAGGAAGCGCGCGATCGCAAACGCGATAAAAAACATAGCGGCCATAAATCTGGCAGCCGCGCCAATCCTGAAACGCAAGCCGCTGGCAAAGGTCAGGGTAAAAAAGCTCAGGATCCACGCCTGGGCAGCAAAAAGCCGATCGCATTAGTTGCTGATGGTAAAACCCAGCCGGCAAAAAAGCCTGAAGCGAAACCAAAGCCAAAAGCAGAAAAAGTTCGCCTGACGCCGCAAGAAGAGCTGGCGAAGCTGGAAAATGACGAACGTCTGGATACGCTGCTGGATCGCCTGGAAAACGGTGAAACCTTGAGTGGCGAAGATCAGGCCTGGCTGGATCAAACCTTAGACCGCATCGATGAACTGATGGAAACGCTGGGCATCGCGCTGGATGACGAAGCGGAAGATGAGCAGGCTGAAGAAGATATGATGCGCCTGCTAAAAGGTAATTAAGGCAAATTTTGATCGGCATGCGTTTTCGCGCATGCCGCGCTAAACAGGTATTCACCTATGTTTTGGCCTGGATCAATTTTCGCGCTGCTGCTGACATGTTATCTGCTCTGGTTATTGTTTAAACTACGCCGCCTGTCACGTCTTAAGTCGCGTTTACGTCGGCGTTCAGCCCATCGCTTCGTCCACTCTTCAGCTACGCGACCCTCTCTCAGACGACGTCACCGTAAGGAGTGAGCATGTCATCGCAGCAGATTGATTGGGATCAGCGCCTCATCGAAAAATACAACTACGCTGGCCCACGTTATACCTCTTATCCCACCGCGCTCGAATTCAGTGAGAAATTTGGTGAGGCAGATTTTCAGCAAGCCGTGCAACGCTATCCCGATCGTCCGTTATCGCTGTATGTGCACATCCCGTTTTGCCATCGGCTTTGTTATTTTTGTGGCTGCAATAAAATCGTGACGCGCCAGCTGCATAAAGCCGATCGCTACCTTGATGTGCTGGAGCAGGAAATTCGTCAGCGTGCGCCCTTATTTGCGGGCCGCTGCGTCACTCAATTGCACTGGGGTGGTGGCACGCCGACATTCCTCAACCAGCAGCAGGTGAGCCGGCTGGTGGCGCTGCTACGCGAGCATTTTACGATTGCCGATGACGTCGAAATGTCGATCGAGGTTGATCCACGTGAAATCGAACTGGAGATGATCGATCATCTGCGCGCGGAAGGTTTTAATCGCCTGAGCATGGGCGTGCAGGACTTTAATAAAGCGGTGCAGGAGCGCGTGAATCGCGTGCAGGATGAAGAAACCATCTTCGCTCTGGTGCAGCGTGCGCGTGAGCAAGGCTTCCGTTCGGTCAGCCTTGATCTGATTTATGGCTTACCGCTGCAAACGCCGGAAAGCTTCGCCTTTACTTTACAGCGCGTTATTGCACTCAATCCCGATCGCCTCAGCGTCTTCAATTATGCGCACATGCCTTCACTGTTCGCTGCGCAGCGTAAAATTAAAGATGAGGAGCTGCCAGGTGCAGCACAGAAACTGCAGATCCTGCAGGAAACCATCGCCACCTTAACCGGCGAAGGCTATCAGTTTATCGGTATGGATCACTTCGCGCGTCCGGATGATGAGCTGGCGGTGGCACAACGCGCTGGCGAACTGCATCGTAATTTTCAGGGTTACACCACACAGGGCGAAACCGATTTGCTCGGTTTGGGCGTGTCGGCCATCAGCATGCTGGGCGACAGCTATGCGCAAAATCACAAAGAGTTGAAAGCCTATTACGCAGATGTCGAGCAGCGCGGCAATGCGCTGTGGCGCGGGCTTACCTTGAGTAACGATGATTGTTTGCGCCGCGATGTGATTAAAGCCTTAATCTGTAATTTCGCACTGGATTTTGCCGCGGTCGAGGCGCAATACCCGGTTGAGTTTGAACACTATTTTGCCGAGGATTTAGCGCTGTTAGCGCCGCTGGTGGCGGATGGATTGGTGGAGCAGCACGGTCGCAGCCTGCACGTTACCGGCGTCGGTCGGTTGCTGATACGTAACATCTGTATGTGCTTCGATGTGTATATGCGCCAAAAGGTGCGCATGCAGCAATTCTCGCGAGTGATATAAAAAACGGGGAGCCTATTCGCTCCCCGGTTTCAAAACGCATAACGTGCGCGTTATTCCATTCCCAGCTCTTTCAACTTACGCGTCAGGGTATTTCGTCCCCAGCCGAGCAAGCGCGCCGCTTCCTGTTTGTGCCCTTGTGTATGACGTAGCGCGGTGGTGAGCAGCGTGCGCTCCATCTCCGGCTGTGCTTCCGACAACAGGTTTTGATGACCGGAACGTAAGGCGCGATCTGCCCACTGCGCCAGCAGCGTAGCCCAGCTGTCCGGCAAAGATTGCACCGGATTGTCTGGCGTGCTGGATTCAAACAGTTCAGGCGGCAGATCCTGAATCAACACTTCCTGGCCAGCTGCCATCACCGTCAACCAGCGACAGGTATTTTCCAGCTGGCGCACGTTACCGGACCAATGCAGACGCGTCAGCGCGGTTTCGGTTTCCGGATGCAGAATCTTTGCTTCCACCCCTAACTCACGTGCAGCAACCTGCAGGAAGTAACGCGCCAGGCGCGGAATATCTTCGCGTCGTTCACGCAGCGGCGGCAGATGAACGCGGATCACGTTAAGACGATGGAACAAGTCTTCACGGAATTTGCCTTCCTGCACGCGCAGCTCAAGATTCTGGTGGGTTGCCGCGATGATACGCACATCCACTTTCACCGGCGCATAGCCGCCAACGCGATAAAACTGGCCATCGGCCAATACGCGCAATAAGCGGGTTTGCACATCAAGCGGCATATCACCAATTTCATCAAGGAACAGCGTGCCGCCATCGGCCTGCTCAAAACGTCCCTGACGAATCTGGTTGGCACCGGTGAACGCGCCTTTCTCGTGACCAAATAGCTCTGATTCAATCAAATCTTTGGGAATCGCCGCCATGTTCAGCGCGATAAAAGGAGATTTTGCACGTGGACTGTGGCGATGCAGCGCATGTGCCACCAACTCTTTACCGGTACCGGATTCACCGTTGATCAGCACGCTAATTGAGGAGCGTGAAAGACGACCAATGATGCGGAACACATCCTGCATTGCCGGCGCTTCGCCGATAATGTCGGTGGTTGGGCCGCTGACGGGCTGATTACGCGGCTGCTGCTGCTCCTGATAATGGCTTATCGCACGTTCAACCAGCGCGACCGCTTCATCAATATCAAACGGCTTTGGCAGGTAATCAAACGCACCTTGCTGATAAGCGCTGACGGCCGCATCCAGATCGGAGTGTGCGGTCATAATGATCACCGGTAGCATCGGATGGCGCTGCTTAATCTGTTTCAGCAGCGCAAGTCCATCCATGCCAGGCATACGAATGTCTGACAATAATACGTCTGGGGTTTTGCTTGCGAGCGCGTCCAATACCTCGTTAGCGCTGTCAAAGGTTGCACAGCTCAAACCGGCTCCAGTGAGTGCCCTTTCAAGCACCCAGCGGATGGAGCTATCGTCATCGACGATCCAGACTATCCCTCGTTGCATAGAAACCTCACTGGCGAATAGGCAGGTAAACCGAGAATTCGGTGTGACCTGGCCAACTGTTAAATTCTATTTTTCCTGAATGCTGATCGATCAGGCTACGGGCGATGGACAGACCTAAACCGGTGCCGCCTTCGCGTCCGCTAACCATCGGATAGAACAGGGTATCTTGTAGCTGGGCCGGAATGCCTGGGCCGTCATCTTCAATATCAATACGCGCGACTAAGCGGTAACGCGTGCCGTGCAGGGTGAGCTGGAAGGCGGTACGCGTACGAATCACAATGGTGCCGCCTTCATCGCCCAATGCCTGCAGCGCGTTTCGCACCACATTCAACAGCACTTGTTCAATCTGGTCGGGATCGTGCGGCAGTTCCGGCAGGCTTGGGTCGTAATCGCGCACCAGCGAAACGTTATCCGGCAGCTCCATCGACACCAGATTCACCACGCGTTCGGCAACCTGATGAATACTTTGCGTTACGTGCAAGCCCGGCTGTTGCGGGCCAAGCAGACGATCAACCAGATTACGCAGGCGGTCGGCTTGCTCAATGATGATGCGCGTATATTCATGCAGGGAAGGATCGGGTAACGCGCGAGTCAGTAGCTGCGCGGCGCCACGTAATCCTCCCAGCGGGTTTTTAATCTCATGCGCCAGACCGCGCACTAAATCGCGGGCAGCGACCTGCTGAGCATGCTGAATTTGTTCCTGGCTAAGACGACGTTGATTATCCATCGGCGCCATTTCCAGCAGAATAAAGCCATCCGGTAAGCGCTGTGCCGTGAGCGACATAATGTGCGCGCGGCCATCAACCACCAGAGTGACTTCGCTATCGGTAAAGCCCTGGCCAGCTCCGAGACTCTCGCTCATCACCTCAATATTCAGCGAAAAATAGCCGGTTAATTCCGGTAATGGCGTGCCGAACAATTTACGTGAGCTTTGCGCCAGTAATTGCTGAGCCGCCGGATTGGCGTAATGGATAACTAAATCGTTATCGACCAGCAAAATACTGTTGATCAGGGAGTTGAGAATCTGCCCCGCGTCGGGCAGCGTGCCAGTTGCCATACAGCGTTCCTCTGCACTAATTTAGTGCATCATAGCCTTTCAGGACGGAAATCTGTGCTTCGAACCATGAATGCGCGGAGAAAAAAGCCCATCCGGAGATGGGCTAAAGTTTCCACGGCAATTAAAAATCTTTCAGGCTGTTCACGCAGCAAAAAGAGTGCGTGAACAGGGAGCTGAAATTTTTAAATTAAACGCTGTAGTACAGTTCGAACTCAACTGGGTGCGGAGTCATACGCACGCGGTCAACTTCTGGCTTACGCAGTTCGATGTACGCATCGATAGCGTCATCAGTGAACACGCCGCCACGGGTCAGGAACTCGCGGTCTTCGTTCAGTGCGTTCAGCGCTTCTTCCAGAGAACCTGCAACTTTTGGAATCTCAGCTTCTTCTTCCGGTGGCAGGTCATACAGGTTTTTGTCCATCGCATCGCCAGGGTGGATCTTGTTGATAACACCATCAAGACCGGCCATCAGCAGCGCGGTGAATGCCAGGTATGGGTTAGCCGCTGGATCCGGGAAGCGTGCTTCGATACGACGTGCTTTCGGGCTGGCAACCACTGGGATACGGATAGAAGCAGAACGGTTACGGGCAGAGTAAGCCAGCATAACTGGCGCTTCGTAGCCTGGGACCAGACGCTTGTAGGAGTTGGTGGTTGGGTTCGCCAGGGCGTTGATCGCTTTAGCGTGCTTGATGATACCGCCAATATAGAACAGAGCAGTTTCAGACAGGCCGCCGTACTTGTCGCCAGAGAACAGGTTCACGCCGCCTTTTGACAGAGACATGTGGCAGTGCATACCAGAACCGTTATCGCCGAACATTGGCTTAGGCATAAAGGTTGCCGTTTTGCCGTACGCGTGAGCAACGTTGTGCACCACGTATTTGTAGATCTGAATTTCGTCAGCTTTTTTGGTCATGGTGTTGAAGCGGGTTGCCACTTCGTTCTGACCAGCTGTGGCTACTTCGTGGTGATGTGCTTCAACCACCAGACCCATCTGCTCCATGGTCAGACACATAGCAGAACGGATGTCCTGTGCTGAGTCAACCGGTGGCACTGGGAAGTAACCGCCTTTCAGACCTGGACGGTGACCTTTGTTACCGCCTTCGTACTCTTTACCGGTGTTCCAGGCTGCTTCGATATCGTCGATAGCCACGTGTGAACCTGAAGTAGAAGAACCGAAACGGATGTCATCGAACAGGAAGAACTCTGGCTCTGGTCCAAACAGCACGGTATCCGCGATGCCTGAAGAACGCAGGAACTCTTCTGCACGCTTAGCAATGGAGCGTGGGTCACGGTCGTAGCCCTGCAGTGTGCCTGGCTCAAGGATGTCGCAACGGATGATCAGGGTCGAGTCTTCGAAGAACGGATCCATGACTGCAGTGGTTGCATCCGGCATCAGCACCATGTCTGATTCGTTAATGCCTTTCCAGCCACCGATGGAGGAGCCATCGAACATTTTGCCTTCTTCGAAGAAGTCAGCGTTAACCTGGTGAGCAGGGATAGTAACGTGCTGTTCTTTACCTTTGGTATCGGTAAAACGCAGGTCAACAAACTTAACTTCATGCTCGTTCATCATCGAGAGAACGTGTTCAGCGGACATACTCAACTCTCCTGGAAATGGTCATTATCGTCATGGTGAGAGAACTTCGTTGCCGGGAATGTGTCACGACTGCTGACCACTCCTAACCAAAGATCTCGGCAAGCTCTTTCAACCGTTTTATAACTGTCGTTTTCGCTTAAAATATATAAAGCGAATTCTGTGCCAACTTTATGACAATGGCGAAAATGGCGCTACAATGCGCCCTTTCGTGAGTCGAAGGCTGCACCAGGATGGATTGCATGCATCGTTATGGTGCGCCACAGGTGAAGTTAAGCACCAATTTGGTGCAAATTACTATCGCAGTGCAGATTAATGCACCGAAAACGGTGCTAAAAACCAGCGCTATAAGAAACTTTCGGCGAAATCTGTGATCATGTTCAGTCTTCCGCTTAATCCGTGTACAATACCGCGTTATTTCTATAATGCCTGAGGCAAAGCTGTGATCGAAAATTTGCGTAACATCGCCATCATCGCGCACGTTGACCATGGTAAGACCACCCTGGTTGACAAGCTGCTCCAACAGTCCGGTACTTTTGATGCTCGTACCGAAGCGACTGAGCGCGTAATGGACTCCAACGATTTGGAGAAAGAGCGTGGGATTACCATCCTCGCAAAAAACACCGCCATCAAATGGAATGACTACCGTATCAACATCGTTGATACCCCAGGACACGCCGACTTCGGTGGTGAAGTGGAGCGCGTCATGTCCATGGTGGATTCGGTGCTGCTGGTTGTAGATGCGATGGATGGCCCTATGCCGCAAACCCGCTTCGTAACCAAGAAAGCATTTGCTCATGGTTTGAAGCCGATTGTGGTTATCAACAAAGTTGACCGTCCGGGCGCGCGTCCTGATTGGGTTGTTGATCAGGTATTTGACCTGTTCGTTAACCTGGATGCGACTGACGAGCAGCTGGACTTCCCGATTATCTTCGCTTCGGCGCTGAACGGTATCGCGGGTCTGGAACATACCGACATGGCTGACGACATGACCCCGCTGTATCAGGCGATCGTTGACCACGTTTCTCCACCTCAGGTTGAAGTTGAAGCGCCACTGCAGATGCAGATCTCGCAGCTGGACTACAACAACTATCTGGGCGTGATCGGCATCGGCCGCATCAAGCGCGGTACTGTGAAGCCGAACCAGCAGGTCACTATCATTGATAGCGAAGGCAAAACCCGTAACGGTAAAGTCGGTAAAGTGCTGGGCCACCTTGGTCTGGAGCGCATTGAAAGCACTCTGGCGGAAGCGGGCGACATCATCGCGATCACCGGTCTGGGCGAGCTGAACATTTCTGACACCATCTGCGACACGCAGAATGTGGAAGCGCTGCCAGCCCTGAGCGTTGATGAGCCAACCGTTACCATGTTCTTCAACGTGAACACCTCACCGTTCTGCGGTAAAGAAGGTAAGTTCGTGACCTCGCGCCAGATCCTGGAGCGTTTGAACAAAGAGCTGGTACACAACGTGGCACTGCGCGTTGAAGAAACCGAAGATTCGGATGCGTTCCGCGTTTCCGGTCGTGGTGAGCTGCACTTGTCGGTTCTGATCGAAAACATGCGTCGTGAAGGTTTCGAGCTGGCGGTATCCCGTCCGAAAGTTATCTTCCGCGAGCACGAAGGCCGTAAGCAGGAGCCATTCGAAAACGTGACCCTCGACATCGAAGAAACCCACCAGGGTTCTGTGATGCAAGCGATGGGTGAGCGTAAAGGCGACCTGAAAAACATGGATCCAGATGGTAAAGGCCGTGTACGTCTCGACTACATGATCCCAAGCCGTGGTCTGATCGGCTTCCGTAACGAATTCATGACCATGACTTCAGGTACCGGTCTGCTGTACTCCACCTTCAGCCACTATGACGATGTTCGTCCGGGCGAAGTGGGCCAGCGTCAGAACGGCGTGCTGATCTCTAACGGTCAGGGTAAAGCGGTAGCGTTCGCCCTGTTCGGTCTGCAGGATCGCGGCAAGCTGTTCCTCGGTCACGGTGCGGAAGTGTATGAAGGCCAGATCATTGGTATTCACAGCCGTTCTAACGACCTGACAGTAAACTGCCTGACCGGTAAGAAACTGACCAACATGCGTGCGTCAGGTACTGACGAAGCCACCACTCTGGTTCCACCGCAGAAAATGACCCTGGAACAGGCTATCGAGTTCATCGATGATGACGAACTGGTAGAAGTGACTCCGCTGTCAGTCCGTATTCGTAAACGTCATCTGACCGAGAACGATCGTAAACGTTCTTCTCGCGGCAGCAAAGAGTAAGCGAAACAGTCTGATATTGAGCCCCGCACCCGCGGGGCTTTTTTATGCCTGCAACCCGCTGCAACGCTCGCTTAATGAAGTTTGCCTCCGCTTCCAGATTACTGATTTCCCGCCCCTCGTCCCTGTTCAGCTCCCACTTTTGCCGCTAAAGTGAATGATCCAGGGAACGAAAAGGAGAGGCGTCATGCTGTACATCTTTGATTTAGGCAATGTGATTGTTGATATCGATTTCAATCGTGTGCTCGGCGTCTGGAGCGACTTAGGGCGCGTGCCGTTATCCACGCTACAAAGTCGTTTCCGCATGGATGAGGCTTTTGAGAAACACGAACGTGGCGAAATCAGCGATCCAGAATTCGCTGCGCGCATTTGCGACCAGCTGGATATCGCGTTGAGCTATCCGCAATTCACTGCTGGCTGGCAGGCGGTCTTTGTCGGCGTGCGTCCGGAAACGCTGGCGATCATGAACAAGCTGCGTGCCAATGGCGAGCGCGTGGTGATCCTGTCCAATACCAATCAGCTGCACTTCGAGTTCTGGCCAACCCAATATCCCGATGTTCAACAGGCGGCCGATCATCTTTATATGTCGCAGGATATCGGCATGCGTAAGCCGGAAGCGCGCATCTACAACTATGTGCTGCAGCACGAAGGTTATCAGGCCGATCAGGCGGTATTTTTCGATGATAATCAGGCCAATATCGACGCTGCGCGCGCACTCGGCATTGAGAGCGTGCTGGTGGTTGATGAGAAAACTGTGCCGGACTGGTTTGCAGGTCGTCTCTGAGTGCTGAACCATCGACATCTGCGCCACTCGGCGCATGCCTTTTATTTGTGGGTAAAACTGCTGTGGCGACGCGTTGACGATGACAACATGACGACGCAGGCGGGTAATCTCGCCTACGTCTCATTGCTGGCATTGGTGCCGCTGATTGCCGTGGTGTTCGCTCTGTTTGCTGCTTTTCCGATGTTCTCGGACATCAGCGTGCAGTTGAAGAACTTCATCTTTACCAACTTCATTCCGGCAACGGGCGACGTGATTCAGCGTTATCTCGATCAGTTTGTCGCCAACGTCAATAAGATGACGGCGGTCGGCATTGTGGGGTTGATCGTCACCGCGCTGCTGCTGATGCATTCGGTGGACAGCGCATTGAACGCCATCTGGCGCAGCGATAAACCGCGTCCAATGGTCTACTCCTTTGCTGTTTACTGGATGATCTTAACGCTGGGCCCGCTGCTGGCCGGCGCAAGTTTAGCGCTCAGCTCCTATCTGCTGTCGCTGCGCTGGGTGAACGTCACGGGCGTCACCAGCTTGATCGATCATCTGCTGCGCATATTCCCGCTGTGCCTCTCGATCCTCGCTTTCTGGCTGCTGTATAGCATTGTGCCGACGCGGCGCGTGCCGACGCGTGATGCACTGATCGGCGCCATCGTTGCCGGGTTGCTGTTCGAGCTGGGTAAAAAAGGCTTTGCGCTCTATGTTACGATGTTCCCTTCGTATCAGTTAATTTACGGCGTTCTGGCGGTCATCCCCATTCTGTTCCTATGGGTCTATTGGTCGTGGTGTATTGTGTTGTTAGGCGCGGAAATCACCGTCACGCTGGATGACTATCGCCAGCTAAAACAGCAGGAACGCGAAAAAGAACGTGAGGAAACATGATTGCTTTGATTCAGCGCGTCAGCCGCGCCAGTGTCAGCGTTGACGACGCGACAGTGGGCGAAATTGGCGCCGGCTTGCTGGTGTTATTGGGTGTGGAAAAGGGCGATGACGAACAAAAAGCGCAGCGATTAACCGAGCGCGTGCTGGGCTACCGTATCTTTGCGGATGAGAATGACAAAATGAATCTTAATGTGCAGCAGGCAGGTGGCAGCGTGCTGGTGGTGTCGCAATTCACTCTCGCCGCAGATACCAATAAAGGTATGCGTCCCTCTTTTTCTGGCGGCGCAGAACCGGCGGAAGCCGAGCGCCTCTATGAATACTTTAGCGATTGCTGCCGTGCACAGGGTGTGGCCACCGCAAACGGGCGCTTCGCCGCCAATATGCAGGTTTCGTTGGTAAACGATGGTCCGGTGACCTTCTGGTTACAGGTGTGAGGGTTTCAGCCGAGCGGCAAGGACTTAGCCACGCAAGCTTCGAACGAGAGAATCACTTTATGTATCATCTTCGCGTACCGCAAACGGCGGAAGAGCTGGATATGTATTACCAGTTCCGCTGGGAAATGTTACGAAAGCCGCTGCGTCAGCCGCAGGGTTCTGAGCGTGATGCCTGGGATGCGCTGGCGCATCATCAAATGGTGGTGGATGAGCAAGGCAAACCGGTGGCAATCGGCCGTCTGTACATCAATGCCGAGAACGAAGCCGCGATTCGCTTCCTCGCCGTGCATCCTTCGGTGCAGGGCAAAGGTCTTGGCACGCTGGTGGCGATGACGCTGGAATCAGTCGCGCGTCAGGAAGGGGCAAAACGCGTCACCTGTAGCGCGCGTGAAGACGCCGTCGAATTCTTTGCCAAGCTCGGCTACGTCAATCAGGGCGAAATCACCGCGCCGCAAACCACGCCGGTGCGTCACTTCCTGATGATTAAACCGGTTGTGACGCTCGACGATATTCTGCATCGCGCCGACTGGTGCGGACAGCTGCAACAAGCCTGGTACGAGCACATTCCGCTGAGTGAAAAAATGGGCGTGCGCATTCTGCAATATACCGGGCAGAAATTCGTTACCACCATGCCCGAAGCGGGCAACCAGAATCCCCATCACACCCTATTTGCGGGCAGCTTGTTCTCGCTCGCCACGCTCACCGGTTGGGGGTTAATTTGGCTGCTGCTGCGCGAGCGCCATCTCGGTGGCACCATTATTCTGGCGGATGCGCATATTCGCTACAGCAAACCGATCAGCGGCCGTCCGGGCGCGATTGCCGATCTCGGCTCGCTCAGCGGCGATCTTGATCGTCTGGCGCGTGGCCGCAAAGCGCGCGTGCAGATGGAAGTGGAGCTGTTTGGGGATGATGAGCTGGGCGCGGTATTCGAAGGTGTGTATATCGTGCTGCCCGCCGATTCTGACGGAGCACTGGAAGAGGGCGGCTCCGGCGCCCGTATCGATTAGTCCTGCAATTTTTTTACCTACTGTAGCGGCGCAATTTATTGCGCATCGCTTTTTAAAGTCAAAAGAGCGCAATGAATCGCGCCGCTACAGAATTATTGCACTTGCCCGCCACGCATCGTTTGCTGTACAGCTTGGGCATCGGTGGTTACCGACAACGTGCCATCCACGCTGGGGCGCAGCGGCGCGCTGGCGTTCAGCGAACCTTTCAGCTGCAGCTGTAAATTACTGTTACCACTCAACTGCAGCGTTGGCCAACCCCAATTGCCCAGCACGTTTGCCGGCACAGCCTGGCCTTTCAGATTCAGCGTCAACGGACGTTGCGCGTCCTGCCCAACCGTTGCTGATCCTTCCAGTAAACCGCTGCCGTTAAAGGCGCTCAATTCTGTTACCTGAATCTGTTGATCGTTGGCATTCAGCGCAATGGACGGATGACGCAGATCGGTACGATTGAAGGTGGCTTCGGCCGCGTTGAAGCTGGCTTTACCGGACCAGATTCCCCACTGATGTTGACGCGCCAGTAACAGATTATTCGCGCTGCCATCCAGTGACGTCATCTGGAACGGGAACGCCGGATTGATATCAATAATCAGGTTACGGTTGGCAGTAGCGCGGGTTATTAGCACGCTATCCAGCCAGTCCGGTAAGGTTTGCTGCCAGCGTTCACGCCAGTTTTGCGGCAAAGTATATTCCAGCCCGGCGATCGCCAGTTCATCCAGCGTCAGACGTTTGTCGCTGCGCGTCCAGTTGCCACTGGCGCGCACCACGCCATTCACCCAGCGCGAACTGAACTGCGTCAGCGCGATGCCCTGCGCCGAGAATTCGGCATTGACGATAGGATCGTTGAGCTCAAAGCCACCGTTAATAAAATTCCCGGCATTCATGGAGAGAGAACCGCCATCGCTTTCCCAATCATCGCCGCGCAGGGTGACATTTTTCAGGGTTAAATCGAGATCGGTCACCGCCCAGTCAGGTCCTTGCAGGCGTGCATCGGTCATATCCAGACGGTTGATGCTCACAGAAGGCACAGCGCGCAGCGGATTGAGGAAGTCGCTCAGGCTTTGATGGGTTTGCAAGCGGATATCGTTGAGGCGCAGTTGGTCGATCTTCCAGTTGCCCTGCGCATCGCGCTCGGCATTGCCGGTCATCGAACCGCGCGCCAGATCGGCGCCGATATTGCTCAGCACCAGACGACGTTGCTTGATACTGCCCTGCAGCAGCACGTTGTTACCCGGTACGCCATCCAGCGTCAGGGTGCCAGCGCTGATCTGGAACTGCGCATCGCTGCCCAGCACGTCGTTAGGCAGCGGTTTCCACGGCAGAAGACCGCCATTCACGCGCTGAGCGGTCATCGGCAATGTGCTGTGCGGATTCTCAATACGCACATTATTCAGCTGCAGGCGATTGGCCTGAATCGGCAGCGTGGTATCGGGCGCTTGATTGGCGAGATTGATTTCACCGTCGCGCACTTCGATGCTGTTGAAGTGCAGTGGATCGCTGAACTGAACCAGCGCAAGGCCAAGATCAACGCGTTTCGCCACCAACACGGCGGGCTGACCATCATGACCAAAGCTGAAGTCATCGAGAATGATATGCGAAGGGGAGGAGAAGTCGTGCTCAATCTTGCTGAGAGAGAGATGCCAGGCGGTTTTATCGCTTACCCAGCGGCTAAACCAACCTGCGCCCCATTGTGTTTGTAGCAACACATACAGCACTACCAGCGCCAGCAGAATTAGCAGCAGTAAGGTAAGGAAAAACTTGCCTAAAAATTTCATCGCACTCATCCATCCCGATATTTATCCGGTGAGTGGTTGTTATGCCTGAATTACCGTTACAGCTCAACAGCCTGGATGTAAATGCGGATAAATATCAGGCAGGCCGAAGCCTGCCTGCAGGATTACTTTTCTTGCGGGAAGATCAGGTTCAGCACGATGGCGGTAATCCCACCGGCCGCAATGCCAGATGAAAGCAGGGTTTTCAGCCAGTCCGGGGCAAATTGCAGAATCAGCGGCTGCTGAGAAACGCCCAAACCTACCGCCAGCGACAGCGCGATAATCATGATGGCACGACGATTCAGCGGTTCACGCGAAACGATGCGCACGCCAGATGCGGCGATGGTACCAAACATCACAATGGTGGCACCGCCCAGCACCGGTTCTGGAATATGCTGCACAAAACCACTCACGGCTGGGAACAGGCCAAGCACGATCAGCATCAGCGCCACGACAAAGCCCACATAGCGGCTGGCAACGCCGGTAAGCTGAATCACGCCGTTGTTCTGGCCAAAACAGGAATTCGGGAAGGTGTTGAACAGCGCTGAGACAAAGGAGTTAAGACCGTTGGCCAACACGCCGCCTTTCAGACGCTTCATATACAGCGGGCCACTTACCGGCTGCTCGGAAACATCAGAAGTCGCGGTGATGTCGCCGATGGTTTCCAGCGAGGTCACCATAAACACCAACATCAGCGGGATCAGCAGATTCCAGTCAAAGCCCAGGCCGTAGTAGAGCGGCGATGGCACGGCAATCAGCGGCTGATCGGCTGGCGTGCTGGTGGTGGGCAGCATATCCAGCGCCCAGGCCAGCGCATAACCTACCGCCATCGCGATCACCAGCGAAGCCACGCGCAGATAAGCATTACGCTGACGATTAAGCAGGATAATCACCACCAATACCGAAGCTGCCAGCAACAAGTTTTTCGGAGCGCCAAACGTGTGATCGCTCATCGCCGCAAAGCCGCCGCCGATGGAGGTCAAACCGACCTGAATCAGCGACAGGCCAATAATCACCACCACAATGCCGGAAACCAGCGGCGTAATGATGCGGCGCGCCAGGTGCAACACGCGTGACAGCACCATTTCGGTACAAGACGCCACCATCAGCGTGCCAAACAGCGCCGCCATCATGGTCGGCACATCAACGCCACCATTTTTCAGCGCCATGCCGCCCATGATCAGCGGCGTCACGAAGTTAAAGCTGGTGCCCTGAATCGACAACAGGCCAGAGCCCACCGGTCCCCAGGTTTTGATTTGCAGAATGGATGCCACGCCCGAGGCAAACAGCGACATGCTGATGATGTGTTGCGTGTCCTGTGCCGGTAAACCCAGCGCCTGGCAAATCAGCAGCGCTGGCGTAATCACCGCGACAAACATCGCCAGCAAATGCTGACAGGCAGCAAACAAGGTTTGCGGTAACGGTGGACGGTCTTCGAGGCGGTAAATCAGTTCACTTTTCGGGCTTGCAGCGCTGGCAGGCTGGCGAGTTTCAGCGGTGTTGACGGACATGGTGGACGTTCTCAATTACAACAAAGGGGCGATTTTAAACGGTTGCGTTGTGAAAGCAATCGTTTGCAATGCCCCTTTTTACTTCCGTTGATCTAAAGCGTAAACACCGTACGGCAACGGCTGTCATCTTCCTGCCACGCCAGCGCGACGTCACTCAGCGAGCGCATCTGGAAGGCGATCGAAAAATCGCTCTCGGCGGCGGCCGTCAGCATTTCGCCGATGCAGGCGATCAACTCTTTATCCGACACGCTGCCGAGGCCGCTGCCCATTAATGTCAGCCCGGACGAGCGCAGCAGTTTACTGTGCAGGGTAATTTCCTGTCCGCTTAAGGAACCGATTTGCACAAAGCGTACCGTTTTCTCTCCGCCCGCTACGGCGGCGTGCATGATATCGAGTGCGCTCTGGCCCCACAGATAATCGAGTACCACATCAACACCTTCTTTCATCAACGCCGGTAACGCGTCCGGCAATTCATCCAGCGTGAAAGTGAGGTCGGCGCCCTGCGCGCGCAGTTGATCCAGCGCGGCGCGATTACGACCGGTGGCGATAATTTTGCCTGCACCCAGATGCTGTGCGATACGCACCGCTAAACCGCCCGACGTGCCGGTTGCGCCATTGATCAATACGGTTTCACCAGTGCGCAGCTGGGCGCGTCGGGTTAATGCCGCCCAGGATGACATGCCCGGATTCGCCAGCGCAGCGGCCAGCACCGGATCCAATTTCGGCGGCAACGAAACGATGCTGTCGGCGGGCACTAAGGTTCTCTCCGCCATGCTGCCCCAAGGTGCATTAAAGGCAAGGAAGTAAACCGGATCGCCATTACTCAGCGTGCCGGTACCATCGATGCCGGTAATAAAGGGATAGTGCGCGGCCGCGCTGTAATGCGTTCCGGCGGCGCGTGCTTTTGCCAGCTGGCTAACGGCGGCGGCTTTCACTGTTACCACCACATGGCTTTCATCAGCCTGCGGTTCAGGAAAATCACCGTAAACGGGCAGTTCACCTGCCGCGGAAACTATCGCTGCTTTCATGCTTTCACCTTCAGTTAAGCGGAAACTATGTGTAATATGCACACATTAGGCTTACCTCAGGATAACGTCAATGAAAAGTGTGCAAAATACACATAATGGTGCTGCATTTGATGATCTGCACAACGCGCTGCTGATGATTGTAGGAACTTTCAATCGTCCACAACGTGATGAATTATTGATAAAAGAGTCAAATATTCAGCTCGATCGTGCGCTGTTTCCGCTACTGATTCAAATCGGTCGCTTCGGGCCAATTGGCGTGGTGGAGCTGGCGGAGCGGGCCGGACGCGATTACACCACCGTCAGTCGTCAGGTGGCGAAGCTGGAGGAGTTAGGGCTGGCGCAGCGCCAGAAAAATGCCAAAGACAAACGGGTGAATGAAGCGGTGATCACTGCGGCAGGTAAAGCGATGACTGACAAAATCGATGCGGCGCGCGCGCAAATTTATCAGAACCTGTTTGCCAGCTGGCCGGATGAAGAGCGCGCCGAGCTGGCGCGTCTGCTGCAGAAATTTGTCGGGGATTTTATTGCCATCGATAAAAGCAAGACGGCGGATTAAGCGTTACTGTAGCGCTCGGTTTCCGGCAGCCAGCGCTCAATCAGTGCCTGCGCCTGCTCTGGATAGTGCTGGTGGATATGACGCGCCACGCGCTGAACTTCGGGAATCATGCCCTGATCGCGCAGTAAATCCGCTACTTTAAACTCGGCGTTGCCGGTTTGACGTGTGCCGAGCATTTCACCCGGACCGCGAATCTCCAGATCGTGCTGGGCAATCACGAAGCCGTCGTTGCTATCGCGCAGCACCTGCAACCGCTTCTGCGCGGTTTTGCTGAGCGGCGCTTTGTACAACAACACGCAGTGTGAAGCGACAGCACCACGGCCTACGCGGCCGCGCAGCTGATGTAACTGAGCCAAACCGAGACGTTCCGGGTTTTCGATAATCATCAGGCTGGCATTCGGCACATCCACGCCCACTTCGATCACCGTGGTGGCGATCAGCAGCTGGATTTCATTGGCCTTAAACGCCGCCATCACCGCCTGCTTTTCGGCAGGCTTCATGCGGCCGTGTACCAGGCCAACCTGCAAATCGGGCAGCGCCACTTTCAGCTCTTCCCACGTTGCTTCTGCCGCCTGCGCTTCCAGCACTTCCGACTCTTCAATCAGCGTACACACCCAATAAGCCTGACGCCCTTCGTGGCAGGCGCTTTGCACGCGCGTGATGATCTCACTGCGGCGGCTGTCGGGAATCGCCACCGTGGTCACCGGCGTACGACCTGGCGGTAGTTCGTCGATGGTGGAGGTATCGAGATCGGCGTAAGCCGTCATCGCCAGCGTGCGCGGAATCGGCGTAGCGGTCATGATCAGCTGATGCGGATGGAAACCTTGCTCCTCGCCTTTTTCCCACAGCGCTAAGCGCTGGTGCACGCCAAAGCGATGCTGCTCATCAATGATCACCAGCGCCATGCCGTTGAATTTCACCTGTTCCTGGAACAGCGCGTGGGTGCCGACCACCATCGCGACCTGACCGCTGGCAATGGCTTCCTGCTGCGCTTCACGCGCTTTGCCTTTCTGCTTGCCCGCCAGCCAGCCCACTTCAATTCCCAGCGGAGCAAACCACTGGCGGAAGTTGTTGGCATGCTGCTCGGCCAGCAGCTCGGTCGGTGCCATCAGCGCTACCTGTTTGCCGTGTGCGATGACGTTCAGTGCCGCCAGTGCGGCCACCAGCGTTTTACCGGAGCCGACATCGCCCTGCACCAAACGCATCATCGGAAAATCGTTGGCCAAATCCTTTTCAATTTCTGCCACCACACGCTGTTGCGCACCGGTTGGCGAGAAGGGCAGCGCCGCCAGTAGCTGATCAACCAGCTCGTGGCGCGCCGTCATCGGCAATGCATGATGGCGCTGCGCACCGGCGCGTACGGCTAGCATGCTGAGGTTATGCGCCAGTAGCTCTTCCAGAATTAAGCGTTTCTGTGCTGGATGGCGGCCAGTATCCAGCTCACTTAAACGCAGATCCGGCGGTGGACGATGCAGCGTGCGTAGTGCATCCGGCAGGCTAATCAGCCCGCCGCTCAGCTCCGATGGTAGCAGCTCGGCAATTGGGCAGCTCTCCAGCAACGTCAACGCCTGATCGGTGAGATTGCGCAGTGTCGCCTGGCGAATGCCTTCGGTAGTGGGATAAACCGGCGTCAGGGTTTCCTGCAGCTCAACGCCGCCTTGTTCGCCCTGTACGCGATACTCGGGATGAATGATTTCAGCACCGCGCTGACCGCGCTTAATCTCGCCGTAGGCGGTAACGCGACGGCCCGGCGCCAGGCTGTTTTTCATCCCGGCATTGAAATTAAAGAAGCGCATGGTCAGCATGCCGCTGCCATCGCTGATGTTGCACACCAACATGCGGCGGCGACCAAATGTGATTTCGCTGCTCAGCACTTCACCTTCCACCGTGGCATAAACGCCGGGCAGCAGGTCATTGATTTTATACAGTTGGGTGCGATCTTCGTAACGCAGTGGCAGATGCAGCAGTAGATCCTGAATGGTGAACAGGCCAAGTTTGGCCAGCTTGCCCGCCTGACTGGCGCCGACGCCGGTCAGGGTACTGAGCGGGATGGCATCCAGCAGACGGCCTTTCATTTTCTACCTGTTGATTGCATGGTGGCCCACCACTCGGCGTCGGCTTCTACTTCGCCCTGACCATTGATGTGCGGATACGGCAGGCCTTTCTGCTTAGCGACGCGAGCCAGCACCGGATAACCGCCTTCGAATAGCAAACGCTGCTGCTCATCTTCATCCAGCAGGCTGTAGGTGCGCTGATACATACCGGCATTCTGTCGCTGACGTTGCGCTTCATACAAAATCAGCGCGGAAGCTACCGAGACATTGAGCGACTGCACCATGCCCACCATCGGCACAACGATGTCCTGATCGGCCAGCGCCAGCGCTTCAGCGGTAATACCGGTTTTTTCCTGACCCATGAGAATGCAGGTCGGTTTGGTGTAATCGATGTCGCGAAAATCTACCGCTTTGGCGGACAGATTGGTCGCCAGCACCTGCATGCCTTCATCCTTCAGATGACGCACTGCATCTGCAATATGCTGATGCGTTTTAACCTTCACCCAACTGTTGCTGCCGGCCGAAGCGGAAACCATGGTGCGCATACGCACGCTTGGCCAGACGGCGTGCACTTCATGAATGCCCACCGCATCGGCGGTACGGATCACCGCCGAGACGTTATGCGGTTTATGCACCTGTTCCATGCAGACGGTGAGATCGTGCTGGCGCAGGGCCAGCATCTCCTGAATTCGGGCAAAACGTTGAGCGTTCATGGGCTAGTTACGGTTGCGGTGAACTTTGATCACGTCCGGCATTACGCGAATTTTGCGCATAATATTCGCCAGATGGACGCGATCGTTCGCGGTGAGGCGGATAAAGGCGCTATACACGCGACCATCACGCTCTTCGGTATTCAGGCTCTGAATATTGGAACTGGCAGTGTTGATTGCAGCGGTCAGATTCGCCAGTGCGCCCTGATGATTGAACATGTCGACTTTAATCTCTGCGACAAATTCCTGGTCGGTCACTTTATCCCACTCAACCGGCATGAACTTTTCAGGCTCTTTTTGGTAGCCACGGATGTTACGGCAGGATTCGTGATGCACCACCAAACCTTTGCCGGGACTAACGTGCGCCACAATCGGGTCACCAGGAATTGGACGGCAGCATTTGGCAAAGGTAATCAGCACGCCATCCGCGCCTTTGATCGGCAGCTTTTTGCGTTTGCTGTTGCTCTGCGGCTCTTCACTGCCTGACTGCAGCAAGTTCTTTGCCACCACCACGCTCATGGCGTTGCCCAGGCCGATTTCTGCCAGCAAATCATCGATGGCGGTCAGCTTCATGCGCTCAAGTTCGTGCTGAATGTTCTCAACCGGAATCTCTGCCAGCTTCTTGCTGCCGCCGAGCGCGTGGCTCAACAGACGACGACCCAGGTTGACGGAGTCTTCACGTTTGAGGTTTTTCAGCAGCTGACGGATTTTGGCGCGCGCTTTCGAGCTGACGACGAAATTGAGCCAGGCAGCGTTCGGACGAGCGCCCGGCGCGGTGATGATTTCAATGGTTTGACCGCTGGTCAGCGATTGTGACAGCGGGTAAGGCTGGCGATCGACGCGTGCGCCGACGCAGGCATGACCGATATCGGTATGCACCGCATAGGCGAAATCGACCGGCGTGGCGCCAGCCGGCAATTCGACGATGCGGCCTTCCGGCGTGAACACGTAGATCTCATCCGGGAAGAGATCGGATTTCACGCTTTCGATAAATTCAAATGAGCTACCGGCGCTTTGTTGCAGCTCCAGCAGGCTTTGTAACCAGCGCTGAGCACGAATCTGCGCGGTAGTACCGCTGACTTCGCCGCTCTCTTTATACGCCCAGTGTGCTGCCACACCCATTTCTGCCATCTGATCCATATCTTCAGTACGGATCTGCACTTCAACCGGTACGCCGTGTGGGCCGATCATTGAAGTATGCAGCGATTGATAGCCGTTGGCCTTGGGAATGGCGATGTAATCTTTTACGCGTCCGGGACGCGGTTTGTACAAGCTATGCATCTGTCCGAGCACGCGATAACAGGTATCCAGATCTTTCACGATGACGCGGAAGGCATAGATATCCATGATCGAGTGAAAACGCTGCTCTTTCAGGTGCATTTTGCGGTAGATCGAGTAAAGATGTTTTTCGCGTCCACTTACGCGGCAGGGAATACCTGCTTCCTGTAAGCGACCGTCGATTTCAGCAAGGATCTTCTGAATCATCTCTTTACGGTTACCGCGCGCCGCTTTCACCACCTCTTTAATCACGCGGAAACGGTTCGGGTAGAGCGCTTCAAAGCCGAGCTCTTCCAGTTCTGTTTTCAGGTGATGAATACCAAGGCGGTGCGCCAGAGGACTGTAAATCTCCAGCGTTTCCAGCGCGATACGACGTTTTTTATCCGGACGTAACGCGCCGAGCGTGCGCATGTTGTGCGTGCGGTCAGCCAGTTTGATCAAGATGACGCGGATATCCTGCACCATCGCCATGATCATTTTGCGGAAGTTTTCAGCCTGCGCTTCTTTCTTGTCGCGGAACTTCAGCTTATCGAGCTTGGATACACCTTCTACCAGTTCGGCAACGCTTTTACCAAACAGCTGTTCCATATCCTGGTAAGTGGCGGGCGTATCTTCGATCACATCATGCAGCAGCGCCGCCATTAGCGTTTCGTGGTCGAGTTTCATCTCGGCCAGAATGCAGGCTACAGCAACAGGATGGGTGATATAAGGCTCGCCGCTGGAGCGTGTTTGACCCTCGTGGGCATCACGCGCGACTAGATAAGCTTGCTTGAGGCGCTTAATTTGCTCCTCAGGCAAGTATTTTTCAATCAGTTGATTGAGGCTTTCAAACAGATACAAGGGCGACCTGCGAAGTGCTGTTAACGACGACCTTCAGCGATAGCGGTAACGGCTTGTAACTCAGCGGCTTCCTGCTCATGCTGTTCCTGACGATCACGGACATCCAGAATCTGGGTAGTGATCAAACCTTCTTCGATTTCGCGCAGGGCGATAACGGTTGGCTTATCGTTCTCTTCCGGAACCAGCGCATCTTTACCGCCTACCTGCATCTGACGTGCACGACGTGCAGCGACCAACACCAGGTCAAAACGGTTACCAACTTTCTCTACTGCGTCCTGAACGGTTACGCGTGCCATAGGTGTGCTACTCCACAGATGATGAAGAAATGACTGGGCATAATACTGAAAGTGAATTCAGACTGCCAATAGTTTGCTGATTAAAGCATCATGTCGCGATTTTTGGCGACCCATACGCAGACGTTCTGCGCGAATAATGGTTTTCAGATCTGACAGCGCCAGATCGAAATCATCATTAACAATTAAATAGTCATATTCGGCGTAGTGGCTCATTTCCGCCACGGCCTGTTGCATACGACGGGCAATCACCTCTTCGCTGTCCTGACCGCGGCCACGCAGGCGACGATCCAACTCTTCGGTAGAAGGCGGCAGCACAAAGATGCTGCGAGCGGCCGGCATTTTCTGGCGAATTTGCTGCGCACCTTGCCAGTCGATATCCAGGAAGACGTCCACGCCGGTCGCCAGCACCTGCTCAATCGCAGCGCGTGACGTACCGTAATAATTGCCAAACACTTCCGCATGTTCGAGGAAGTCGTCTGTTGCAATCATGGTCTCGAATTCGGACTTAGAGACGAAAAAGTAGTGCTCACCATGAGCTTCACCGGGACGCACGCCACGGGTGGTATGAGAAATAGACACCTGCGTATCGTACAGCGGTTGTGTCTTTAACAGCGCCTGAATCAGGCTGGATTTACCCGCGCCGCTGGGGGCGGAAACTATATAAAGCGTGCCTTGAGCCATGGTTATCTTGAATTGAGTAAAGAGCGGAGTCGATTTCCTGCACAGTATACACGGCTTGGGGTGGTCACGCAGCGTTTGCCGCTTGGCTGAGGCAATTCTTTTTTCTGTGAAGCCGCGCCAGAGGCTGATGTAGCAGGCTGCAACAGCAATTTAATCTCTGGAATCAGCATCCAGCGCACAATCTTCATGGCTGGTAAAGGCCTGCGCTGCGCGCTCCAATAGCGAAAAAGGAGAGCGAAGATGAAAGGATGCCTGAGTCTATTGTGTTGCTTATTCAGTATGGGTTGCTGGGCCGAAGCGCTCTGCCCGAATTGGTCGCCGGTGCGCGCGGGGCAGGAAATCACACAGCTGCAAACCCAGCTACGACAGTGGGATGACGCGTATTACCGGCAGGGCACAAATCTGGTGACCGATGCCGATTACGACAGCCTGCAACTGCGATTACAGCAGTGGCAGCGCTGTTTCACTCCGGCGCACGCCACCTACGATGCACAACTCACCACCGATGGCAGTACGCATCATCCGGTGGCGCATACCGGCGTGCGCAAACTGCGCGATAAGCTGGCAGTGGCGTACTGGATGCAGGACAAATCTGCGCTATGGCTGCAGCCGAAAGTCGATGGCGTCGCCGTTACTTTAGTATATCGACAGGGTAAGTTGGCCTCATTGATCAGCCGCGGCGATGGTTTGCGTGGCGAAGAGTGGCTGGCCAAATCCGCACATATTCCCTCCATCCCGCAGCGGCTGGATACCTTGCGTGAGGAAGTGGTGCTGCAAGGTGAGCTGTTTCTGCAAATGACCGATCATCAACAGGCGCGTGACGGCGGCAAGAACGCGCGCGCTCAGGTGGCGGGAGCGATGATGCGCCACGACACCAGCCCGCTGCTTGAGCGCCTTGGCGTATTTATCTGGGCGTGGCCGGATGGACCCAATTCAATGCCCGATCGTCTGGCGCAGCTCACACAATGGGGATTTGGGCTGGCGCAGAGCTGGAGCCGTCAGGTGAGTAATGAAGAGGAAGTCGCGGTATGGCGCGATCGCTGGTTCCGCGAATCGCTGCCGTTTGTCACCGACGGCGTGGTAATCCATCAATCACCTGTCAGCGCAGGGCGCGACTGGCAGCCCGGCCAGGGCAGTTGGTCAGCGGCATGGAAGTATCAACCAGCAGAAGTCAGCAGCGAAGTGCTGTCAGTGGATTTCAATGTGGGCCGCACGGGCAAGATCGCTGTGGTGCTAAATCTGATACCGGTACAACTGGAGGACAAAACGGTACGCCGGGTAAACATTGGTTCCCTGCGACGCTGGCGGGAACTGGATGTGATCGCGGGTGATGAGGTGACGCTCACGCTGGCGGGATTAGGCATTCCGCGACTGGAGCGCGTGATTTGGCGTGTGGCGCAGCGCGATTATCCAGCGTCGCCACAGGAGGGTGAATTCCACGGCTTAACCTGTCTGCACTTTAGCGCCGACTGCCGGGCGCAGTTTTTATCTCGCCTTAGCTGGCTCAGCCAGAAGTCGGTACTCGATATTGCGGGTGTTCAGCGCAGCAGCTGGCAGCGCCTACTGGATAGCGGCGCTATCAGCCATCTCTTTTCCTGGCTGACACTGACGCCGGATCAGATTGCGCAGGCTAATGGCATCACGCCGGCTCGCGCGCAACTTATCTGGCACCGCTTTAACCTGACGCGTGAGCAGCCGCTGCGACGCTGGGTGAGTGCGCTTGGCTTGCCGTTGCCGCGTGCAGCGTTACAGGCTTTACCGGATGCGCAGTGGTCGCAGTTGCTGGCGCGAACGGCGGAAAGCTGGCAGCAACTGCCCGGTATCGGTAGCGTGTTAGCACAACGGATTGTGATGATGCTGCAGGATGCGCACCTGCAGCAGTTGATTCACTTTCTGCAGCAGCAGGAGATTCCTGCAACTGATTCAATGTTCAGGATGGGGATAGTTGAAGATCGGCAAACCGAGGCGGAAACGCAGCGCCAGCAAGCGGGCGAAGAAGCCGAACAGTAGCGTGATGATCACCACCGCTTCATGCGCCAGCGGCGTTTTCAACAACAGGATATACATCCAGCCCGAGGCAAAAGCGATACCGGCATACAGCTCTTTCTGGAACACCAGCGGAATGCGGTTGCAGAACATATCGCGCAGCACTCCGCCGAATACGCCAGTGATCACGGCGGCGATGGCAGCAATGATGGAGGCGTGCCCGCTATCCAGTGCAACCTGGGCGCCAATAATCGAGAACACCACTAAACCCAGCGCATCCAGCACCAGAAACACTTTGCGCAGGTGCGTCATTAGCGGTGCAACAAAGGTGGTCACAACCGCAGCCGCAGCCACGATCATGATGTACTCCGGGTTTTTAACCCAACTGAGCGGATAGTGGCCCAGCAAAATGTCACGCACCGAACCGCCGCCAATGGCGGTGACCGAGGCGATGATGATCACGCCAAACAGGTCCATTTTACGACGTCCTGCCGCCAGCGCGCCGGTCATGGCTTCGGCTGTAATACCAATAATATAGAGAACGGTTAACAACATAGAGCACTCCAGTAAATTGGCGGCAAGGCTAAAGATTTCTCAGAGTGTAGACCACTGAGATTTTCTAAATAAAGCGTTATCGGATTAGGCTTTTTGATGGCGTGCATGCTAACAGGCTTAGCAGGCGGGATAAATCTGCAGTTATTGACCTTTTCGCATAAGTATAAATGATGCGAAGAGGGGCAGATCTTCTCTTCTTAAGTTCTAGCCAGTTTGTGTCGTACGTGATTACTGGCAATTGAAGCAGGATTTCCGCTCTCAGGCATCACGCGTAGCAACTATTGGACAGGCATGAAAACTCGTAACGAAGACATTCTCTTTTTCTCCTCTGACAAACTGGCGGCGCTGGGGCTTGAGAGTCTTTTGTCCTCGTTACCTGTTGCGTTTCAGCTGCATGAGCTATGGTCTCTCAGCACGGTCATGGCGAAGTGCGAAAAGATGAAACCGCGTTTGCTGGTGTGTATCTTTCATGAAAATATGCCGCTAACCGGCACCTTAAAAGTGCTTTACGCCTTACAGCAGCAGTTTCCCACGATGCAAATCGTGGTGCTGACGCGGCGTTTGTTACCGCTGATGCATGCGCTCAGTCGTTACCTGCCTTCGCTGACGGTGTTGGACTTAAAATCCTCTCGTCAGATACTTTCCAGCCGTCTTCTCACCAGCATCAACACTAATGCCCAAATTCAGTTAGTTGAAGGTGCGGATATTCTTTTGCCAGACAGGCAATTAAGGGTATTACTGATGATGGCGTGGGGTTACAGCATAGAGCACATCGGCATTCGCTTAGGCATCAGTCACAAAACAGTGAATGCACACAAACTCAATGCACTGGCGCGACTGCAGGTCAAAAGCAAGAATGATATGGCCGATCTCTACATGGTGATTGATGAGTTACGCATGATAGTGAGTTGGCTGCGCTTGCAGCGTAACGGCAAGTTAAGTGAACTCAGTTTTCAGTCACTGGAAGAGTTACTGGAAGCCTAAAAAGAAAAAAGCGTGCTGGCGACCAGCACGCGAACGCATCTTTTCAGATGCCCAGAGCCCACCATACAGACTTGTTTTTATTATCCGTTTCTTGCTCGCACGTTAGCGAAACTTTTCAGGCTAAAGCGGTATTCTGGCTGGAACCAGGAGCGACCGTAGTAGCAGTAGATCAGCATTCTGATGGATACCATGGCGAGGTAGCCCCAGATGGCGCACAGCACTGAAGGTGTCAGCCACACGGTAAACAGTGTGACGCTTAATCCCACCAGTACAGAAGATGTTTCCGCAAAAGCGATGTGCGAAAATTGGTTTTCCCGCTGTAATATGGCGCGATAATGTTGTCCCTGCGGAATAATAATGAAGATGACCGAAATCATTTCCAGCATTATTGCCATTTCGGGTTGATTCATCATTCGACTAGAAATATCGCTACCAATAAACAGCGCGGCAAAAATAGCGAGTCCGCATAATACATTCCCCCAATATAATATTGAGAGATCGCTATTGTTCAGGTTTTTAGTTCTGATAATGGCATTGCCAAATCCGCGATCGGCCAGTGTGTCAATAATCAATAACATTACAATAGCAATGGCGAGTAAATTTAACTCGTTTGCCTGGAGTATTTGTGCCAGAAGTGAAAGTTGTAAAACACCAATGCCGACGATTTTAATCGATGACAAAATTGACCATTTAGCGTTGGTCAGATTTTTTTCTCTTATCGCCATATTCTGCTCATTATGGTACATGTACCAGTGCAATTAAGGGTTTACTCTGGCCACAGGCCAAAGCACAGCTTACATCAATGCAGCGCATCCTGACGCAGCCCTGATATACCTTTCAGGTTTTGCCACGTAAAAATGCGTTCAATTAAATGATGTTCTGAATTTATTAAGATGACCCTGGCGCTTAATGATGTTGTTGTCTTAATGGTATCTCCTCCTGTGCGGAGGAAATCCGTAAGATCATTATAAAATCCCTTTGAGTTTATATATTCCCCGGCCAGCATCCGGCTGGCAATCTCAACAAATTCTTTTTCTGATAACAAAGGATAGGTTGAGCGATCCATGTTATTTCCCTGCTGTTGTTATTATGGTTACTGCTGTGTGTGAAATGAGTTATACCGTGTTTTAATTAATTTAACACCATCAGAAAACTCCTATAAATAGACCGCAGGAATAAATGGTTTCAGAATTTGCATCAGAATATATAAGGCGAATGATTTACTATTTATTAGTGCTTTTCTTCATTCCATACGGTTGAATGAATCGGCGATAAAGAAATACAGAAAAAACTTTGATAAATCAGAGGCACTCAGCATTTTTCTGCACATCCTCACCAGGAATTTTCCTGTTGAGAATGCTTAAGCCAGACTGGTGTTTAACAGATAAATACGTGAAGGTTTGAGCAAAACAGTTAAACGCTACTGAGCAAAAAAGTAAGCGATTTTTATTGATTGATTCCAGCATGCGTTAAAGAAGCGATCTCTGCATAATCCATTGATTCTAATGAGTTAACAGATGAAGAAGCTGTTCCAGGTCGCGTTTTACCCATGCAACATCCTCGGCAAACTTCTCGTCAGACATGAATGCTTGACGATAAACCACCATCACCACTTCCGCACCTTGCTCATTGGCAATTACCCGCATCGGCATATAAATCTCTTTACCCGTTCCGGTATCAATCCAGTGATCCATCACGCCAAAGGGATTGTGTGGGGTAAAGCGAATCTTTACCGTTCCCTCGGGACCTTTGGCTTTCCAGCTGTTCCCTTCCTGCGTCAGCGTACTGGCGCTGAGTCCGCTAGCCCATTTGGCAAAGCATTCCGGTTTCCAGATGGTTTCATACAAATCTAACCAGTTGCGTGGAACCGTTAGTGTGACGGTCTGAGATGGCAGCATGGGACCTCCTGATGTGATACAGCCATTAAAGCACGCTGATACCGGGCTGCAAACGGCCCGGTCATGGAAGTGTGGGTCAGCAGCGGTTTCCGTGAAAACGCTGTAATCAGATAAACTTGCCGCGTCCCTGAATAGCCTGCTCTTCACCCGTATCATCAGCATGGCGCAGCACGAAGCGATCGGACTGCGCAACCACCGCGCAGCTGTGGTTAGGGAAGATGCGCAGCAGCGCGCCAACGGTGGGTGCCTGTTCAGCATATTGCAGGAAACCATGCTCCTCCGACAGCTTCATCACTTCATAATGATTGCCTTGCTCATCGACGGCGATACCAAATCCGCTGGCATTGGTGCCGTGCGGCCCTTTATCAGAGCTAAGCATTTTGGAACCGGCATCAATAATGGCGAAGTGCGGATTGACCGCTACCACGCGCGTTACCACGCTCAGCGCCAACGCCTCTGGCGTGCAAAGACCTAAACGCCATGCGGTGAGATCGAGCAGCGCATAATTGCCGGGGCGGATTTCATTGCTTCCCTGCGCGACGGGTGCCGCCAATGCCGTTGGCGTTGAACCGACTGAAATCGGGCAGTGCGCAAAACCAGCGGCAATCAGGCGCTGCTGCAGATCACGCATCAATGTGATTTCCTGCAGAGCAACGTCGGCAATCGCTGCGGCGTTGCCTGCGCCATAAGCGTGACCGGCATGAGAAACCAGCCCGGCAAACGTGAGGCCCGCACCCTGTATCTGCTGCGCCAGCGTAACGGCGGCATCGCCGTGCGGATCAACACCGATGCGATGTAATCCCACATCCACTTTGATGGCTAACGCCAGCTGGCAATCGGGCTGGCGCTGATGTGCAGCCGCTATTGCCGCCACGCCATGCGTGCAATCCGCAATGCAGGTAATGCGCGCCTGATGTTGTACGGCCACCGCCAAAAGTTCTTTCAGCGTTTCGGCATGCACTACGGGGTAAGCCAGCAGCAGATCGCGTTCGCCACCGAGAATGAAGGCGATGCCTTCACTCGGTTTAGATACGGTAATGCCGCGCGCGCCGAGCTTTCGCTGCTGCTCAGCAATCCAGACGCTTTTATGGGTTTTGATATGAGGACGTAGCGTGACGCCAGCGGCATCGGCTTTTTGCTGCATCTGTTGCAGGTTGCGTTGCAGGCGCGCTGCATCAATTTCGAGGTAAGGTGTGAGTCGGTCGGCAATCAGAGGCCGCAACCAGCCAGCCTCAATATTCTGTTCCATCATAATAGTCCGCAGGTGATTACACAGTGCGGACTATGATTCATCAATGCACGGCAGAATGCCAGCCGACAAAATCGGCACATTCCTGCGCAGGGCCGCCATGGATGGTGACTTTTTAAACTTTAGAGTTGGAGCTCTGGAATCCGCCGCCCAAATCTTCTATCAAAACCACCGCAAGGTTAATCTGCTGCGCCTTCAGCGCCACCAGTTTCTGGTCGGATTCGATCAGCTGATTTTGGATTGTCAGCACATCAAGATAAGGACGCAGGCCCGCTGCGTATTCACGATGCAAATCATCCCACGCGCTGTGAATCAGCTGGTTGGCGCTTTCCTGTTGCGCCAGCTGATCCTGAATCGACTGCAACTGAGTAATGGTGTCGCTGATATTACCCAGTGAACTAATCAGCAATTTGTTGTACTGCGCTACCGCCAGATCGTAATCGGCGTCGCTCTCTGCTAAATCGGCGCGACGTTTGCCCGCGTCAAAGATCGGCAATGACAAACTCGGTCCCACATTAAAGAAGCGGCTTGGCGCACCAAACAAGGCATCGCCGAGCAGTGATTTGGTGCCGGCTTCGGCCACCAAATTGATGTTGGGATAGAACTCGGTTTTGCTGGCGGCGATCTGTTTTGATGCCGCTTCAACGCGCCAGCGCGCGGCCACCACATCCGGACGACGACCCAGCAGTTCGGCCGGAATGGCGTTTGGCAGCATGGCGGCGACCGGCACATTCATTTGCGCCGGTTTTAGCTGGTGCCAGTAATCTGGGCCTTTACCTATCAGCGTTGAAAGCTGAATACCGGCATCGGTGACTTGCTGTTGAGCTTGCGTCAATTCGGCTCGCGCGGTTTTCTGCTGCGACAGCGCCTGCTTATATTGGTAATCGGAAGTGAGGCCAGCGCTGACATATTGCTGCTGAATTTTGGCGATACCCGCCGCACGCCCGGCATTCTGCTGCGCCAGTTCGGCATTATTCCAGGCGAGATTAAGGTTGTTCCACGCTCGCGTCACGTTCGCGGCCAGCGTTAACTGACTGGCCTGACGATCCAACTCGCTGGCACGTGCTTGCCCCAATGCGGCTTCAGCGGCATCTTTTTTGCCGCCCCATAAATCGAAGGTGTAGCTCAAGCCAACGTTAGCGGTGCGCAGCGTGCTATAGCTTTTCCCCTCCAGCAGCGGATCATCCACTTTTGCCACACGCGAGCGCGTAATGCCCGCGTTGAGATCGACAACCGGATAGCGTTCGGCATCGGCGGCAATCACTTGTGCATTGGCTTTATCCGCTTGCGCGTTGACTACCTGCAAATCCGGGCTGGATGCCATCGCATCATCAATCATTCGATTGAGTTGAGCATCGTTAAAACCTTGCCACCATGCGCTTTTTGGCCAATTCGCGGCGCTGAAATGCGCGTTTTTCAGGGATTGACTGGCTTGCAGAGCGTTAGCATCAAGCAGCGTGTTTTTGGGGTGTAAGCCTTGTGGATTGGCACAACTGGCCAGCAGCGCAGTGGCAACGGCCAGCGCGATAAATTTGCAGTGAAAGTGCTGTGTCATGGTTCTGGTCAAAGAGGGGAGAAGGCGACCATTACAAGAGGCGGGGCAGATTTTGACAAACCTGTTTTTCGTTAAGAATAGTTGTCAAATGTGAGCAGAGAAAATGAGCAGCAGGTGAAAACCTGCTGCATCAAGAGATTAGATATAGAGAGACGCTTCACCCGGCGGACGGGTTTTGAAGCGACGATGCAGCCACAGATATTGGTCGGGCGCGCGCAGAATTTCATTCTCAATCACGCGATTCATGTAAGCAGCGGCAGCGGCTTCATCTTCATACGGATAATTTTCCAGTTCAGGCTGAATAATCAGCTGATAACCGCTCTTATCCTGGTTACGAATCAATACGATGGTCAGCATTGCCGGTTTTGCCAGACGAGACAAAACATAGGTGCCGTTGGTGGTCGCCGCTTGTTTCACCGCAAACAGCGGAGCAAACACGCTGCCTTTGGGGCCGTAATCCTGATCCGGTGCGAACCAGACCGCTTCGCCTTTTTTTAGCGCCTGCACCATGCCGCGCAAATCGCGACGATCGATCATCGCTTTATTCGAACGCATGCGACCCTTGGTTTGTGCCCACTCCATCGCCTGATTATTGTGCGGACGATACATCGCCATCATTGGCTGGCATAAACCGGTAATGCGGCCGCCCAGTTCCAGCGACATAAAGTGCACACCGATGACCATCACACCACGCTGGTGGCTTTGTGCGTGCTGCAGGTTTTCCAGACCATGCACTTCGAAGTAACGACGCACGCGTGCATCAGACCAGAACCAGGCAATGCCGGTTTCTGCCAGCGCCATTCCTAGCGATTCGAAGTTGCCGGCGATCATCGCCTCGATTTTCTCTTCCTTAATATTGGGGAAGCACAGCTCGATATTGCGACGGGTGATGCGTTCGCGGCGCTTCAGGAAGTGACGCGACAATTTGCCAGCGCCAGCACCAAGCCGGATCAGAATGGGGTAAGGAAGTTGCACCAGCAGCCACAGCACACCTAGCCCAAACCAGGTAAACCAATAACGGGGATGCAGAAGTTTGGAACGGAACTGCCTGGATTTCGTCATAACGCCTTCATGTCGGGGAAAAATGTATCGCACGAAGAAAAAGGGTCCCTGAGTTCCTGGAGCGGTACAACTGTATTGATTACGACCAGCACTTTAGCAAAAAGTGCCGTCAATGTTACCCAATCTCTGCAATCCTCAGGATTGAGCACATTCATGGTTAGAACGGCCTCATTCTATCACCTTTTATTCATTCCCTTTAAAAACAGCAGGGTAAACTCGTCCTAAAGAAGTCAAAATAGCCATCACGTAGTGGATTAAGAACTGTCTGTTAATAAGGACACACTAATCTTTACGCTTTATTTACTTTGCTCAGGAAGATTAAAGCGTTTGTCTTCAGGAAAAAGCTGATGACCGCGCTGATGCAGTCTCTGTTGCCATTCCATGTCTCCCTGCAACATGGCAATTTTAAGCAGTGAGTAGGTTACATTGGCATCATGGTGCTTTGTCAGGTATTCCCTAGCCCACACTTTGAATTGGATTAATTGCCCGACATCTTTTGTGCTGTTGAACGTCATTAGACGATGAAGGTTTGCATCAAACTGATAGCGCTCCCATTGGGCGTAAGGATTAATAAGTTGCTCAGCATGGGAAAAATCAGCAAACCGCTTAATACCAGAGCATGTGGCGCTAACTGTTAGAGCGGATGCTCAAAAGTAGATGTGCCACATTAGGCAAGATCATCATCCATAACGTATAGGCGCGTCGCCTTGCATGAGGGCTACCGGTTACGACGGGCTTGAAGCATGCCCATATTAATAGAGCCGCTCCCTCCAGCGCAATAACGCCATTTTCTACCCACTGAAAAAGAATTTCATTATGCGGATGCAGTGCCGGTCATACTAATCAGAGTTGGTATGGCTACAGTGACTGGATCAGTAAACTTCACTTTCACATCTGCTTGTGCACTAAGTGAAGGGCGACAGATTTCTCGATAAATTAATAGGAAAAGTAAAATATTAATATCGTCAGTAATATACAGAAAAACAACGTTTTTTATTATAAAAGCGTTAATAAGATAGGTGCTTGTGATACTTAGATAGATTTTTTCTGAAATTAAAGACATGTCTTATACACAGCGAGAGAAATGCAATCATTTTAAAATGATTAAGACCTTCTGTTACGTTACCTGATAATAATCATAATCTTTTCATGAATTGCTTTCGCTACCTATTACGGCGGGAGATTTATAAAGAGTTGATCAGGGCACATATCTTTTGAATGCCTGAATGTTATTTTGTGCAAAGATTTCCCGGTCTTAATCTGATGATTACCAAAGAGAATAAATTCTATGACACATAAACGTTTGCTGGATTGCTCAGCTTCCGAGCTGCTGCCGATGGATAAAGATGCGTTGATATATGCTGTGCGTGCCAGCGAAGGGCGGGTGGTAGTCAGCGAAACTATCGGCATGACTTCACCCTTGCTGCATAATATTACTAACGCCGAATTGGCGGCCTCTCAGGGGGCTGATATTATATTGATTAACATGTTCGACAGTGAAAACCCTGTTATTCATGGCATGCCCGCAAACATTGCGCCGGAACAAATATTACATGAATTATGCCGGCTGACCGGGCGTATTATTGGGGTCAATCTTGAAGCGGTAGATCCTGATTTTAATGCCACGCATCTTGATGAATTACAAATGGTGCCAGGGCGCGCAGCAACAGCGGAGAACGCCTGCCGTTTGGTGCAAATGGGAGCCAAAATTTTGGTTCTCACGGGCAATCCTAATAACGGTGTGAGCAATCGTGCGCTGGCTAAAGCGGCGAAAATGATCCGCGAGGCGGTTGGTAACAGCGCACTCATTATCACCGGTAAGATGCATGGTGCTGGCATTGTTCAGGAGAGTGGCAGCGACATCCTCACCGAGCAAGATATTGCTGAGTTCGTGCATCAAGGGGTTGATGTGGTGTTAGTGCCTGCACCCGGCACACTACCGGGTATGAGTCAGCAGAAAGTTGCCTCACTGATTGAATGTATTCATTCGCATGGCGCTTTGGCGATGACCGCGATCGGGACATCGCAAGAGGGGGCAGATGTGAATACCATTCGTCAAATCGCGTTAATGAGTAAGATGGCGGGCGCAGATCTTCATCATATTGGTGACACCGGTTACATCGGGATGGCATTGCCTGAAAATATCATGGCTTACAGCATTGCCATTCGCGGTATCCGACATACTTACACGCGCATGGCACGCTCAATAAATCGCTAACCCGCATTAATCGTCAAGCCCGTAGGATGACGGACTTGACGTTATTAATGGAGGGCGTGATCACTCGATGTTCTGAATCTGCTCACGCATCTGTTCAATCAACACTTTCAGCTCAATCGCTGATGTCGTGATCTCGGCATTAATTGATTTTGAAGCCAGCGTGTTCGACTCGCGGTTGAACTCCTGCATCATAAAGTCGAGGCGGCGGCCAACGGCTTCTTTCTTTTTCAGGATGTTGTAGGTTTCTTTAACGTGCGCATCCAGGCGATCCAGCTCTTCCGACACATCGGTGCGCTGCGCCATCATCACCAGCTCTTGCTCCAGGCGATTATTTTCCAGCTGCACTTCGGCTTCTTCCAGCTTGGTGACCAGACGCTCGCGCTGCCATTTAATCACATCTGGCATCTGCGCGCGCACTTTGCTGACTTCGTGCGATACGCCTTCCAGACGCTGTTCAATCATCGCTTTCAGCGCGGTGCCTTCGCTTTCACGCGCTTCGATAAAGTCATCTAACGCGCCATCCAGCGCCACCAGCAGTTCGGCGTTGATGGCATCGAGATCCTGCTCTTGCGCGGACATCACGCCCGGCCAGCGCAGAATATCCAGCGGATTGATCGCGCCTTCATCACTCTGCATCTTCACCCAGTTGGCGGCCTGCACCAGCTGTTTGGCCAGTGATTCATTCAGCTGCAGTTCGCCTTGTGCGCTGGCATCGGCATCATAACGCAGGTTGCATTCGATTTTACCGCGCGTCAGGCGATTACGGATGCGCTCGCGGATGACCGGCTCCAGGCCACGAAATTGCTCCGGCAGACGGATATAGGTTTCCAGATAGCGCTGGTTAACCGAACGAATTTCCCAGGCGGCGCTGCCCCAGTGGCCTTTGGCTTCGCGGCGGGCGTAAGCGGTCATACTGCGGATCATAATCGTCTTCTCTTTTTCAGAAATGTTGGGTGAAGTATAGCGAGGCAGCCTCGACGCTAACAGGCATAAGCGCACTTAAGCGTGAATAACAAAAAATTACCTCTTTTACCGACAGACACTTATGCTTAGCGCTGGTTCGCTTAAAAGGATGAAGTGATGTTCCGCTCTCTGGCTCTTCCTGCTTTATTAACCTTACTGCTCGCTGGCTGTCAGGCTCCGTCGACGAAAACGCATCAGATCCCGCCCAACACCGCGCCGGTTGCGGTATGCGGTTCTGGTGACGTGATGATGCAAACAACGTTGTGGTTTGGCATGAACAAACCGAAAGGTGGCATCGTCAGCAGCAGCGAATGGCAGCAGTTTGTCGATAACGATGTGACGCCGCGTTTCAAAGACGGTTTATCGGTATATGACGCCAAAGGTCAGTGGCTGGGCGAGAACGGTAAGCTGGCGCGGGAAAACAGCAAAGCATTGATGCTGATTCACACTCCGGATGTGGCGAGTTCTGACAGCATCAACAAACTTCGTGATGTGTATAAACAGCGCTTCGAGCAGGAATCGGTGATGCGGGTTGATTCACTGGTGTGCGTGGCGTTTTAAAAAATGGCGGCCATGCAGCCGCCATGCGTTATCAGATAAACAGCCCGGCGAACGCGGCCGACAGCAAGCTCACCAGCGTGGAGCCATACACCAGCTTCCAGCCAAAACGGGAAACCACATTGCCCTGTTTCTCGTTCAGGCCTTTAATCGCACCGGCAACGATGCCGATTGAGGCGAAGTTAGCGAACGAAACCAGGAACACTGACAGAATCCCCAGTCCGCGTGGCGTCATTTCAGCCGCCACTTTCTTCAGCTCGATCATCGCGACAAATTCATTAGCTACCAGTTTGGTGGCCATAATACTCGCCGCCTGCAAAGCATCGGCGGAGGGAATGCCAACCAGCCATGCAAACGGATAGAAAACGTAGCCGAGTAAATGCTGGAAGCTGTAACCAAATACTGCCGCAAACAGCGCATTGATCGCCGCAATCAGCGCGATAAAGCCAATCAGCATCGCCATGATGATCATCGCCACTTTAAAGCCAGCGAGAATGTATTCGCCCAGCATCTCAAAGAAGCTCTGATCTTCATGCAGCTTATCCAGCGCAATCTGCTCTTCGTTTTCCGGGCGGGTGGGATTGATGATCGACAGGATAATAAAGGTGCTGAACATATTGAGCAGCAGCGCCGCAACCACATATTTGGCATCAATCATCGACATATACGCGCCAACAATCGACAGCGAAACCGTCGACATCGCCGTCGCCGCCATGGTGTACATGCGTGGCGCGGAAATATCAGCGAGAATGCCTTTATAGGCAATGAAGTTTTCCGACTGGCCGAGAATCAAGGTGCTGACGGCGTTAAACGACTCCAGCTTGCCCATGCCATTCACTTTCGATAACAGAGTGCCAACGGCGCGAATCAGCAGCGGCAGAATGCGCCAGTGCTGCAAAATGCCGATCAGTGCGGAAATAAACACAATCGGGCAGAGCACGCCGAGGAAAATAAAGGCTAATCCCTGATCTGCCATATTGCCGAAGACAAAGTTGGTCCCTTGCGCGGCGTAGGTTAATAAGGTTTCAAAGAAGCCGCCCACCGCAGTGACTACCGATTGGCCGCCGGCCGAGTGCAGGAAGAACCAGCCCAGCGCGGCTTCGACAATCAGCAGCTGAATAATAAAGCGAGGACGAATGCGTTTGCGGTCGTGGCTGACCAACAGCGCAAGGGCAAAAATCACCACCAGCGCCAGCAGGAAATGGAGTATCGCGATCATCATTTATCTTTTTAAGGGAGGAAACGCGCATTTAGCCACAGCCACCACAGAATTTCATCCAGGATTGTGGCGATCGCGGGCGGGACAGCCGCAGCTGAAGTCCGTATAATGCGCAGCCAAACCTAAGCAAGCCGGAGAGAAACCATGCGTCCAGCAGGCCGTAGTGCATCTGAAACACGTCCCGTCACACTCACTCGTCACTACACCAAACATGCAGAAGGCTCTGTGCTTGTTGAATTCGGCGAAACCAAAGTGCTGTGCACCGCAACCGTCGAAGAGAGCGTGCCGCGTTTCCTCAAAGGCAAAGGTCAAGGCTGGATCACCGCGGAATACGGCATGCTGCCGCGTTCGACCCACAGCCGCATGGCGCGTGAAGCCGCCAAAGGCAAACAGGGCGGACGTACGCTGGAGATTCAACGTCTGATCGCCCGTTCACTGCGCGCAGCAGTGGATTTGCAAGCGCTAGGTGAATTCACCATCACGCTGGATTGCGACGTGATTCAGGCCGATGGCGGTACGCGTACTGCATCCATTACCGGTGCCTGCGTGGCGCTGGCCGATGCGCTGAATGCGCTGGTTGCGGCTGGCAAGCTGAAAGCCAGCCCGCTGAAAGGTATGGTGGCGGCGATTTCTGTGGGTATCGTCGGCGGTGAAGCGCTGTGCGATCTGGAGTATGTGGAAGATTCCGCCGCAGAAACTGACATGAACGTGGTGATGACCGAAGACGGCCGCATGATTGAAGTGCAGGGCACCGCAGAAGGTGAGCCCTTCAGCCACGACGAGTTACTGCAGCTGCTGGCGCTGGCGCGAGGCGGCATTGAGCAGTTGATTCAGGCGCAGAAAGCGGCGCTAACTAATTGATGTAACAGGCGACCATAGAGTCGCCTTTTCTTTATTTGAGGAGTGAGAAATGAAAGCCTGGCAGCGTCAGTTTATTGAATTCGCCCTGAACAAAGGGGTGCTGAAGTTTGGTGAGTTCACCCTGAAATCGGGACGTAAAAGCCCCTATTTCTTCAATGCCGGTCTGTTTAATACCGGTCGCGATTTGGCGCTGTTAGGCCGTTTCTACGCGCAGGCGCTCGTTGATGGCGGCGTTGATTTCGATCTGCTGTTTGGCCCGGCGTACAAAGGCATCCCAATTGCCACCACTACCGCGGTGGCGCTGGCCGATCATCATGAACGTGACGTGCCTTACTGCTTCAACCGCAAAGAAGCCAAAGATCACGGCGAAGGCGGTTTGCTGGTGGGCAGCCCGCTGCAAGGCAAAGTGATGCTGGTGGATGATGTGATCACCGCCGGTACCGCGATTCGTGAATCAATGGATATCATCAGTGCGCATAATGCGACATTGGCGGGCGTGTTGATTTCGCTAGATCGTCAGGAACGCGGTCGCAGCGATATTTCGGCGATTCAGGAAGTGGAACGTGACTATAAGTGCAAAGTCACGGCGATTATTACCCTGGCTGAGCTGATTGATTACCTGGAAGAGAAGCCGGAGATGGCTGACCATCTGGCGAAAGTGCGCGCGTATCGTAAAGAGTACGGGATTTAATTATTCGGTAATGAGGTCGGCATTTATGCCGACCTGGTCTTTTAAACCAACTGCGCCGCCATTAGCGGCCAGCGGCTCTCGAAATCTGCGGTCGGACGAAAGCGGAATTCGGAGCGCACATAGCGCGACAACAGCCCTTCACAAAACGCCAGTAACTGGCTCGCCAGCAGCGTTTCGTCGTTCTGGAAACCTTCACCATCACGCATTTTCTTCTCGCGCATCACCTGACGCAGCTGCACTTCAATACGCTCAAACAGCTGATTGATACGCCCTTGCAGGCGATCCTGTTCAAACATCAGCGCGTGGCCGGTCAAAATACGCGTCAGCCCCGGATTACGCTCACCAAATCCCAGAATCAGCTGCACGATTAAACGCAGGCGCGTCAGCGTCTCTTTTTCATCTTTCAGGATCAGATTGATGCGGGTAATCAGACTGTCTTCAATAAACTCGATCAGGCTGTCAAACATGCGCGTTTTGCTGGGAAAGTGGCGATAAAGCGCCGCTTCCGACACGCCGACATTAGCGGCCAGCTTCGCGGTGGTGATGCGCTGACTGCCATCGCCCGACTCCAGCATTTGCGCCAGCGCCTGCAAAATCTCTTCGCGACGATTCCGTTTCGCGACTTTTTTTTCTGCCATGACCTTCAACACCCCTGAAATTCACCAAAAACAGGCAATACTGCCTCATCTGCCACAGACATAGCGGCCTGTGGCGACAAGAAATAAAAAGATGGCTAAGCGAAAAGTGTCGCGTATTACTGGCGGCCTGAGTGACCGAAGCCGCCTGCGCCGCGGTCGCTGGTGTCAAAATCTTCCACCAGGTTAAATTCGGCCTGCACGACCGGCACGAAGACCAGCTGTGCTAAACGGTCGCCTGGCTGCAGCGTGAAGCTGTCCTGACCGCGGTTCCACACGGAAACCATCAGTTGGCCCTGATAATCGGAGTCGATTAAACCGACCAGATTACCCAGCACGATGCCATGTTTATGGCCAAGACCGGAGCGCGGCAGAATCACGGCGGCAAGAGCAGGATCGGCAATGTGAATCGCCAAACCGGTGGGAACCAGCGTGGTCATGCCTGGTGTGATTTCAAGCGCATCATCCAGGCAGGCGCGTAAATCGAGGCCTGCGGAACCAGAGGTTGCATAAGTCGGCAGCGGGAATTCGTTGCCCACGCGTGCATCAAGAATTTTAACGTCGATTTTTTTCATCATAACGGCTGACAATCTCGTCTAGTAATTGTTGGCCAAGGAGCGTCTTATCACTGAGCGGTAAGACTTTTTCTCCTTCCTGCCAAAAAAGGTGAAGAGCATTGGTGTCGCTATTGAAGCCCTGACCCGCCTGCGCCACATCGTTCGCACAAATCAGATCCAGGTTTTTTCGCACCCGTTTTTGCCGCGCGTATTCTTCCACATTCTGGGTTTCGGCAGCAAATCCCACAACATAAGGGCGATTTTCCTGCAGCGCCGCGACGCCTGCGACAATATCGGGGTTCTTCACCAACTGCAGCGTGACGCTGTCGTCGCCACCCTGTTTTTTGATTTTCTCTGCGGCAATGTTAGCCGCCCGGTAGTCTGCCACGGCTGCGCTGGCAATGAAAATATGTTGTTGCTGGATTTGCGCCATCACCGCCGCTTCCATCTCCAGCGCGCTGTCGACGTCCAAGCGTTGCACGCCAACTGGCGTTGGCAGCGCCACCGGGCCGGTAACCAATGTCACCTTCGCACCGCGTTTGGCCGCAGCCGCAGCAATCGCAAATCCCATCTTGCCCGAGCTGTGATTGCTGATATACCGCACCGGGTCCAGCGCTTCGCGGGTTGGACCGGCGGTGATCATAATGCTGAGATGTTGCAGATCGTTGACGGGCGCAGCCCACTCCAGCGCGTGCGCCACAATCGCCAGCGGATCGAGCATGCGGCCGGGACCCACATCGCCGCACGCCTGGCTGCCGCTGTCGGGGCCCCAAATCAGTACGCCGCGCTGCTGCAGACGCTGCAGGTTCTCTTGCGTGATCGCCGCGCGGTACATCTGTTGATTCATGGCCGGGACGATGGCAACCGGCGCTGCGCTTGCCAGGCACGCGGTGGTGACCAAATCATTCGCCATGCCGGCAGTGACGCGGGCAATCAGATCGGCGGTAGCCGGCGCCAGCACAATTAAATCGGCCCATTTCGCCAGTTCAATATGGCCCATCGCCGCTTCGGCTGCCGGGTCGAGCAAATCATCAAATACCGGATAACCGGAAACCGCCTGCAGGCTCAGCGGAGTAATAAAGGCCCTGGCCGCTTCGGTCATCATTACGCGCACATCAGCACCGCGATCGCGCAGCCGACGCACCAGCTCCGGCGCTTTGTATGCAGCAATGCCGCCGCTCACGCCCAGCAGAATTTTCTTTCCAGCTAATCCCGTCATGTTGTTCGCCTCAAAGCAAATTGCCGCGTCAGGGGCGGCAGATGCAGGCAACTTTATCACAAAATCCACAGTGCGCCTTTTCACTGCCTGCGGCCTTTGCGAGCTGGCTCTGAAATCGTTCAGCGCGTGCTGGCGCTGACGGTGGCTGACGCGCAGAATCGCCGCATCGCAGGGAGGAGATGGTCATGACGGAACTGGCACCACGGGAAAAACTGATGTTAATGGGCGCTGAAGTGTTGAGTGATGCTGAGCTGCTGGCGATTTTTTTGCGTACCGGCATCAGCGGCACCAGCGTGCTGCTGTTGGCGCATCAGATGTTGAACGAGTTTGGTTCGCTCTATCGCATTATGACGGCCAGCAAAGAGGAACTCGGGCAGATTAAAGGCGTGGGCAGCGCCAAAATGACGCAGCTTTATGCCATCGCGGAACTGGGAAGGCGATTTTTTGCCAGCCAGCTGGCGCGGGAAAACGTGATGGAGAATCCGCAGGTGACGCGCCATTACCTGCAAAGCGTGCTGGCGCATCAGGAGCGCGAAGTGTTTATGGCGCTGTTCCTCGATAATCAGCACCGCGTGTTGCAGGCGCAGAAGATGTTTTCCGGCTCGATTGCCAGCGTGGAGGTTCACCCGCGCGAAATCGTGCGCGAAGCGCTGAAACTTAACGCGGCGGCGGTGATTCTGGCGCACAATCATCCGTCGGGAATCGCTGAACCCAGTCGCGCCGACCGCGATATTACCGGAAAAGTCGGGCAAGCGTGCGCGCTGCTCAATATCCGTTTACTTGATCATTTGGTGATCGGTCACGGCGAGTTTACCTCTTTCGCCGAGCGCGGTTGGTTGTAATTCATCGATTCAACTGAACAGAAATAGGGCATTTTTGCGCGATCCAGAGGGATCTTTATCTGTTCGGGACTTGAGCACTCGGGCTGAGCGGCGTATACTACGCCACCTTTGAGAATCTCGGGTTTGGCGTTTGGGCCAGCTTAGCGGGTTCACATGGAACTCGCCTGGGCGGGCTAAGGCCTGACGAGGCGGCCAAAACCTAGTTTTTAAAGCTCGAGCTGATTTGATTTTTGGAGAATAGAAATGTCACGAGTCTGCCAGGTAACTGGAAAGCGTCCGGTAACGGGTAACAACCGTTCCCACGCAATGAACGCGACGAAACGCCGTTTCCTGCCGAACCTGCACTCTCACCGTTTCTGGGTTGAGAGCGAAAAGCGCTTCGTTACTCTGCGTGTATCTGCTAAAGGTATGCGTGTTATTGATAAAAAGGGCATCGATACGGTTCTGACCGAAATCCGCGCCCGTGGTGAGAAGTACTAAGGAACTGAATCATGGCTAAAGGTATTCGTGAGAAGATCAAGCTGGTTTCCTCTGCTGGTACAGGTCACTTCTATACCACCACGAAGAACAAACGTACTAAACCAGAGAAATTAGAACTGAAAAAGTTCGATCCGGTTGTACGTCAGCACGTGATCTACAAAGAAGCTAAAATTAAGTAATTTTAGTGTTCTGTGAAAAACCCGGCTTCGGCCGGGTTTTTTGTTTCTGCGATTCGTTGAGGAGATGAGATGCCTGAATTACCTGAGGTAGAAACCAGTCGTCGCGGTATCGAACCCCACATGGTGGGTGCCACGATTCTGCATGCGGTGGTGCGCAATCCACGTTTGCGCTGGCCGGTCTCGCATGAAATCCACGCGTTGAGCGACCAACCCGTATTGAGCGTGCAGCGTCGCGCTAAATATCTGCTGCTCGAACTACCGCATGGCTGGATCATCATTCACCTCGGCATGTCCGGCAGTCTGCGCGTGCTACCCGGCGAACAACCGGCCGCCAAACATGACCATGTCGATTTAGTGATGAGCAACGGCAAAGTGTTGCGCTACACCGATCCACGTCGCTTTGGCGCCTGGCTGTGGAGCAATGACCTCGCAGGCAGCAGCGTGCTGGCGCATCTCGGTCCGGAGCCGCTCAGCAGCGAATTTGATGGTGCCTATCTGTTTGAAAAGTCACGCGGCAAACGCACCGTGATTAAACAGTGGCTGATGGATAACAAAGTGGTGGTGGGCGTCGGAAACATCTACGCCAGCGAATCACTGTTTACTGCCGGGATCTTGCCCGATCGTTCGGCAATGAGTTTGAGTCAGGAAGAGGCCGAGTTGCTGGTTAACACCATCAAAGCGGTGTTGTTACGCTCGATTGAGCAGGGCGGCACCACGCTGCGAGATTTCCTGCAAACGGACGGTAAACCCGGCTACTTCGCGCAGCAGTTGCAGGTTTATGGCCGCGCCGGCGAACCTTGCCGTGCCTGCGGTACGCCGATTGTCAGCGGCAAACATGGTCAGCGCAGCACCTTCTGGTGTCCACGCTGCCAGCACTGAGTTAAGGCTGCGCCAGTCGCGCCAGTAACGCCTTGTGCACAACGGCAGGCAGAAATGCCTGCACGTCACCGGCATGGCGCGCGACTTCTTTGACCAGCGAAGAAGAGACGAACGAGAAACCTTCTGACGGCATCAGAAACACGCTCTCCAGCGTGGGCAACAGATGACGATTCATCTGCGCCAGCTGCAGCTCATATTCGAAATCCGATACCGCACGCAATCCACGCACCAGCACATTGGCATTCTGCGCCTGGGCAAAGTTCGCCATCAGGTCGCTAAACCCGATTACTTCGACATTCGGCAGATGTGCCGTCACCTGACGCGCCATATCCACGCGCTCATCGAGACTAAACAGCGGCTTTTTACTCGGGCTGGCGGCAATCGCCACGACGATGTGGTCAAACATCTTCGCTGCACGCGTCACAATATCCAGATGACCCAACGTGAAGGGATCAAAGGTGCCGGGATAAATCGCTTTCGTACTCATACGCGACCTTGTGTTGAGGTGTGATGCAGCGCCCAGAGCGCCGAGTATTTGTTGAAAGTGTACTGCGCATTAACCACCGCCAGAATCCAGCCCTGCTTGCCATCGAGAAAACCGGCGCGCAGCAGCAGGGTTTTAACAAATGCGCCGAGCGTGTGGCTAAAGATCGAGAACAAGCCGCAGCGTTTGCCGCGCTGGAAACGCTCATTTGCCCAGGCTTCGGCATAGTTCATCTGCTTACGCTGAAACGCAATCAGGTCACGACAGGTGAGATGTTGCAGATCGCCCGCCAGCTTCACTACCGGCGCACCCTGCGTCTCCAGTGATTCATGCACCAGATTGTCGTTGTAATTGAACTTGCGCGGATAGAGGCGCATAACGCGATCGGGATACCAGCCGCTGTGGCGCATAAAGCGGCCAAGAAACAGGTTGCTGCGACCGAGGCTGTAAACATTGTCCGAGGCAGGCTGTGCGAGAACCTGCTCGATAGCGCGACGCAATTCGGGTGTAACGCGTTCGTCGGCATCGATCATCAAAATCATCTCGCCTTGCGCATGGGCCTGCGCGCGCTGGCGCTGCTTGCCAAACCCCTGCCAGCCTTCAGCCTGGAAAACCTGCGCGCCCTGTTCGCGAGCGACCTGCATCGTGTTGTCGCTGCTGCCGGAATCGAGCACCACAATCTCATCTGCCCAACTGACAGAAGCCAGCGCCTCCGGCAGCAGTTCAGCTTCGTTTTTGGCGATCATCACCACGGAGAGACGTTGGCGTTGCGACATGAATTAGTGAGCTCGCGGCGGTAGGTGAGGTTCGAGTAACTGTAGCAGACGCTGTAATGCGCCCTGATTTTGATGCAGCACTTCCACAGCATGACGGCCGTAATAGCGGCGATAATCGTCATCCTGCAGCAGGTTAGCGACTTCTTTCTGCAGCGATACCACGTCAGTAACGGTAATCAGCCCTTCGGCCTGCTGCAGCTTGGCGCAGATATCTTTGAAGTTCCAGATGTGCGGGCCCATCAGCACCGGAATGGCATGCGCTGCCGGCTCCAGCGGATTGTGGCCGCCGCGCTCAACCAGGCTGCCGCCAACAAAGGCGAGGTCGGCGATGCCGTACAGCATCATCAGCTCGCCCATGGTGTCGCCAATCACCACCTGCGTGGAGCTTGATGGAATTTCGCCGCTGCTACGCAGGATAAAGCTGAAGCCGCGTTTTTGTGTCAGGTCGCAGGCATCTTTGAAACGTTCCGGATGGCGCGGCACCAAAATCAGCAGCAGATCGGGGAACTGCTGCAGTAGACGTCGATGCGCATCGAGCACAATTGCCTCTTCGCCTTCGTGAGTGCTGGTGGCGATCCACACCGGACGACGCGACGCCCACTGACGACGCAGCGTGACCGCTTTTGCCGCCAGCTCTGGCGTTACGGAGATATCAAACTTGAGGCTGCCGGTAACGGTGAGATGCGAACGTTTCAGGCCAAGGCTGAGGAAACGGTCGCCATCTTCGGCGTTTTGCGCGGCAATCAGCGTGATGCGCTGCAGCAGGTCGCGCATAAAGCCGCCGAGTTTCTTGTAGCCTTTGGCCGAGCGCTCAGATAGGCGCGCGTTGGCAATTACCAGCGGAATCTTGCGCTGATGCAGAATACGGATAATGTTTGGCCACAGCTCGGTTTCCATGATGATCACCAGTCGCGGATCGACGGTATCGAGGAAACGGTTAATCGAACCTGGCAGATCGTAGGGCAGGTAAACGTGGTGTACATCTTTGCCAAACGCGGACTGCGCACGCTCGGAGCCGGTTGGCGTCATGGTGGTGACGGTAATCGGCAGCGTTGGATAGCGGTGGCGCAACGCGCGCACCAGCGGCACTGCCGCCAGCGTCTCGCCGACGGAAACCGAGTGCAGCACAATGCCATGTGGCAGCACTTTTCCGCTGCAATAGCCGTAGCGTTCTGCCCAGCGTTTACGATAGGCCGGTGCTTTTCGACCGCGCAGCCACAGGCGCAACCAGATTAGTGGCTGAATCAGGTAGAGCAAGGCTGTGTATAGAGTCGTCATAGTTACCGTTACGACAGAATCGCGTCAAAAAACAGATGAAAGGCGGCATGTTATCAGAAATTAACCGCCTGCTCATACCACTTCGTCAGCTGGTCTGCAGCACTTGCTGATACAGCGAGGTCAGCGCGTGCGCCAGCCGCTGCGGACCATAAGGTTCAATTCTGCGACGTGCGGCTTCGCCCATGGCAGAATTGTGTGAAAGCGCCGGTGTTGCCAGCACGGCTTCGTTTAACGCGTTGATATCTAATGCATCGCAGACAAAACCTTCCTGACCCGCAGTGATAAACTCTGCGCCGCCGCAGCCGGTGCTGGTGATCACCGCCAGGCCGCAAGCCATCGCTTCCAGCACTACATTTGGGAAGGGATCATAAAGCGTAGGCAGCAGCAGCGCATCGGCTGCATGGTAGAACGGTTGCACGTCCTGCTGCACGCCGACGAAGCGTAAGCGATCGAGGCAATTGAGCTGGTTTGCCAGCTGCTGATAGCGCGACAGCTGCTTATCCTGGCCGACCACCACCAGATAGCGATCGCTTTTCGCCACCGCTTCAATCGCCGCTTTTAAGCCTTTACGCTCAAAACCCGAACCCACGTAAATCATCACCGTGGCATCCTGCGGCAGTTTGAGCTGCTGACGTGCTGCATGACGCAGCGCTTCGCTGGCTGGCTGGAAGCGTTGGCTATCAATCGCGTTGTGAATCACATGGATCTTGCTGGCATCGAGCCTGAAATGACGCAAAATATCCTGTTTCACCATCTCTGAGTTACAGATCACCGCTTTCAACGACGGCGCGTTGAACATATCGGCTTCCGCCTGTAACACATAACGATGATAACGACTAAGGCGGGCGCTTAAGCGCTGCCACGGCGTCACAATGCGCGCGCGCTGCTCCAGCCAGACGCGATGCACGCCATCACCGGCACGAAAGATATCGCAACCGGCGATGCGTTCGTGGCTTTGCACAATATCGAACTTTTCGCGTTCCCAGCATGCACGCGCGGCACACGCAAAACCGCGCTCGCGCGAGATGCGACCGAATTTCGCTGGATTGCAGATGTGCAGATGCCAGGCCGGATTCGGCGTGCCCTGCCAGCTGCGAGTGATGATATTGAGATCGAGCTGCTCGCTATCCAGCGCTTCCAGCGCACGCGAAATAAAACGTTCAGCGCCGCCGTCTGGGCGGTATTTCTGCCGGACAATCGCCAGGCGTAACTTACTCATGCAAAAAACTCCGGGCGGCAGCCACCACATCCTCAACGGGAATGGCAGAAAGATAGCGCTGTTGCGTGTTGGTATCGATGTCGTCTGGCGAGGGTAGCGGGCCGTAATCACCGGCCCAAATCACGCGATTATGATCGCCCCACGGACGCCAGTGTTGCAGCTTGGTCGGTCCAAACAGCGCAAGACACGGCGTTTCCAGCGCGGCGGCCATGTGCATCGGCGCAGAATCTACGCCGATAAACAGCTGTGCCGCGTCAATCAGCGCCGCCAGCTGCGGCAAGGATAATTCTCCCGCCAGCGACACCACATTGTGGCTGCGACACAGCGACTGAATATTGGCGATCATTGCCATTTCTTTCTGGTCCGGCGCCGCCGTCAGTACCACGGTGCGGCCTTCGGCAGCGAGCGCATCAATTAGCTGTGCGACTTTTTCATCTTCCCAGCATTTAAACAGCCAGCGTGAAGTGGGTTGCAGCACAACAAACGGCATTTTCACCGCATGATGAGCCAGTACATCCTGCACTTTTTGTTGATCGGCTGTGCTGAAATGCATCGAGGCTTTTGCGCCGGCGGCGCTGATGCCCAGCGGCTTCAGCGCGGCCATATTCTGTTCAACCGTATGCAGCTGATGATGATCTTCCGTACTGACCAGATGGTTGTGCATCCAGCGCCATAAGGCGTTATCACGTTTGCGGAAGGCAAAACCAATACGCACCGGCGCGCCAGAGAATCCGGTAATGATGGCGCTGCGCCACTGATCGGCGAGGTTAATCACCAGGTCATAATGGCACGCGCGCACCGCGGAAAGCAGGGCCATTTCATGCCGGAATTTCTGCCAGCCGCCTTCCTTCTTCCAGTTGCGATCGATGATGTGCAACTGGCGAATGGCCGGGTGCGCCTCCAGCATTGGACGGGTTTCTTTGTAGAGCAGAACGTCGATGTTCGCCTGAGGATAGCGTTGGCGCAGCGCGTTTATCGCGGGCGTGGTCAGCAGCATGTCGCCGTGATGACGCAGCTTGATCAGCAGAATATTTTTCGGTGCAAATTGGTCTGGAATCGGGCTTGCCATACTCAAATGATCTCAGAATTCAGTCAGCTGATTGTAAGGCAAACCCCAAAGGCGTGAAAGCCGGACGCGGCGCTTATTTCTTGCGCCAGCGGTAAATCCGGCTTAGCCACAGCAGCAGTTGATACCATTGCTTTATACCGCGCGCGTTACGCAGCATGCGCCTGTGAGTTTGCGTAGCGAACAGATCGGCAATCATCGCCTGACGTGCGCTCTCTTCGGGTTCGCGTCGGATACAGTGGCAGACGCTGAGCGCCTCATGCGTAATCTGGTAGTGAAATGCCGGGTAGATTTTTACCTTATGACGGTAGCGTGCATTGAGCTCTTCCAGCAACTGCGCGATTCTCAGGTAGTGACGCTGATATTCCACGTTACGCTGGCCGGTGCGCTTACGGTTGCTGATGGAAGCATCATGCATGTAGTAGCAATACAACACTTTATCGGTGTAACGCACACGTTGTGCGTTGAGCATGAACTCGGTGGTCCATGGAATGTCCTGATGATGCAGGCCGGGTTCAAAGTAGAGTTTGAGCTGTTTGATCAACTCTCGGCGGTAAATGCCCAGCCAAACCACATGCATGTAGCGATGCGTTTGCAGCGCCTTATTAAGCCACTCAGGGCCGCTCAGTACCTCGGTGCTGGTGAGGCGATCGAGCGGAATCAGCGGTTTTACTTGCTGGCTGGCTTTGAAAAACCATTCCGCGTTGCACTGTGCAGCATCAAGGTTGTCGCGCTCCGCCATCTCAACCAGCGTTTGATACATCGCGGCATCCATGGTGTCGTCAGCATCCGGAAACGAAACGTACTTACCGCGCGCCACCGCTAAGCCCGCATTACGCGCGCGCGATACGCCGCCATTGGTCTGATGGATAACGCGAACATGGGGATGCTGCTGCGCATAAGCATCAGCACGCTCCCCCGAACCGTCAGTGGAACCATCATCGACAATGATAATTTCCAGTGAGGTGAGAGTTTGAGCCAGTAGCGAATTCATAAACGTCTCAAACATCACACCAGCGTTGAACAGGGGCGTGATGACCGAGAGCAAAGGGATAGTTTGCGACATTGTTCATCTAATAATTTACAAATTTATTACATCAATTATTAGTAGGGAATTCAGAACTTTTTGCACATTAATGGTCAAAAGCCTTTTGTTCCCTGGTTTTCCGCATTTTTTTTGAGTTTGTCTTAGTGGATAAGCGAGACAACGCTCCTCAATCTGGGCATCAGCATGAAAAATATTCTCGTGATTAGGCGCGATAACATTGGCGACATGGTGTGTACCACCCCGCTACTGGAAGGGTTAAAACGGGCCTTTCCCGAGGCAAAACTGACCTTGTTGGTAAACAAAGTTGCTGAGGATGTGGTGAGCCATAATCCGCATGTTGATCGCCTGTATGTTTACAAGAAAGCCAAGCACCGCGCTAAAAACGAAACCACGCTAGGTGTCTATTGGCAGCGAATAAAGGTCATGCTGGCGCTGCGTAAAACGCGCTTTGATGCGACCATTCTGGCGAATCCTGTGCCGTGTAAATACAGTCTGCGATTGGCGAAAATGGCCGGTGCAGGGAATGTGATTGGCGCGGCTCAGAATGACGCACAGCTTGATCATCCGTTCCAGAAAAGTGATTTCCACGGCGAGCATCAGGTTGAACACACTTACTCTTATCTCTCTGCGCTAACCAGCACGCCGCCTGCTATACCCGCTGTGAATCTCTATCTCTCCACCAGCGAACGTGAAGCAGCTGGCAAACGCATCAGCGCTCTGTTCCCCTCATTGGGCAAGGTTTACGGCGTGCACATCAGTAGCCGCAGCCCAAAGCGCCGCTGGCCGGTTGAATCCTATGCGGCCTTTATCAATAAGCTGCTGGAAGATGAGCAGGCGCGCGTGCTGGTATTCTGGTCGCCGCAGGGAACGCTTGATTTCAATGATAAAGGCGATGCAGTACGCACCGATGAGCTGATGCAGTTGGTCAATTCGCCGCGTGTGGCGCGCTATCCCACCGCATCTGTGCGCGAACTGGTGGCGGGTTTTGATCGCTGTGAGCAGATTCTGTGTAGCGATGGCGGGCAGATGCATCTTGCCGCCGGGCTGCACAAAAAGCAGGTGGTGTTTTTTGGTGATACCAATGCCAGCCGGTGGCATCCGTGGTCAGGGGAATACCGGATCATGCAGACCGCTTCGGGCGAATGTCAGGATGTCTCGCCAGAAGCAGTATGGGAAGCATGGCAGCAACTCAGCGTTAAGCCTGTTGCAATTTGAAGTTGTCGTGATACTCCGACAGTGTTTGTCCGACGAAGCGGGGGGCTAACCAGCTAAACAACGCTTCTAAATCTTCGTACAGTCGCTCGATATCCTGTTGGTTTTTGAACGTTGGACTGCCGTCAGGCATAAATTCTGAGCTGTGCAGCATAAACTCGGCGTAATCCTGGCCTTCGGCCAGCGACATTTCAACCACGCGTTTCATGTCAGCCAGATTCCCGCCTGATGGACGTAACCAATAAACGGCAGGACTCTTTTGTTTGCCGCGTAAGCGGTACAGACCCTGTTTGACCGTATTCATCAGCGGTGAATACTTGTATTGAATACTCATGGGGATTTCGAGCAGCGAGGAGTGACCGCTGCGTGAGATGTCGTCAGGATCGATAAAATAAGGTTTATGCGGGAAGTGAGTGTAGTTCGTGCCGCCTTTCCCCTGCGGCGCACCACGGGTGTAGGCCCAGTTAACGCGCGGTGTGACGGAGCAGTCAACCTTATAGCCCAGTTCAGTTAAGATCGCCGCATAGCGCTCATCAAAAGCCCAGCGTCCGGCACGATGGCTGAGCATTTTTGTCTGGAACTTCTCCTCCAGCAGATCAGTCATATAGGCAACTTTATCCCGCAGTACTGCATCGGGATATTCAATCAGAAAAGGTTGCCAGCGCCAGTCATCATCGGTGAGTGGCGCTTCCGGTGGGCTGTTCCAGGCGTGAAGATGCATGCCAATTTCGCCCTGCTTGCGTGCAATCACATCTTTGCCGAATTCGACAAAAGCAGGATCCGTTGCCATTTCATAGTTGGTTAGCCAGGTAGGTTTAAAACCATAGCGCTCACATAAAGCCTGAAAGCGTGGCAAATAGCCGGTATTTTCAGTGGTGATGGAGCGATGATTGCGCCAAAGGTTGTCGCCTTCGGTGTCTATGGTAATAAGGAAAGCATGCCGGGTCATGTTTGCCGCCTGAGGCCAATAAAATCGCAATGTTACGCTGTGCTTTTCAGTGACGCAAAACTAATTGCTGCAGATGCTTAGAGCGAAAATAGCGCCGTGAAAAATCGGATTTGCTAGCAGACTGCGTTAAGATTCACGCGGCAATATTTAGTCAAACAGAGTTTTAAAATCAGACAGGTGGAGCATTTTGTCAAAGCGCATACTGATGGTGATTGATGGTTTACCGGGCGGTGGAGCCGAAAAAGTCGTGCTGACGTTGGTGACCGGTATGCTTGAGTTGGGACATCGGGTGTCGCTGTTTTCGCTGCGCAAAGTATGCGATTACCCTTTGCCTGACGGCGTTGATTATCAGGTCATCCAGGATACGAATCGTCAGCCCTGGCGCAAGCTGACCGAATTAACGCGTCGCGCCAGATTGCTGAATGATGCTGTTCTGCGGGCAGAACAGCGCGCCGGTAAGTTCGATTTAGTGGTATCTCATTTACACAAAACCGATCGTATTGTGCGCCGTTGTCGGACGCTCTTGCCTCGTAAAACCTGGTTTTGTCTACACGGTGTATTCTCCGCCTCCTATCTGGGCCATCGTGCGGGACTATCGCGCTGGTTAAAAGCACGCAAAATTCACCGTGTTTATCAGGCACGCAACGTGATTGGCGTCTCTGCTGCTGTGGTGGAAGACCTAAAGACTGCTTTTGCGGTTACGCCGGCGCGCGAGGCCGTGATTGGTAATCCGTTCGATATCGAAGATATTATGCAACGTGCAGCCGAGCCGGCTGATGTGCCGCCGCAAGGATTTCTGGTCCATGTGGGGCGATTTCACGAAACCAAACGTCATGATCGCTTGTTGCAAGCCTATGCACTGAGCAACATACCGCTGCCGCTGGTGTTATTAGGCCAGGGATCACCGCAGCGTACAGCTGCGCTGCAGACGCTGGCCCAGCAGTTGGGTATTGCGGATCGCGTCATCTTTCAGGGATTTACGCTCAATCCTTATGCGTGGATTAGCCGGGCAACAATGCTGATAGTCAGCTCGGACAGCGAAGGTTTTGGTAATGTCCTGATTGAAGCGATGCTGTGCGGCACGCCGGTGGTGAGTACGCGCTGTCCGGGTGGGCCAGCTTCGTTACTACAAGGCGATTTGGCGCGCGGACTGGCGGATTTAACACCTGAATCTGTGGCAGAAAAGATGCTGGAGATTTATCAGTCCCCACCTCAGCTCCATGCTGGTGAGTTCGCTGCTTTTGATACCAAGGTCATTTGCCAGCGCTATCTGGCGCTGGCCGAATAATCATAAATGGGAGCATTGCTCCCTTTTATGAGTGTTTAATCCCAGCTCAACACCACTTTGCCGGATCTTCCCGAGCGCATCTCATCAAAGCCCTGCTGGAACTCATCGATGTGATAGCGATGGGTGATGATAGGCGTGAGATCGAGGCCGGACTGAATCAGCGCGGCCATCTTGTACCAGGTTTCGAACATCTCGCGGCCGTAGATGCCTTTGATGAACAAGCCTTTAAAGATCACCTGATTCCAGTCGATGGACATCTCGCCCGGCGGAATGCCCAGCAGCGCGATGCGGCCGCCGTGGTTCATTACCTCCAGCAAGGTGCGGAACGCCGGTGGCGCACCAGACATCTCCAGACCGACATCAAAACCCTCGGTCATGCCGAGTTCGGCCATCACATCACGCAGATTTTCCTGCGCCACGTTGACAGCGCGCGTTACGCCCATTTTGCGCGCCAGATCGAGGCGATAGTCGTTGATGTCGGTGATCACCACATGGCGCGCGCCGACGTGCTTGCACACCGCCGCCGCCATGATGCCAATTGGCCCGGCACCGGAGATCAGCACATCTTCGCCCACCAGATCGAACGACAGCGCAGTGTGCACCGCATTGCCAAAGGGATCGAAAATCGCCGCCAGTTCATCAGAAATGTTGTCGGGAATTTTGAAGGCATTAAACGCCGGAATCACCAGATATTCGGCAAAGCAGCCCTGACGATTGACGCCAACGCCTACCGTATTGCGGCACAGATGTGTGCGTCCAGCGCGGCAGTTGCGGCAATGGCCGCAGGTGATGTGGCCTTCACCGGAAACACGATCGCCAACGGCAAAGCCCTTAACTTCCTGGCCCATTCCCACCACTTCACCCACATATTCGTGGCCGGTGATCATCGGCACCGGAATGGTTTTGCGCGACCAGTCATCCCAGTTGTAGATGTGCACGTCGGTACCGCAGATAGCGGTTTTACGAATCTTAATCAGTAGGTCGTTATGGCCGGGTTCAGGTATTGGCGCGTCCTTGACCATCCAAATGCCTTCTTCGGCTTTTAATTTGGCGAGTGCTTTCATTTCCCTGCTCCTGAAATAACGCCCAGCTGTTGACCAATACGGGTGAAGGCCGCCACGGCGTGTTCCAGCTGCGCCTGCGTATGTCCGGCAGAGATCTGCGTGCGGATACGTGCCTGACCTTGCGGTACCACCGGATAGAAGAAGCCTGTGACGTAGATTCCTTCCTGCTGCAACAGGCTGGCAAATTGCTGCGCCACTTTGGCATCGCCCAGCATTACGGGGATGATGGCGTGATCGGCGCCAGCCAGCGTGAAGCCTGCGGCAGTCATCTTCTCGCGGAAGAAGCGGGCATTTTCCCACAGACGCTGGCGCAAACCGTCACCTTCACTCAGCAGCTCCAGCACGCGCAGCGAGGCAGCCACAATCGCAGGCGCCAGCGAGTTGGAGAACAGATACGGACGCGAGCGCTGACGCAGCCACTCAACCACTTCTCTTTTCGCCGCCACGTAGCCGCCCGATGCGCCACCCAGCGCTTTACCCAGCGTGCCGGTCAGAATGTCGACGCGATCCATCACGCCGCAATATTCGTGCGTGCCGCGTCCGGCAGAACCCACAAAGCCCACCGCATGGGAATCATCGACCATCACCAGCGCATCGAACTCATCGGCCAGATCGCAAATACCCTGCAGATTGGCAATCACGCCATCCATCGAGAACACGCCATCGGTGGCAATCAGGATGTGGCGCGCGCCTTTGTCGCGTGCTTCCTGTAAACGCGCACGCAGCTCACTCATGTCATTATTGGCGTAACGATAGCGCTGCGCTTTACACAAACGCACGCCATCAATGATCGATGCGTGATTAAGGGCATCTGAAATAATCGCGTCTTCGGCGCTGAGCAGTGTTTCAAACAGGCCGCCGTTGGCATCAAAGCAGGACGAGAACAGAATCGCGTCTTCCATGCCGAGGAACGCGGCCAGCTTGTGTTCCAGCTGCTGGTGGATGTCCTGCGTGCCGCAGATAAAGCGCACCGAGGCCATACCAAAACCGTGCGTATCCATGCCGTCTTTCGCCGCCTGGATCAATGCCGGATGATTAGCTAAACCCAAATAGTTATTGGCGCAGAAGTTGATGACGGGCGGGCTGTTAGCTACGTTGATTTCTGCCTGCTGCGCCGACGTGATGGTGCGTTCTTGTTTGAACAATCCGTCCTGACGTGTTGTCTCAAGTTGTTGACGAATTTGCGAATAAAACTGACTGGACATGATTATGCTCCTCAGATAGCAAATATTTGGCACATATTACTGATCGAAAAGCGAATCAACGACATTTCAGCCATCAATATCTCGGTTTTGCAGCATAGTTCACGCTGCGAACAGGATTTGTGCAGCGCATACGGCGTCATCTGGCTGCCTGCGTCTGGCTGAAATGTTATGATGATAGGCATTCGTGGGTGAAACCTCCTGTTTCCCCCCAACTCTTTAAAGGCAAAGCATATGATTATCGTAACCGGTGGCGCTGGCATGATTGGCAGCAACATTGTTAAAGCGCTGAACAACCGCGGTCTGACCGACATTTTGGTGGTGGATAATCTGAAGGATGGCACCAAGTTCGTGAATCTGGCGGATCTCGACATCGCCGATTACATGGATAAAGAGGAATTCCTCAGCTACATCATTTCTGGCGAAGATCTCGGCCCCATCGAAGCCGTGTTCCATGAAGGTGCGTGTTCCGCAACCACCGAGTGGGATGGCAAGTACATGATGGATAACAACTATCAGTACTCGAAAGATCTGCTGCACTTCTGCCTCGAGCGCGAAATCCCGTTCCTCTACGCCTCATCTGCTGCCACTTACGGCGGCCGCAATGAGAACTTCATCGAAGAGCGTCAGTACGAGCAGCCGCTGAATGTGTACGGCTACTCAAAAATGCTGTTCGATCACTACGTGCGCCAGATTCTGCCTGAAGCAGACTCACCGGTGTGCGGCTTCCGTTACTTCAACGTGTACGGTCCGCGTGAAGGCCACAAAGGCGGCATGGCGAGCGTCGCGTTCCACCTCAATACGCAAATTAGCAACGGTGAAAATCCAAAACTGTTCGAAGGCAGCGACGATTTCCGCCGCGACTTCATCCATGTTGATGACGTGGTTGCGGTAAATCTGTGGTGCTGGGAAAACGGCGTTTCCGGTATCTACAACTGCGGAACTGGCCGTGCTGAATCTTTCCAGGAAGTGGCGGATGCGGTGCTGAACTTCCATCAGAAAGGCCAGATTGAATACATTCCGTTCCCGGACAAGCTGAAAGGCCGTTATCAGGCGTTTACCCAAGCCGATCTCACTAATTTGCGTGCAGCCGGTTATGACAAGCCGTTCAAAACCGTTGCGCAAGGCGTGGGCGAATATATGGCCTGGCTGAACCGTAACGTATAAGGAAACCGGCAGCAGCGATGAAAATTCTGGTTATTGGCCCATCATGGGTCGGCGATATGATGATGTCGCAAAGTCTCTATCGCACGCTCAAGGCTGAGCATCCTGAAGCGGTGATCGACGTGATGGCGCCGGCCTGGTGCCGCCCATTGCTGTCGCGTATGCCGGAAGTGAATCAGGCGCTGGCGATGCCGCTCGGCCACGGCGCATTGGCGCTGGGCGAGCGTCGTCGTTTGGGGAAAACCCTGCAGGCCAGCGGCTATGACCGCGCCTATGTGCTGCCGAACTCCTTCAAATCTGCGCTGGTGCCGTTTTTCGCCGGGATCAAACGTCGCACCGGCTGGCGCGGCGAGATGCGCTATGGCGTGTTGAATGATGTCCGCGTGCTGGACAAAGCGGCCTTTCCGTTGATGGTTGAGCGCTATGTGGCGCTCGGCTATGACAAACCGGTTGCTTCCGCGCAGCAGCTGCCGCAGCCGTTGCTGTGGCCGCAATTACGTGTCGATGACGATGAAAAGCGGATGACGGCGGCGCAGTTTGCGCTGTCAGCCGATCGTCCAGTGATTGGATTTTGTCCGGGCGCAGAGTTTGGCCCGGCGAAGCGCTGGCCGCATTATCATTATGCCGCGCTGGCAGAGCAGCTGATTGGCGAAGGTTATCAGGTGGTGCTGTTCGGTTCGGCGAAAGATCGTGAAACCGGTGACACCATTGTGCAGACGCTGTCAGAAGCGGCGCGTGCGCACTGTAAAAATCTGGCGGGTGAAACGCAACTTGAGCAAGCCGTGATTCTGCTGGCGAACTGTGCGGCGGTGGTCAGTAACGATTCCGGCCTGATGCATATCGCTGCGGCGCTTAATCGTCCGCTGGTGGCGCTGTATGGCCCAAGCAGCCCGGACTTCACTCCGCCGTTGTCTCAGCAGGCGCGCATTATTCGTTTGATCACCGGCTATCACAAAGTCCGCAAAGGTGATGCCGAACAAGGTTATCACCAGAGCCTGATTGATATTCAGCCAGCGCGCGTCCATCAGGAACTGAGCGCGCTGTTGCATCCGGTGCAGGAGTAAAGATGCACGTTTTGATTGTTAAAACCTCCTCGATGGGAGACGTGCTGCATACCTTGCCCGCGCTCACGGATGCGATGCAGGCGATTCCTGGCATCAAGTTTGATTGGGTGGTTGAAGAAAACTTCGCTCAAATCCCCGCCTGGCATCCGGCGGTGGATAAAGTAATGCCGGTGGCGATTCGCCGCTGGCGCAAGCACTGGTTCGGTAGTCAGCAGCGTGAAGAGCGTGTGCAATTTAAGCGTGAGCTGCAATCGCGTCAGTATGATGTAGTGCTGGATGCACAAGGTTTGATCAAAAGCGCCGCGCTGGTAACGCGCCTGGCAAAAGGCGAGAAGCACGGGCAGGACAGCCGCAGCGCACGCGAACCTTTCGCCAGCTGGTGGTATGACAAACGCCATGAAATCAACAAGCAACAGCATGCCGTCGAACGTACGCGCGAGCTGTTTGCCAAAAGCCTCGGCTATGGAAAGCCTGCAACGCAGGGCGACTACGCGATTGCCGGCCATTTCCGCTCTACGCTGCCCAATGACACGCAGCCTTATCTGGTGTTTCTGCATGCTACCACGCGTGATAACAAACACTGGCCGGAGTCACACTGGCGTGCGCTGATTGAGTTAGTTCAGCCAACAGGATTGCGCGTGAAATTGCCGTGGGGCGCAGAGCATGAACATCAACGCGCACAGCGTCTGGCCGAAGGCTTCGACCATGTTGAGGTATTGCCTAAGTTAACGCTGGAGCAGGTAGCGCAAGAATTAGCTGGCGCGCGCGCGGTGGTGTCGGTAGATACCGGTTTAAGTCATCTGACGGCAGCGCTGGATCGTCCGAATATCACGCTATTTGGTCCCACCGATCCGGGACTGATTGGCGGGTATGGCAAGAATCAGCATGAATTAAAAGCAAGCGATGGTACCATGCAGGCAATTACGGCCGAGATGGTTATGGAAAAATTGAAGGAACTGCTCTGAATGACCTCAATTTTTAAACAAATCTATCGTTATACTCATGCAAGGGCATTGAGACATAACGAAAACTTGTGGCCCCATATTAAGATTCGCCGAGCCAAAACCGATAATATTCAGCGGCTAAGCTACTGGGGAAAGCAAGTTAAGATTGAGGATCTCATCGCATTGCGTGCCACGATAACGGGAGATGTGACAATCCTGGCTACTGGCCCTTCGGTTAAATCATTAGACATTGAGAAACTTGCCAGCACCACATTCGTGGGCGTTAATGGCGCCTATAATCTGCGCGATAGAATTACCTTTGCATATTATGTCATCGTCGATCGGGGATTTATCGATAAAAGATTCGATCTTGTCACAGATATTATTAATGATGAAAAGCTGGTTCTGTTTACAACCGTGCACTGCTTCAATGATATCTTGCAGCGCGCTGATTTACGGGACGTTAAGTGCCGCCTGGCAATTATTGAAGATCTCAGCTTTAAAGTATTCAGAGGTATCGTTCGCCCTGAAGAGTATGCCCTCAATTATCAGGGGAAAATGGGGATCTCACTCTCTGAAACGCCATTCATCTCTGGTTTTTCCTGGGATATTTGTCAGGGGGTTTTCGATGCCGGCACGGTTGCTTATTGGGCCTTGCAGATATCCGTCTGGCTGGGTGCCAGTCGTATTTTATTAGCTGGCGTTGATATGAATAATTTTTCAGCGCCGCGCTTTTATGAAAGCGACAATGATAAGCTTCCAAGCCTACTTGAATCTAACTTTAGCGCGGTTATTAAACCCGCCTTTATCCATGCAAGCCGGGAATTAGAACGAGCGGGGATTAAAGCGTATAACCTTTCATTAGAAAGTGCTCTTGATGAGAATATTTTTGAGAAGACTACACCAGAAGCTATTTTTTAAAATAGATCACAACCTGAAATCTATTTATTCTTTTTTATTTTTCTAATTTCTAAAAAACTATACCAGGCTTCACATTAAAACCTGGTATATATTATCAATTTAACGTTTTCAACACTGCGTTATAGACCTGTTCCACATTGATTTTCCGCATAGGAAATTGTGGGTCATCATTTTCCTCAGGCTCAATACGGATTATCTGGTGAATATCCAGATCCTGATAAGGTCCAGTATGGCGAGGATTGGCACCCACATACAGACTTACCGTCGGCGTTTGCGCGGTAACAGCAATATGTAATGGTCCCGTATCGCCCGTTATCAATACATCAATTCGCTTAATAAGCTGAAGCAGTTCGGGCAGACGCGTTTTGCCAATATATGAAGTGACCCGATGATGATACTTTTCTGGCAGTAGTGCAAAGAAGGCGCTTTCGATCGGGCGATCCTGGCCGGCTCCAGTCAGAACCAAAGTGGATTCTGGACTGTGGCTAAAAATACGCTCTGCCAATTGTGCAAAGTGTTCCACGGGCCAGCGACGGTTATCACCTGATGCGCCCATTTGGAAACCGACAATGGTTGAGCTTTCCTGCTGGTGACCATCATCAACTTTTATAGGAAATTCCATGCGGATATCAGTGGTGTCACAGCCTAATGAACCAATAAGATTCAGTTTACGTTGAATAATGTGTGATTCTGCTCGCGGTGAGTAGAGATCAAGCCAATGATTAAATACAGGATTATCGCTACCGAAATTATCTCTAACCAGATATTTTGAGCCGCTTAACCGCGCGCAAAGAATATCGTAGCCTAAGCTGGAGTGCAGTAGCAGCGTTAGGTCAGGTTTGAAGCGGCGTAGTTTCCTGATCAGATTAGGCGCGCGGACAATTTTATTGTCCCAAATAGCCACTTGATCAAACCATTCGCTGTCTTCAACCAGATCACGGTTTTTATCGCTGGAAACCAGCATGATTTTGGCGGATGGATAACGGCGCTTAATCGCTTTTATTGCTGGTGTGTTAAACAGCAGGTCACCTAATGCCGTCGTCGAAAAAATAACGATGCGCTCGAACTCATGGGTCGCGCTCAGCGGGGACTTATTTCTGTCGATTTGGCTCAGTTTAGCGTGCAGACTCAGCACGGAGTTAATTAGATTTATTTTCCAACGTTTTTTCATTAATACGGCTTACCCTAGAGAATCTGACTATTCGACAGCCATAGCAAAAAATAATTTCGCCATTATAACGAAAAAAACATCAGCCCCGTATAGAGGCTAACGTTAAGGCCGGTTTGCACTTTGACTTAATTTAGAACAAAGACTCTAAATGCTTGAACAATGGGCTTTGCGCAATGCTTTCACTAATCAACTCAACGGCATAGTGCTGCGGCACGGGCGGCAATGGTTTGCCCGGCTTACACACGCCTGGCGCACGGAAGCGTGGCGGCTGGGTTTTGGATGGCGGCGGAGTCGCACCCTGATGCAGCGGCTCATTCAGCAACTGGCTTGGCCGCACTAGCGTGATATCGGCTGGCAATGTCGGCAGCATCTGCTGCAAGACGCGCACCGTCGTCGGATGCGGATGACCAATCGCAATGGCATAACCATCGCGCTGCGCAAGTTTCACCGCGCGGGTAAACTGCGCGCGGATTGAAGCCTCATCCTGACTATCATCAAGGAACACGCGGCGTTTCAGGACTTTAACGTTGGTACCTTGCGCGGCTGGGATCGACTGACTATTGCCAATCGTCATGCTATCGAGAAAGTAATAGTTGTAGTGATTGAGCACCTGCATCACTTTCTGCATGCCGGGCAGGCTGGAGGTCATTTTGCTGCCCATATGGTTATTCAGGCCAACCGCAAAAGGCACTTTGCCGCTGGCTTCTCGAATAATCCGCTCGATTTCCGTGCTGCTCATCTCGGGCGTCAGCGTGTCTTTCTCCAGCGGCTGTTTGCTAAGCGGTGCCATCGGCAGGTGGATCAGCACTTCGCGACCACCCTGATGCGCTTTGGTGGCCATCTCACGCGCATGGGGCGCATTCGGCAGGACCGCAACGGAAATCGCGGTGGGCATCTGCAGCACTTTATTCTCTTCTTTTGGCCGATAACCAAAGTCATCGATCACGATAGAGAGTTTTCCCGCATGGGCGGAAAGTGACAGAAACAGGCCGCATAGGGCGGCCGAGAGCTTAGAGGGTTGAAACAAAACTTATCTTCCTAACCACGGTAGTGGATTGACGGCCTGTCCCTGGCGTCGGATTTCAAAGTAGAGCGAAGGCGTGCCGCGGCCGCCGCTGGTGCCCACAAGGGCGATAGGCTGTCCTGCCTTCACCTGAGCACCCACGCTCACCAGTGCGCTTTGGTTGTAGCCATAAAGGCTCATATCACCTTTACCGTGTTCCAGAACGACAACCAGACCATAGCCTTGCAGCCAGTCGGCCATCAATACGCGTCCATCAGCGATGGCTTTCACTTCGGTACCTTCTGGCGCATCGACGACCAGACCTTTCCAGCGCAATTCGCCCTGCATCGATTCACCGAAGCGATGTTCAATACGTCCCCGTACCGGCCAAACCGCTTGCCCGCCGGGCTTGCCTAATCCGCCGGTACGCGCCATCAGCTCGCGCTCACTCTGCGTTGGCTGATAACTTGATCCTTTGGCTTTCGCCTGCGCCTGACGCTGACGCACTTTTTCCGCCTCGCGCGCTTCGCGTTCCGCACGTTCGCGTGCTTCACGCTCTGCCTTAGCGATTTTGCTTTGCAGGCGGCTTTCGTTCTCACGCATTTCAACCAGGTCCGCCTGATCTTTCTCCAGCGAGCTTTCCAGTATGGTGAGCGTTTTCTTACGCGCCGCGCTGGCGACTTCCAGCTTGCTTTGCTGCGTCTGCTGCTGGGCCAACAACGATTTTTGCTGCTCCTGTTTGCCCTGCAATGATTGACGCTGTTCCGCTAATTGCTGCTGGGTTTGTTTGAGATCGTCGATGTTTTTCTGGCGTGCGGCGTTGAGATAGCCGAAATAGGCAAGAATGCGCTCACTGCGCTGGGCTTCTTCGCCTCCGAGCAGCAACTGCAGACCATTATGCTGTCCCTGACGGAAGGCGGCATCAAGCTGTTGTGCCAGCAGTTTTTCCTGCTGTGCTTGCTGCTTTTCCAGCCGCGAGATAGAAGAGGTGACCTGCGCGATTTCACCCTCAAGCGTGCTGAGGCTGTTACGCGTTTCGCGCAGCTGACGGCTGGCCTGCGCAATCACTTTTTCCTGGCTTTGCAGCTGATCCAACAACTTACTGCGCTGCACTTTCTGCGCTTTAACGCTCTTTTCTTTCTCGGCAATGTCCTGCTGAATGGACTTCAACTGCGTTTTACTGTCATCCGCACTGCGTGCAGCGGCAGGAAGTAATAATGTGCCCGCCAGAAGCAGACTCAGGGAGATTTCGGACCAGCGAAATGACAACGGAAGCGCAGTGCCGTTGTAACGGGTCCTTGTGTATGTAACGGTCGCTTTTCCCTTCATAGTCGATAATTATTCCACGATGAACAGCCGCTTACCAGTTAGCCCGGCCGGGTTTTACTTTACTAAAAATGTCTGTACCGAGCTTACCGGCATAAACTTTGTCTTAATTTTGGGATTAGAACACTTTTTTTGGAAAATGACGCACAAATCGTAACTCTGTCCCCTTAGCGACTGTACATGCGAAGTGGCGCAGGTATACTCAGAACCCTTGTTTTAGCTTATCAGCCCGGTTTGGAGTCGTTACCCCTCATGCAAGAAATTATGCAGTTTGCAAGCAATCACCCCATCCTCAGTCTGGCATGGGTCGCTTTACTCGTTCTCGTGATTGTGACCACCGTTAAAGGTATGTTCTCTAAAGTAAAAACTATCAGCCGTGGTGAAGCTACCCACCTGATAAACAAAGAGGACGCGGTGGTGGTAGACGTGCGTTCACGTGACGATTACCGCAAAGGACACATTTCTGGGGCTATCAACGTAGCGGCAGCAGACATCAAAAAAGAGAGCTTTGGCGAGCTGGAAAAGCACAAGTCACAGCACATAATTGTAGTTTGCGCGACCGGTCAAAGTGCGGGTGAATCTGCAGCGAAATTGAGCGCAGCGGGTTTTGAAAAAGTCTCCGTTCTGAAAGATGGCGTGAGCGGCTGGAGTGGTGAAAATCTGCCACTGGTGCGCGGTAAATAACTTCTCAGAGGTAACCGTATGGCGAATGTAGAGATCTACACCAAAGTCACTTGTCCTTATTGCCACCGTGCAAAGGCGTTGTTGGATCAGAAAGGCGTGTCGTTCCAGGAGATTCCCATTGACGGGAACGCGGCGAAACGTGAAGAGATGATTCAACGCAGCGGCCGCACTACGGTGCCACAGATTTTTATTGATGCGCAGCACATTGGCGGCTGTGACGATCTTTACGCGCTGGATGGGCGTCAGGGACTTGATCCTTTACTCCAGGCATAACTTTTCGGTCAGACAATTTTAACTCACAGGATTTAGTCACATGTCAGAGCAAAGCAGCAGCGAAATGCAGTTCCAGATTCAACGTGTTTACACCAAAGATGTTTCTTACGAAGCGCCAAACGCACCGCAGGTTTTCCAGAAAGAGTGGGAACCGGAAGTGAAGCTGGATCTGGACACCGCCTCTTCTCAGTTAGCTGATGGCGTTTTTGAAGTCGTTCTGCGCGTTACCGTAACGGCAACCGTTGGCGAAGAAACCGCATTCCTGTGTGAAGTACAGCAAGCGGGCATTTTCACCATTAGCGGTATCGAAGGCACGCAGATGGCGCATTGCCTCGGCGCGTACTGCCCGAACATTCTGTTCCCGTATGCACGCGAATGCGTAACCAGCCTTGTGTCTCGTGGTACTTTCCCGCAGCTCAACCTGGCGCCAGTGAACTTTGATGCGCTGTTCATGAACTATCTGCAGCAGCAAGGTGAAGGCGAAGCGCCACATCAGGATGCCTGATGACTACACTCAACGCTTCAATTAGCGTCATCGGTGCCGGCTCGTACGGCACCGCATTGGCCATCACGCTGGCCCGCAACGGCCATCCGGTTCTGCTCTGGGGCCACAATCCTCAAAGCGTGGCGCAGCTGCAAGCTGACCGCTGCAATGCCGCTTTCCTGCCCGATGTCCCTTTCCCTGATAATCTCGTTCCTGAAGCCGATCTGGCAACCGTGGTTAACGCCAGTCGCGATCTGCTGGTCGTCGTGCCGAGCCATGTATTTGGCGACGTGCTGACGCAGCTTAAGCCGCATTTGCGTGCCGATTCGCGGATTGTCTGGGCGACTAAAGGACTGGAAAAAGAGACTGGCCGGTTGCTGCAGGATGTGGCGCGTGAAATCCTCGGCGATGCGATTCCACTCGCGGTGATTTCCGGACCTACCTTTGCAAAAGAGCTGGCAGCCGGCATGCCAACGGCCATCGCACTGGCATCCACCGATGCGGAGTTCGCTGAAGACCTGCAGCAGAAGCTGCACTGCGGCAAAAGTTTCCGCGTCTACAACAATCAGGATTTCATCGGCGTGCAGTTAGGCGGCGCGGTGAAGAACGTGATTGCGATTGGTGCGGGGATTTCTGACGGCATTGGCTTTGGTGCCAACGCGCGTACCGCCTTGATCACTCGCGGCCTGACGGAAATGAGCCGTCTTGGCGCAGCGCTGGGCGCCGATGCCACCACCTTTATGGGCATGGCCGGTTTAGGCGATCTGGTGCTGACCTGTACCGATAATCAGTCGCGCAACCGTCGTTTCGGCATGATGCTGGGGCAAGGCGAGAGCGTAGACGAGGCGCAACGCATTATCGGACAAGTTGTAGAAGGCTACAGAAACACCAAAGAAGTCAAAGCATTGGCCGCGCGCGTCGGCGTAGAAATGCCGATTACCGAGCAGATTTATCAGGTGCTCTATTGCGGAAAATCAGCGCGAGAGGCAGCATTGACCTTACTTGGCCGTGCAAGGAAGGACGAAAACAGCCAAAGCTAAAGCAGGATGCGCCAGCGTCACCACCTGTAGCGCCCCATCAGGCGCTTTTTTTATCGGGAGCAAACAGCAATGTCGTCTGAAGAGTTAGAACTGGTCTGGAACCATATCAAAGCCGAAGCCAGAGCCCTGGCCGACTGTGAACCGATGCTGGCCAGCTTTTACCATGCGACACTGCTCAAACACGAAAACCTCGGCAGCGCGCTCAGTTACATGCTCGCTAACAAGCTGGCGAACCCGATCATGCCCGCTATCGCTATTCGCGAAATCGTGGAAGAAGCCTATCGTGAAGACCCGGAGATGATTGTCTCTGCGGCCTACGATATTCAGGCTGTACGCCAGCGCGATCCCGCCGTTGATAAATACTCTACGCCGCTGCTTTACCTCAAAGGTTTCCACGCCTTGCAGGCTTATCGCATCGGCCATTGGCTGTGGAAAGAGGGCCGCCGCGCGCTGGCTGTCTATCTGCAGAACGAAATCTCCGTCTCATTTGCCGTGGATATTCACCCGGCGGCACGCATTGGTCGCGGCATCATGCTTGATCATGCTACCGGCATTGTCATCGGCGAAACGGCAATCATTGAAAATGATGTTTCAATTCTGCAATCGGTGACGCTCGGCGGTACTGGTAAAACCAGCGGCGATCGCCATCCGAAGATCCGTGAAGGTGTGATGATTGGCGCCGGCGCCAAGATTCTGGGCAACATTGAAGTGGGGCGCGGCGCAAAAATCGGAGCCGGTTCGGTTGTCCTGCAGCCTGTACCGCCTCATACCACGGCGGCCGGCGTACCAGCGCGCATTGTCGGTAAACCGACCAGCGATAAACCCTCGATGGATATGGATCAGCACTTCAACGGCGCAGGCTTTGAGTACGGCGACGGCATCTAGCCTTTGATCAGTGCGCCAGCATAATCGAGTTGGCGCCACGCTTCATACACCACCACTGATACTGCATTAGACAGGTTCATGCTGCGGCTCTCCGCCATCATCGGAATGCGGATTTTCTGCTCAGCGGGTAGCGCGTTGAGAATTTCTGCGGGTAAACCGCGACTCTCCGGACCAAACACCAAATAATCACCCTTCTGATAGCTCACCGCGCTGTGCGCCGGCGTTCCTTTGGTGGTGAGGGCGAACATGCGCTGTGGCGTTTCTGTTGCCAGAAATTCTGCGTAATTGGCGTGTTTTTTCAAGGCGGTATATTCGTGGTAATCCAGCCCGGCGCGGCGCAGGCGCTTGTCATCCCAGGCAAAGCCCAGCGGTTCAATCAGGTGTAACTGGAAACCGGTATTTGCGCACAAGCGAATGATGTTGCCGGTATTTGGCGGAATTTCAGGTTCGAATAAGACAATGTTTAGCATAAGGCCCCCAGAAACGAGGGCCGAAGCATAACAAATTATTGACGGGCGGAGTACAGCGGCAGCCACAGCGTGAGGCGTAAACCGCCAAGAGGGCTGTCATCCGCTTTAACCCAGCCGCGATGCTGCTGGATGGCGGTTTCGACAATCGCCAGGCCTAATCCGGTGCCGCCTGACTCACGATCGCGCGCCTCATCGGTGCGGTAGAACGGACGGAAAATCTGCTCGCGATCTTCTGGGCTGACTCCTGGACCATCATCATCGACATGAATGGTGATGCCCGCAATATCCACCGAGAAGCTGACGCTGATGTGCGAATTCGAATAGCGCAGCGCATTACGCACGATATTTTCCAGCGCACTCTCCAACGCATGGGGATTACCGTACAGCGGCCACGGGCCAGGCGGATAGGGCACTTCCATCAGTTTGCCCATCTGCTCGGCTTCAAATTTGGCATCTTCCAGCACGCCATTCCAAAGCTGATTGGCCTTCATCGCTTCGCTAACCAGCGCGTTATTGTGCTGCGTTCGCGACAGCACCAGCAGATCGTTAATCATGCCATCCAGACGCTGCGCTTCCGTTTCAATGCGCTGCAGCTCTTTGCCTTCACCGTTACGGCGACGCAGGAGCGCGGTTGCCAGCTGCAAGCGAGTTAACGGCGTACGCAATTCATGGCTGATATCGGATAGCAGACGCTGTTGCGCCGTCATCATGCGTTCGAGCGCGCTCACCATTTGGTTGAAACTGGAACCCGCAGCCAGAAACTCTTGCGGCCCCGATTCCAGTTCCGGATGCTGGCGCAAATTGCCGCTTGCCACTTCATCCGCCGCATATTTAAGTTTGCGCGCGGGGCGCGCCAGGCTCCACGCCAGCCACAGCAGCAGCGGCGAGCTGATCAGCATCGTGACAATCAGCAGCAGTAGCGGGCGGTCAAACAGCAGATTAACGAAATCGAGCTGCGAGCTGGTGGCAGGACGAATCAGGTAGAGCTGATAGTTGTCTTCGCCATCGCGGACCGCGAAAGGTCCAACCATCTCCACGCGGCCATACTTTTTCTTTTGTGGGTGGTCGGCGTTATCCGACTGCCCAATAAAGTTGCGGATGATCTGCATTTCATTGTGCTGCGCGCCAATCACCCGGCCTTCGCTGGTCACCAATAACAAACGCTGACCAGGCGGCGCCCATTTGTCGATGGAGCGGAACAGGCGACGCCACCACATTAAGTCGTTGGGTGGATCCTGAGACAGCTCCGCTTCAACGTGCTGTTCAATCATGGTGCCCTGACGTTGCTCGCTTTCCAGTAACGCGGTCATCTGGCGCGAATCGAGTTTAGGCACCATGAGAACCAGCATCAACACCAACGCTAGCGTGAGCCAGAAGATGGCGAAGATGCGGGTGGTTAAACTTCCAATCATGATGCCGAAACCATCAGATAGCCGCGTCCGCGTAGGGTTTTAAACCACGGATGACCATCACGACGTTCCGGCAATTTACGACGCAGGTTAGAAATGTGCATATCGATAGCGCGGTCAAACGGTGTCAGACGTTTGCCCAACACTTCCTGACTAAGGTGCTCACGCGATACTACCTGACCCAGATGCTGTGCCAGCAAATAGAGCAGGGTGAACTCGGTGCCGGTGAGGTCCAAAGTTTCGCTGTCGAAGCTGGCCTCCTGACGACCCGGATTCAGGCGCAGGCAGTCGACTTCCAGCGTGGGTGAGCTGTTATCGTGCTGCTGTTGCTGCTCGCTCCAGTTTGAACGGCGCAGAATGGCACGAATACGTGCTACCAGTTCACGATCGTTAAACGGTTTAGGCAGATAGTCATCTGCACCCAGTTCAAGGCCCAGAACGCGGTCCAGTTCGCTGCCACGTGCAGTCAGCATAATGACCGGAGTTTGGTGCTGTTGGCGTAGTTCTTTCAAAGTGTCGATACCATTCTTCTTCGGCATCATCACATCAAGCAATAGCAAGTCCACGGTGTTGTCTAGCAGGTTAAGCGCCTGCTCACCATCGCTTGCCACAATGACTTCAAAACCTTCCATCTCAAGCAGTTCTTTAAGCAGCGAAGTTAATTCGCGGTCGTCATCAACCAACAGGATTTTATTCATTTTTTATTGCCCTCCGCAGGCAAAATACCGTGTTCCTTGACTTGCAATCCAACGCTTTACGTACTTTTACACCCCCTGACGGATGTTTGCAGCCACCGCCGTACACTGGCTCTCGTTGAATCGCAAAACGGAACGAACTGGGAGTTAACGATGCGCTACTTAACCGCCGTCGTCATTGCCTCAGCGATGGTTCTCAGTCACGCCAGCGCCGAAGCAGCAGACACGACGACGATTGACGAGATGCATCCGAACAGCGGATTGACGACAGGCAGTATGACGCAAAATCCGCAAAGCTACATGTTCGATGGCATTGAGCTGACTGAACAACAGCGGCAACAGATGCGAGACCTGATGCAGCAAGCGCGACACGAACGCCCAACAATCAGCGTTCAAGATATAGAAACTATGCATGACCTTGTCATTGCAGACAAATTTAACGAATCGGCTATCCGACAGCAGGCAGAGAAACAAGCCCGCGCAGCGGTAGAACAGCAAGTCGAGATGGCTCGGGTTCGTAATCAGATGTATCACCTGCTAACGCCTGCACAGCAAGCGACATTGCAGAAAAATTATGAGCGACGATTAGCTGAAGTTCGTCGGCTCTCAGGATTGCAGCCATCATCACCGCTGCAAGCAGTGAGTAGTACCAGCAGTAACCAGTAACATAGTATCCCTGTTTTCCTTGCCATAGACACCATCCCTGTCTTCCCCCGCATGATGCGGGGGTTTTTTTTGCCTGTCATTTCTCTCTAACATCATTGCCTTAAAATTCAATCACGCAGCACACTTATGCCGATGATAAACTTTAGCCATCTTGAGACCTAAAGGCCGCACCTATGAAGCGTGCGATCCGACGAGGCATAGCATGGATTCTTCCTATGCAAAGTTAGTTAATCGGGCGGCGCTGGCGGCAACTACGCTGGCGACGTTGCTGTTAATCGTGAAAATTTTCGCCTGGTGGCATACCGGTTCAGTCAGTATGTTGGCGGCGTTAGTGGATTCATTGGTGGATATCGCCGCTTCACTAACCAATTTGCTGGTAGTGCGCTATTCACTGCAGCCGGCCGATGACGATCACACCTTCGGCCACGGTAAAGCCGAATCCCTGGCCGCGCTGGCGCAAAGCATGTTTATCTCCGGCTCGGCGCTGTTTCTGTTTCTCACCGGCATTCAGCATCTGGCCTCGCCCGAAACCTTACATGCGCCGCTGGTGGGCATTGTGGTGACGGTGATTGCGCTGTTTTCAACCCTGACGTTGGTTGCCTTCCAGCGCTGGGTGGTGCGACGCACGCGCAGCCAGGCGATTCGCGCAGACATGCTGCACTATCAATCTGACGTGGTGATGAACGGCGCAATATTGGTCGCCCTCGGTTTGAGCAGCTATGGTTTTGTACGGGCGGATGCGTTGTTCGCGCTCGGCATCGGCGTTTACATTCTCTATAACGCGTTGCGGATGGGTTATGACGCGGTACAGGCGCTGTTGGATCGTGTTTTGCCCGAGCATGAAACGCAGGAGATTATCAACGTGGTGACCAACTGGCCGGGCGTACGCGGCGCGCATGCATTACGCACGCGACAATCGGGCCCCACGCGTTTTATCCAGCTGCATCTGGAGATGGAAGATCAGCTGCCGCTGGTGCAGGCCCATCAGGTGGCCGATCAAATTGAGCAGGCGTTACTCAAGAGGTTTCCCGGCTCGGACGTCATCATTCATCAAGATCCCTGTTCTGTTGTGCCGAGCAATCAACACGGATTTTTTCAAGGTTAGCGATTTAAAATCATGCAATTACACAAAAAAAGTGACGTAACGCTAACAACTCTGTAAAAAATTAGCGAAAACTTGTCTGACCTGAATCAATTCAGCATCAAGCGTTTGATATACTATTTTGCAACTATTAAGCCATGCGATCGCGAGCTGGTCCACGCCGGACACATGGCAGGAATAATCCTTAGTTTTTGAACAATCCAGAGGTTGTCATGATCAAAAAAATCGGAGTACTGACCAGCGGCGGCGACGCCCCAGGCATGAACGCAGCCATTCGCGGAGTTGTACGTTCCGCGCTGAGTGAAGGACTGGAAGTTTTTGGTATTTACGACGGCTATCTGGGATTGTACGAAGATCGCATGATCAACCTTGACCGCTACAGCGTGTCAGACATGATCAACCGCGGCGGCACCTTCCTCGGTTCCGCCCGCTTCCCAGAATTCCGCAACGATGAAGTGCGCCAGACCGCGATTGATAACATGAAAAAGCGTGGTATTGATGCGCTGGTGGTTATCGGCGGTGATGGTTCCTACATGGGTGCCAAGCGCCTGACTGAAATGGGCTTCCCGTGCATCGGCCTGCCTGGCACCATTGATAACGACGTAGCAGGTACTGATTACACCATCGGTTATTTCACTGCGCTGGAAACCGTGGTTGAAGCGATTGACCGCCTGCGTGACACCTCATCTTCCCACCAGCGTATCTCCATCGTGGAAGTGATGGGCCGTTACTGCGGCGATTTAACTCTGGCGGCAGCGATTGCCGGTGGTTGCGAGTTCATCGTGCTGCCTGAAATCCCGTATACCCGTGAAGAGCTGGTTGCTGAAATCAAAGCCGGCATTGCCAAAGGTAAAAAGCACGCCATCGTGGCGATCACCGAGCACATCTGCGATATCGACGATCTGGCGCACTTCATCGAAGCTGAAACCAAACGCGAAACCCGCGCTACCGTTCTCGGTCACATTCAGCGTGGCGGCGCACCTTGTGCCTATGACCGCATTCTGGCCTCGCGCATGGGTTCCTACTCCATCGAGCTGCTGCTACAAGGCTACGGCGGCCGCTGCGTCGGTATTCAGAACGAGAAGATGGTGCATCACGACATCATCGATGCGATTGAAAATATGAAGCGTCCATTCAAACGCGACTGGCTGGATACCGCGAAAAAACTCTACTGATTATTCAGCATCAAGGCGCGACGCGATTCGCGCCTTTTTTATGCCTGCTCATATTCCGTGCGGTTATAACAGCTTATTTTTAATTCTTTAATCCGTGGATAAGTTTGTGTCAGTCTTGTTCTATAACGACCTCGGGAGAGCAAGCAATGAATAAGTGGAGTATTGGTGTCACCCTGTTACTGGCTTCAACCAGTGTTCTGGCAAAGGATATTCAGCTGTTAAACGTCTCTTACGATCCAACCCGTGAGCTGTACGAGCAGTACAACAAAGCGTTTAGCGCGCATTACAAGCAGGAAACCGGCGACAACGTGGTGATTCGCCAGTCACACGGCGGTTCAGGTAAACAAGCAACCTCAGTGATCAATGGCATCCGTGCTGATGTGGTTACGCTGGCGCTGCAATCTGATGTCGATGCTATTGCTGACCGTGGTCGTATCAATAAAGACTGGATTAAACGCCTGCCGGACAACTCCGCACCCTACACCTCAACCATCGTGTTCCTGGTGCGCAAAGGCAACCCGAAAGGCATTCATGATTGGCCAGATCTGATCAAACCGGGCGTTTCCGTCATCACGCCAAACCCGAAAACGTCAGGCGGCGCACGCTGGAATTATCTGGCTGCATGGGGCTGGGCGCTGGATCAGAACAACGGCGATCAAGCCAAAGCGCTGGCTTACGTGAGATCGCTGTTTAAGAACGTAGAAGTGCAGGATTCCGGCGCACGTGGTGCCACTAACACCTTCGTGGAACGCGGCATTGGCGATGTGCTGATAGCGTGGGAGAACGAAGCCTATCTGGCGGTAAATAAGCTGGGTAAAGATAAGTTTGAGATCGTCACCCCAAGCGAATCGATTCTGGCGGAGCCAACGGTTTCGGTAGTGGATAAAGTGGTTGACGAGCAGGGCACCCGCAAAGTAGCCGAAGATTACCTCAAGTATCTCTACTCGCCGGAAGGTCAGACTATCGCGGCGGAAAATTTCTATCGTCCACGTGATAAAGCCGTTGCGGAGAAATTTGCCAATAAATTCGCCCCGGTAAAACTGTTCACTATCGACAACAAGTTTGGTGGCTGGACGCAAGCCCAGAAAACCCACTTCGCCGATGGCGGCAGCTACGACCAGGTGATGAAGCCATAACGTACATCGTCAGGTCGCCATTTATGGCGACCTTTTTACATACCATTACGCCTCTTGCGTCGCCAACCGCCGACCGGCACGCTGGGCCACCAGCGGCAACAATGCCTGACGTACCAGATAGCCATCTGGATCCAGCCCCCAACCTAACGCAGCAGCGGCATCGACAATCGCTTTATCCCATTCCAGTTTTTTCCGTCCGTCACCCGCAGTGGTAATCACCACTTCACACGCATGATCGGGTGCCTGATAGCGACGCCAGCTGCCTGCCGGCACGGAAATCACCGAACGCTCCGGCGCTGTCATCGTCACTTCTTCACCATCACGATTGAAGGTCACAGTAAGCGTGCCTTTAAACACCATGAGTACTTGCACCTGTGCGCAGCGATGCGTACCCATTTCGCCCGCTTTTGGCAAAGCCAGCCACTCTACCGAGAAGCCGTGTGGCGTGTTGATGGGCGGAGCGACCTGACGATCCTGATTGATGCCATAGCCGATAACGGGTGCCATACGCGCACCGTGACCCGGCAACATGGCATCCAGTAGCGCGTGTTCGCTCCAGGCGCGCTGCTCACCGGTGACGGCAAACTGCGCCATCTGCTCGGGCGTAAAATGCTGTAAATGCGCCATCTCCGCCTCGGGCAGCGGCGGCATACGCTCTGCAACCGGCGGGATCGCCGCGCCGGTTGAGGTATCGATCAGCATGTTATTGGGGCTGAGATAGAGTCCATACTCCGCCGCCGCCGACATCACATCGGGATGCCAGATAATGCCGCCGGTGTTATCGCCGCCCAGCACGGTAAATACCCAGCCATCGGTATCGGTAGCCGACACATTGGTGAAGCCACGGAAAATCCAGGTGGGCAGGCTGACAATCGCCGGAGCGTCGAGCTCCAGCGACTCTTCGCCTTTATTCCCCCAGCGGAAACGCCAGCGGCCTTCATGGATCAGGAAGACTTCGGCAGTGAAATGCAGATGCAGATTATTGGTCACGCCTTTTGGCATCGCTGCCGCGCCAATGTTAAAACCGTGCGCTTCAGGAATATTGATCACCTGCTCAGACGACTGCGTCACGCCCGGCCCGATAAATGAGTAATTCTGCTTGAGATGCGAACCCGGCAGTTTGCAGTCGATAAACGCCAGATTGCACGACACCATATCTTGCGGCGCGATCAGGCGCGCACGTGCTGCTGTAGCGGACAATGTTTGCTGTTTCATCTTCTTCTCCTCAATAACCCGAACCAGAACGAACAGGCAACGCCTCACCGCGCGCGGTGGCGACAGCGTGGCGTGCGGCATGCGTTAGCTGCATCACATCATTGGCGGGGGTCACCAACTGAAAGCCCTGTGCGATGCGCTGTGCGGCGGCTTCTCCGCTGGTACAAAAAATACCGGCCAGTTTGTGGCCGGCGCGGGTGCGGCTCAGCACCCGTTCAATGGCATTTAACATCTCAGGATGCTGCGATTCGGCGCTGGCCTGGCCGGTGAGCGTAAGGGACAGATCGTTGGGGCCGATAAACACGCCGTCCAATCCCTCGACGTCGAGAATGGCATCAAGATTGGCCAACCCCGCGCGTGTTTCAATCATCGCCAGCGTCAGAATTTGCTGGTTAGCATGCTGCGGATAATCTTTGCCGCCATACAGCAGCGCACGCGCTGGACCAAACGAGCGCGAACCTTGCGGCGCATAGCGGCAGGCATCGACAAACTGCTGCGCTTCGGCGGCATCGTTGATCATCGGGCAGATAATGCCGTAGGCGCCGGCATCCAGCATGCGCATAATCTGCGCCGGCTCGTTGTGCGAGACGCGCACCAGCGGCGTCGCGGGTGTGGAGGATAGCGCCTGCAACATGCTGAGTGCGGCGGCGAAATCGATCAGGCCATGTTGCAGGTCAACGGTGACGGCATCAAAGCCCTGATGTCCGGCAATCTCGGCGCTGTAGCTGCTGGGGATCGCCAGCCAGCCGTTAATAATCGGTCCGCGGCGTTGTTTTAAAGGGTTGATACGCATAATTCACTCCTCTTAATCCAGGTTTGCAGCGCGCGGGCACAGGCTTGCGGCTGCTCCAGCAGCAGAAAGTGTCCGCACTGTTCAAGCGTGATGTGGCGTGCGGCGGGAGCCGCTTTGACAAGCAGGTGATGGTGTTCGGGGGTGCAGATGGCGTCGCTGTCGCCGTTGAGGATCAACAGCGGTGCCTGCAGCGCCGGTAAGGTATGCCGTAAATCGCGACGTTGTATGGCGATGGCGGTCTGTTGACGAAAGCGCTCAACGCTGCTGCGTTCTGCCATCGTCACCAGCGCGCCAAGCAGCTCGCGATCCGCCAGCCGCGATGCATGCACATAGCGCGGCCAGAGTTGCTCAATCACCGATCGCATACCGTTTTTCGCAGCTCGATCAAGCAAGGCAATACGTCCCGCAGCGTTGACCGGCGCATCCGCCAACGGATTCACCGCCAGCAGCGCGAGGCCCGCGATGCGTTGCGCGGCTTGCGCCTGCATCTCCAGTGCCACCAGCGCACCCAGCGAGAATCCCACCAGTAAAAAGCGCGCCGGCAAGTCAGTCAGCAGTTGCGCCGCGAGCTGTTCGGCGCTGTCAGCACCGCTCATCTCGGGAATGATCATCGGCTGCTGCGGTAGATGGCGGCAAAGCGGTTGCCACAACGCGCCGTCGCACAAGGTACCGCCCAGTAACACCAAAGGCAGTGACATGATTAGCCCTCCGCCACAGGACGGGCATTCACCATCCGCATCACATGGCGCACCAGCAGCAGCGACAGCAATGAAATAATGCCAATCACCATAAAGCCCTGCTGCATCGCGAAGTAGTATTTGATGTAGCCGACCAGCACCGGGCCAAAGAAAATCCCAGCGGAGTAGATGCTTTGATATAGCCCAACGCGAGTGGATTGCTGCCAGGCAGGCGTGCGGGTGACGATCAGCGAATTCAGCACGGTGGAGATCATGCCGAAGGCACAGCCCGCCAGCGCCTGCAAGCCATACAGCAGCCAGATATTGGGCGCGTAAGGCATGGCTATCGCTACGGCCCCTTGCAGCACGCCGCCGATAATTGCCGTGTTGCGTAAGCCCAGCAGGCGATAGAAGAAGGGCGCGCACAGCGCGGTGGCCAGCGCATAGAAGAACAGATGGATGCCGCTTAGCGTCGCCAGCGAAGCGGCCGCCATGCCAAAGCCTTCTGCCAGTAGCGGCGTCAGCGTGTCGCGTGTGGCAAATGGCACCATCATCACCAGCGCACAGAGTCCGCCGAGATACCACACCGAAGGATCACGCAGCTGAGTGCGAACCGCAGAGAGACGTTGCGCCGTGGGCATCGCTTCCGGGCGTTTTTCACGGATAAAGAACGTTAGCAAAAAAGCCAGCAGCGCGGCAGCGGACGCCACCAAAAAGCTCGATTCGGCACCGAAATGACGGGCAATAAATCCCGCCACCGAAATCCCGATAAAAGTGCCTACCGGCGAGGTGACGCTCAGCATGGCGATCGCGGCGGCGGCTTCCAGCGGCGGGAAGTAAGCCACGAACATCACGTTATACACCACCCACGTCGCGCTGGTGACGCCATCGGCGAGCTTGGCGATAAACAGTGTTTCCGGTGTCGGCCAAAGGTAAACCACCGGCCAGGCGATAAGCGTAAACAACAAGCCAATCTGGATAATGCGTTTGCGGCGGCGAAAGCGGTCCGACAGAATGCCGGTCGGAAAACGCAACAGCATCGAGGCCAATCCGGTCGCGCCGATGATGATTCCCATCACGCGCGCCTCGACATTCAGCGACATGATGTAGGGGGCGAGAAACGGATCAAAGGCGTGAATGCTGATAAAAAACAGCAAGCTAATAATGAAAAACAGCAGCACATCACGACGCAATAACGCTTTCATAATGAGTTCCTCAATAAGCCGTCCAGCCGCCATCCACCTTCAGCGCGCTGCCGGTGATCAACGCTGCGGCCGGTGATGCCAGAAACACCACCGGCCCCATCACATCTTCCAGCGTGCCAAGACGACCAATCTGAATGCGGCGCAGCGTCTGCTGGCGAAACGCTTCATCCGCCAGCGAGGCCTGCGACAGTTCGGTTTCGATAAAGGTGGGGCACAAGGTGTTGATGCGAATGCCGTCGCGTCCCAGCTCCAGCGCCATGGCACGCGTCAGCCCTTCCAGCGCCGCTTTTGATGCGCAGTAGACGCTGCGCTGCGGGCCGCCGACGTGCGCCATCTGCGAAGAGAGATGGATAATGCTGCCGCCGTGTCTGGCGGCCTGCATACCGGCTGCGACCTGCTGCGACAGGAAAAACGTGGCGCGCAGGTTGACGTCCATCACCGCATCAAAGTTGGCTTCGCTGACCTCGCTAAACGGCTGATGGCGCGCCAGCCCGGCGCTGTTGACCAGCACATGAAAGCTCGGCAAATCGTGCAGTGTCTGGCGCACCGCGTGCGTGTTGCAGACGTCGAGCGGCAGCGGATGCAATGTCAGGCCGGCGCTCGCCGCCTGCTGCAAGGCGTGCGCCAGGCGATCGGCGTCGCGCGCGGCAATCCACACCTGCGCTCCGGCGTCGGCCAGCGCGATAGCGGCGGCAAAACCGATACCGCGCGAGCCGCCGGTCACCAGCGCGCGCTGTCCATCCAGGCGAAATAAAGGGGTAGTCGGAACCATGCGCGCCTCCTTATTTCACCGTAACCGGCGCGGGTGCGGCGTAGGCCACTTCCTGCTGGCCGTAGCGGCGCACGCGGATATTGGCCTGTTCAGCATGACCGGCAAAGCCCTCCAGCAGCGCCAGGCGCGAGCAGTAAGCGCCGATTTCTGCCGAAGCCGCATCGCTGGTGACGCGCTGCCAGGTGCAGGTTTTCATAAATTTGCCCACCCACAAGCCGCCGGTATAACGCGATGCACCCAGCGTGGGCAGCGTATGGTTGGTGCCGATCACCTTGTCGCCATAAGCCACATTGGTACGCGGCCCGAGAAACAGCGCGCCGTAATTGCGCATGTTCTGGTGATACCAGTCATCGCGATCGGTCATCACCTGCACGTGTTCAGAAGCGATGCGGTTGGCTTCTGCCAGCATCTCGTCGTGATCGGCACAGAGAATGATTTCGCCATAATCGTGCCAGGCTTGTTGCGCCACATCGGCGGTAGGCAGTTGCAGCAACAGCTGGTGGATATAGCGCTCGGTCTCCTGCGCCAGCTGGCGCGAGCAGGTCAGCAGAATCGCGGGTGAGGTGGGGCCATGTTCCGCCTGGCCGAGCAGATCGGTCGCGCAGAGTTCGCCGTCAACGCTGTCATCGGCGATCACCAGCGTTTCGGTAGGGCCAGCGAACAGGTCGATGCCAACGCGGCCAAACAGCTGGCGTTTGGCTTCGGCCACCCACGCGTTGCCCGGCCCGACTAACATATCGACCGGCGCAATCCGCTCAGTACCAATCGCCATGGCGCCCACCGCCTGAATGCCGCCGAGCGCATAGATCTCGTCGGCGCCGGCCATCGACTGCGCCGCAACAATGGCTGCAGCCGGTTTACCGTGAAACGGCGGGGCGCAGCTCACGATGCGATCGCAGCCTGCGACTTTGGCGGTAATGATCGACATATGCGCCGAAGCCAGCAGCGGGTATTTGCCGCCCGGCACGTAACAGCCGACATTGCTGATGGGAATGTTGCGATGGCCAAGTATCACGCCCGGACGCGTTTCAATCGCTAAATCGGTCAGGCAATTTTTTTGCGCCTGAGCGAAGTTATGCACCTGCTCCTGAGCGAATTCGATGTCGCGAATATCTTGTTTGGTCAGCTGTTGCAGGCAGGCATTGATCTCCTGCGGCGTTAAGCGGAAATCATCGCGGGCAAAGCCATCGAACTTAATCGAGAGTTCGCGCACCGCGTCATCGCCGCGCGCTTCAATTTGCGCCAGCACTGCTTCCACATCGCTGCGAACGCGCTGTTGCTGCTGTTGGCGTTCTGCTTTCGCTGCCGCCTGTTTTAACCAGATTGCCATGCTCATTTCCTCATCATTGATTGCTGTTAATCAGGTTTGCATACGTATGCAAAGAGCGTAAAGAGGCTGAAAGGGGAAAAGATGAAAAGTGAGAATGTGCGCAGTTTTTTCAAATTGCAGGCAGCAGAAAGCCCCGCAGAACGGGGATTAACATGATGAATTTTCTGGTTTTACAGTCGCTCTATCGCCAAAGCGAGCGCCAGCAATGCTTCTTCATCAGGCGCTGGATAGAGCAGTTCCAGCCCCAGCGGCAAACCGTTAGTCAATTGACCAAACGGCAACGTTACGGCGGGTAAGCCGCTGATGGCCGCCAGCTCCGGCGCCCAGCCCGGCGGCATCTTCTCCAGTGAAATCGGAGTGCGCTGGCTGGTGGGATAAATCAGCGCATCCAGCCGCTGATCCTGCATCTGCTGTTGCAGTTGCTGACGCAAATGGCGTTGAAAACGGCGTTGCTCGCGCCATGCGGCACACACCAGCGCGCTGCGCGTGAGGTGTAATTGCAGCAGTTCATCGAACTCGGCGAGATGTTCGCCTCGTGCCAGCAGATCCGAAAGCGAAGCAGGCGCATGGTCCATTTTGCTTAGCCAGCGGGACATCGCCGGATGGAATTCGCGCAGGCTGAGACAAGGTTCCTGCGCCACGCGCGATGATAGCGGTAACCGCAGCGGAATTAGTGTGGCGCCCGCCCGCCGCAGACGAGAGAAAGCCTGTGCTAATGCCTGACGTTGCGCGTCATCATCGCCTGGCAGATCGCTAACCATGCCCAGCCGCACACCCCGCAAGGTTCGCTGCGCTAGCGGGCGCACCGGCAGCCCATGCGTTACCTGATGCAGCAGCGCCGCATCAGCCACGCACCATGTCATCGGCCCAACGGTGTCTTTGCTGAGCGAAAGCGGCGCGACGCCGCGCAGCTGGCGGCGGCGAAATGCCGGACGCAGTCCCACCAGACCGGTCCATGCCGCGGGAATGCGGATCGATCCGCCAGTATCACTGCCGAGTGCCGCATCCGCCATACCGGCCACCACCGCCGCTGCGCTGCCGCCGCTTGAGCCACCGGCGGTCAGCTGTGGATTCAGGGGATTGCGCACATCGCCGCCGAGCGAACTGCGCGAACGTACGTCAAAGGCGAACTCAGACAGATTCGCTTTGGCGAGAATCAGCGCACCCGCAGTTCTCAGGCGTGCAATTACGCGCGCATCTTCACGTGGCTGTGCTTCGGCCAGCGCCCGGCAGCCGAGCGTGGTAGCCATGCCGACGCAATCAATATTATCTTTTATCACCAGCGGAATGCCGTGCAGCACGCCAACCGGCGCGCCGCTACGCCATAAGCGATCGCAGCGCTGTGCCTCTTTCATCACCTGGGGATTAATACTGATAATCGCGTTGAGCGCGCGACCTGCGTTGATAGCGGCTAAGCGGCGTTCAACCTCTTCCGCACTGTTGCGCTGCGGTTGCAGACGCGCGGCACTCATTTCACCGCATCCTGCGACAGCATGCCGCTCGCTTCACGTGCCGCTGGCGGCAACTGACGCTGCTGCACCCGTTTTGCCGCTAGCGGTGTTAACACGCCAGCGATCAGACACAAGCCACCAATCACCCAATAACCCGCGTAGACATTGACGTGTTGCAACAACACGCCCATCAGCACCGGGCCGAAAAACATGCCGCACGAATAAATGGTTTGAAACAGCCCCATCCGGGTGGTTTGTTCATGTTCCGAAGTGTTAACCACGCTTAAGGACATAAACACGGCAAACGCCATGCCAAAGGAAAAACCGGCCAGAGCTTGCCACAGGTAAATCAGCCACATGTTGCTGGTCAAGGGGACGAAAATTGACGAGATGATTTGTAATCCGATGCCCACCAGCGCGGTGTTAACCAAGCCCAGCCGCTGATAAAACACTGAACTGCACAATGCCACGGCCACACCATAAAACAACAAGTGGATATTACTCAGCACTGCCAGCGTGCCCGCCTTGGCACCTAACTGCTGAGCGTATATGGGCGTGAGCGTGTCGCGAGTGGCAAACGGGACCAAAATCACCACCGTCGCCAGCAGCCCAATAAACCAAATTGAGCGGTCCGCTAGCTGGCGTTTAGCGCTGTCGATACAGGCTTTGAGGTGCGGCGCTTTGTGGCTATCTTCCTCTTCACGAACGCGCAGGCTGAGAAGCAGCGCCAGGCAACCGGCAATCGCTGGCACAAAAAACGCCTGCGTACTGCCCAGCCATAGGGCAACGGCACCGCAAATGGCATTGCTAATAAATACGCCAATCGGCCCGGCCAATGCCAACAGCGCCACTGCAGCCGGCGCGTCGTCACGACGAAAATAGCGGATGAAAATGATGTTGTAGAGCACCCAACTCGCGGCAGCGATGCCGCAGGCCAGCTTGGCCAGCCAGAATGTCAGCGCAGCGGGGAACATCCATGCCAGCGGCCAGGCAATCACCGGCAGCAGCAGGGCGAACTGCATAAACACTTTGCGATTTTTCATCACGTCAGAGATGACGCTGAGCGGAAAACGGATACACAGCGACGCCAAACCAGAGGCGCCCATGATCATGCCGATGGTTTGCGGTTCAATGCCTAATCTCACCATGTAAGGCGCCATGAAGGCATCGAAGCCGTGAATGCAGATAAAAAACAGCACGCTCATGGTGAAAAACGTCAACAGCTCGGGACGGCTAAACAGTGCTCGAAACATGTTAAACCTCTTATCAACACAGATAAGTGACTAAAAACGCGGGTTTCATCCTGAGTCCGGGTCGGTTATGTTGCATGCATTGAATACGTATTCAACGGCCGAAGTTACGAAATGATTTCATGTTTGTAAAGTGCGTGCTTGGCAATGTGAAAAAAAAGTTATTGAGTGTTGCATACGCATGCAAAAAAGGTGTAAGAGTAAAAAACACACACCGAAGCAGGTGAGTCCGGTTGATGAAATTGGCTACAATGCCCGGCAGTCACCCGTGCATCAGTGTGCTAAACAGGAAGATAACGCCATGAAACGTAAGACCTTCGGTCCAGTGACCTCACAACAAGTTGCGCAGCACGCCGGCGTTTCACAGTCTGCGGTATCGCGTACCTTCACGCCGGGCGCCAGTATTTCACCGGCCACGCGTGAAAAGGTGCTGCAGTCTGCCCGTGAGTTGGGTTATCGACCCAACGCGTTGGCGCGATCGCTGAACACCGCACGTTCGCGCATCGTTGGTGTGGTGATCTCCTGTTTCGATAATCCGTTTTATCCCCATGTGCTGGAAGCGCTGGGGCGTGAACTGGATGCGCTTAACTACCATCTGCTGCTGTTCGTCAGCGATCGGGATAGCAATGTTGACCGCATTTTCGATCAGATCATGCAGTACCGCGTGGATGGCATTGTGCTGGCATCCGGCGCGTTATCCGATGCGTTATCCGAAGAGTGCCACGGCGCGGGCATTCCGGTGGTGCTGTTCAACCGCACCGCCGAAAGCGAAATGGCGTCAAGCGTGAATACCGATAACCGTGCCGCCGCACGTCAGATCGCCGAATTTCTGTTGGCAGGCGAACATCAACGCTTTGCCTGCATCACCGGGGCGGACAACGCTTCGGTAAATCAGCTACGGCTGGACGGTTTTCGCGAGGCATTGCGCGCGCGCAACATCGACGTCACGGTATTAGCGGGTCAAAACGACAGCGAGCAAACCGCACAGGCGGCGCGTCAATTGTTCAGCAGCGGCACGCCGCCCGATGCGGTGTTTGCCGTCAACGATCATATGGCGCTGACGGTTATGGATGTGGCGCGTTACGAGTTTGGTCTGCGCATTCCGCAGGATGTGTCGGTGGTGGGTTATGACGATGTTGGTCCAGCGGGCTGGCCTTCGTATGCGCTGACGTCTATCTGTCAGCCGGTTGAAGTGATGGTGCAACGCACCATTGGCCTGCTAATGCAGCAAATCGACAGCGCGGTGATGGCACCCGAGCAAATTGTTATTCCCGGCACGTTGGTAGTACGCCACTCCGCGCGGCGTCCGCGTCACGGCGTGGTAGAAGAGAACGGCCAGCTGCTATTTCGTTCAGAGGAGGTTGAGTAATGCGATTGCCGGGTTTCAGTCCCCAGTTTGATTCTATTCAGCAGTTTATTCTGACGTTAACCCACGTGGTATGGGAGCAGAAGGATATCGGGCAACTGGCTGATTTCTACGCCACGCCGGTGGTATTTCACACGCCGGAAAAGCGCCTGACCGAACTCAGCGATTTCATGCGTTTGACGCTGGAAGCGTTACATTGCTTCCCGCAGCGTCAGGTGCTGACCGAAGATATTCTCACCGCGCGTGAAGGCGATACCTGTTGGTACGCCTCGCAGCGCACGCAGGCACGTATTCAGCATCTGGGCGAAGGCTTCTTTGGCGCGCCGAGTGGCAAAACGGTTTGGGTACGTACTTTCGCCGATCGTATTTGTCGTGATGGGCTGGTGGAGCAAGAGTGGCTGCTGCAGGATCGCGCGGGCATTCTTGCGCAGATTGGTACCAACGTGGCGGAGTTTGCCCAGCATCTAACGCAGATGCGCCAGCAACAAGGGCTGGAGATGCCCGCGCCCGAAGAGCTGGAAGCGCGTTGGGCTGGCGGCCCGGATGGCGATGATGCCGAAGGAACCATCGCGGGTTTGATTGAGCGCTATCTCAGCATGTGGGCCGGCGGCAACAGCGGCGTGGTGCCAGGTGTTTATCATCCTGCCGCCACCTTGCACGGACCGGGCCACAGCAGCTTTACCGGCGAGCAGGAGATTGGCAGCTTCCTTTCCGGCTATCGCGCCTCATTCGCTGACAGCGAAACGCAGCTGCATCATTTGGTGGTGCGCCGCGATGCCAACGAACCGGTGCGCATCAGCCTGCGCTGGTCACTGTTGAGCTGGCATGACGGCTACGGAAAGTTTGGTCCGCCGTCGCGCAAGCCAGTGTGTATTTCCGGTATTTCTCATTTGGAATTACGTGATGGCGTCATCATGCGGGAATATTTAGGTATCGATGAACTCTCAATCTGGTTACAGCTACTCAGCTGATTAATCAGCACTTTTAAATAACGCATCACGTCACGGTAATTAATCCCTTAATTACCGACGGCGTTCTGCACCCTGAATTCAGCCGGGTGAATCGGCAGCGCTTGATTGCGAGGACCGCGCTCACCCTTAATTCGTCAAAAGCAGGAGTGTTTATGTCTACAACGGACACGGCTAATAAAGCCACCGCCAGTGAAAAGAGCGCAGAAAAAACCTCAGCACGCACCCAGGCCGAACCGGTTTTGCAGGTTGAGCGACGGGATTTTGTCGATCTGGTTCCAGAAAACCGTGCGCGGGTGCAGCCAATGCGCGGTTTCGATCCCTGCTATACCGATATCGTTGATTACATTGTGCGTTGTACCCACAAGATCTGGGATGAGCGCGATGTCGGGCTGATCTACAGCCATTACACCCATAACTGCGTGTTATACAACGCATTGGGCACCATTTATACCCGTGAACAAGTGGTGCTCGATACCTTGCAACGTTTGGTCGCCTTCCCGGAACGCCGCGGCATGGCAACGCAGGTGATTTGGAACGGCAACGACGTGGACGGCTTCTACACCTCGCATCTGGTCACCGGTAGCGGCCGCCATACACAATCAAGCCAATACGGTAAACCCACCAACCGCACCTTCACCACGCGCACCGTGGCGGACTGCATGATTCTGGAAAACAAGATTTACCGCGAATGGGTGGTGAGCGACAACATGTCGCTGATGCGTCAATTGGGGCTGGATACCGACCAGATCGCGTACAACATGGCGAAAGAGCAGTTTGATAAGGGTTTCCGACTGACGGAGATTGGCGAAAACCGTCGTCTGCTCGGCCAGTATCCGCCAGAAAGCGATCCGGATTACACGCTGGCGCACAGTGATACCGAGGCGCAGGTGCTGGGCTGGCTGCACGAGATTTACAACAAACGCATGCTGGGCAAAGTGAAAGAGGTTTACGCCAGCAATGTGCAGTGGCACGGCCCTTTGATGAAAGAGCTGTATGGTCAGGCATCGGTGATCCATCAGACGCTGGCGCTGATCGGCATGATCCCGGACGGCGCATGGATGCCGCAGCATATCTGCTCCAATCCATGTGAAGAGGGCGGCACCAAAGTGGCGGTGCGCTGGGTAATGGAAGGGCATCATCTTGGCTACGGCGAGTTGGGTAAACCGACGGGACAGCGTCTGCTGGTGATGGGCATGAGCCATTATCACGTAGTAAACGGCAAAATTGTTGATGAATGGGTGGTTTACGATCACCTGGCGATGCTGGCGCAGATCAAATTGGGACAACTGGCGGAGACGGAAGTATGAGCAAACAACGCGTGCAGTTTATCAAGCAAGCCGCGGGCGAGGATGCGCAGGCGGATGCCAGCCTGATCGCCACCGTGAGCGACATTATTAGCAACGTGCGTCAGCGCGGAGACGCGGCACTGCGTGATTATTCGCAGAAATTTGATGGTGTCGCGCCGGAGCAGCTGGAAGTTTCGGCAGCAGAGATCGAGCAGGCGCTGGCGCAACTCGCCGATCAAACCCGCCAGGACAGTGAGTTTGCCATTACGCAGGTGCGCCGCTTCGCCGAAGCGCAGCGCGCCACCTTGCAGCCGCTGGAGATTGAGACGTTGCCGGGCGTTCATCTGGGGCATCGCATCATCCCGATTGAAACCGTGGGCTGCTATGTGCCGGGCGGACGCTATCCGATCCTCTCCGCGCCGGTGATGTCTATCGTGCCAGCGGTGGTGGCGGGCTGCGATAACATCATCGCCTGTCTGCCGCCGGGCGCTCATCCGGCAATGATTGCAATTTGCCACTTGGCCGGAGCGCACCGCATTTTCAAAGTTGGTGGTGCGCAGGCCATTGCCGCGATGGCATACGGCACCGCATCGCTGCCGGCGGTGGACAAGATCGTCGGGCCGGGCAACGCTTTCGTCAATGAGGCGAAGCGTCAGGTATTTGGCAAAGTGGGTATTGATGCGTTGGCGGGACCGAGCGAAATCTTTATCGTCGCCGATGACAGTGCTGATCCGCGCGTGCTGGCAGCGGATCTGCTGGCGCAGGCGGAGCATGACGTGCGCACGCGTGTTGGGCTGGCGACCACCAGCGAGCGCGTGGCGCATGCAACATTGCGGGAAATTGAGGCGCAGCTGGCATCCTTGCCGACGGCGAAAACGGCTGGTGAGGCGTGGCAGCGTCAGGGCGAAATTGTTCTCTGTGCCGACGAGGATGCGATGGTGGCGTACACCGATGAGATCGCCACTGAGCATCTGCAAATCCATGCGCGCGATCCCCATGCGCTGGCGGCGCGCATCCGCAATTACGGATCGCTGTTTATCGGGCAAAACGCCAGCGTGGTGTTTTCTGATAAATGCTGCGGCACCAACCACACGCTGCCCACCATGGCGGCGGCACGTTACACCGGCGGATTGTGGGTCGGTGCGTATCTGAAAACCTGCACGCATCAATGGATTGACGATCAGGGCATCGCCGCCATCGCTGCTCCTGCGGTGCGCCAGAGCCGTACCGAAGGGATGCAGGCGCATCGTCGTGCAGCGCAGATTCGTTTGCAGCCAGAAAAACTCGACGCCATCCTGCGTGGCGCGGAGGATTAGTCCGTGACTTTCATCACCTGCCAGGCGAGGATGCTGGCAGGTGATGAACAGAGGAATCGGGCTATGCAGGGCAGTCGTCGTACCCTGAAGTTACTTACCGCTTTATTGGTGCTGTTGATTGTCGGACTGATCGCCGGCGCCATCCATTTCCATAAAAACTCTAACGCCTTATGGCAGATCATCAGCGAAAAGTGCGTGCCGAATATGGCGGCGACGGGCAACCCAGCGCCATGCCAGCAGGTGAATAGCGCGCAGGGCTACGTCACGCTGAAAGATCTCAACGGGCCTTTGCAGTATCTGCTGATGCCGATCGAAAAAATCACCGGCATGGAAAGTCCCATCATTCTTGAACCCGCGACGCCAAATCTGTTTGCCGAAGCCTGGCAACAGCGCGCATTACTGGCGCAAAGGCACGGCGCGCCGATCCCCGATAGCGCGCTGTCGCTGGCCATCAATGCGCAATACGGGCGTACGCAGAATCAGTTGCATATTCATATTTCCTGTCTGCGTCCGGATGTGCGCCAGCAGCTGGATGCACTGGCACCGAGACTGAATGCGCAGTGGCAGAGTGAAACGCTGCGCAAGCATGGTTATCTGGTGCGGGCGCTTTCTAAGCAAGAGCTGGCGCAGCAGAGTGCGTTTATCCGTCTGGCGGATGAAGTGCCGCATGCGCGCAGCGAGATGGGGAAATATGGCCTGGCGCTGGCACAGCTGCCGGATGGCCGTTTAGCGCTGCTGGCGCTGGAACGTAACTGGCTGAAACTGAACAGCGGTTCGGCGGAAGAGCTGCAGGATCATAATTGCAGCATATTGCCGCAATAACCCTTTTTCGTAGGGACGCAATTAATAGCGGCCAATAAAAAAGGCGGCTAATCAGCCGCCTTAATCTGCATCTAAACGCTAAGTTACGCGTTTTTCGCTGCTGCTGCCGCTTTCACGATTACCGCAAAAGCATCCGCTTTCAGTGAAGCACCGCCAACCAGCGCGCCATCGATATCTGGCTGGGTGAACAGCTCAGCGGCGTTTTTGTCGTTGACCGAACCACCGTACTGAATGATCACTTGCTGAGCGATAGCCGCATCTTTCTTCGCGATGTGGTCACGAATGAATTTATGCACCGCCTGAGCCTGCGCTGGCGTCGCTGATTTTCCGGTACCGATAGCCCAAACCGGCTCATAAGCGATGACTGCGCCTTCGAACGCCGCGGCGCCCTGCGTTTCCAGCACGGCGTCGATCTGGCGTGCGCACACTTCTTCCGTTTTGCCCGCTTCGTTTTCTGCGTCAGTTTCACCGATGCACAGAACCGGCACCAGACCCGCTTCTTTCACTACGGCAAATTTCTTCGCGATGAATTCGTCGCTCTCTTTGTGGTAGGTGCGGCGCTCAGAGTGGCCGATGATGATGTATTTCGCGCCAACGTCTTTCAACATGTCTGCGGAAGTTTCGCCAGTGAATGCGCCAGACAGATTAACGTCAACGTTCTGAGCACCCAGAGCAATGTGGCTACCGGAAATGGCGTGTTTCGCCAGGTCCAGATAGATGGCTGGCGGTGCAATCGCGACGCCACAACCATCAACACCAGACAGCTCTTTGCGCAGGCCTTCAATCAGCTCTTTGGTGATCTGCTTGCTACCGTTCAGTTTCCAGTTACCCATAACCAGTGGATGTCGCATTCTTTCCTCCGCATAACGCGATTCATGAAATAGCGCTGCCATCGGGCAGCGATGTCTGCGAGACAGTATAGAGATCAAATGTGTTGCTGGCTTTGCTTTTCGTCATTTTTGCCGGTGCGATCAGGGCGTCGCGAGCGCCAGTTTTATCGGCTCAACGGCGAAGGTCAAACCCTTGTCGCCGTTGTCTGCCACCACGAAACGCAATGCACCTTCGGTGCGGGCAAAATAGCGCGCACCTTTACCGGCGCTCAGCAGGGAATCGAGTTTTTTACGCCCCTCTTCGGGCGACAAGCCGGGAATGAAGAAGCGCAGCAGGGCGGTCATGTAATCCATGGCGCGAGCCTGCGCGGCTTTCATATCGGGACCGGGAACCGGCAGCCAGGTGATTTGCAGGGTTTTGATTTTGCCGGTGCCTTGCTCCAGCGCGGTTGAGGCATACAGCGTTTCGCTGATTTTGCTGGCGGCACGCGTCAGATTGCTTTTATCGCCGCGACTATCAATCGCGCGATACTCCTGTAGCAATGCATTGGGATTAGCCGCGTTGTACTTCTCACGGAACTGAGCAACGGTCATATCGAACGTCGGCGCACCCGCGAGCAGATAGGGCGCTGCAGGCAGATGATCGCTACGATCCAACGCGGCTGCATCGTCCGCCCAGGCGGGAAATGTCAGTGCGAGGCCAAGCAGCAGCGCGACTGGCAGGTTGTTCATTGCTTCGGCCCTAAATCATTCACTTAGCCCACGATTAGAACGGTTTTTACCGGGCAAAGTCAAAACCCACACTGGGAAAAATCTCAGATTATTCGCTCCGCGCCGATTACCAGTAATGCTCGCTGGTCATGTGGCCGGGTTTGCGTTTGAAATGTTTGCGCATCTCACGCGTATCTTTCAGCAGCTGCTGGGTATCGCGCACCATCTGTGGATTGCCGCACAGCATCACATGGCTGGTTTCTGCCGTCAGCGGCAAGCCAACCGCACGCTCCAGTTCTCCGCTTTCAATCAACTGCGGTACGCGGCCGTGCAGCGAACCGGCGATCTCTTCGCGGCTCACCACCGTTTGGATGTGTAACTTGCCCTGATAGCGCTGCTGCAACGCCTGCATCAAGGGCAGGAAGCTTAGGTCATCGGCGAAGCGCGCGGCGTGTACCAGCACAATATTGTCGAAACGATCCAGATCCTCGCCCTGTTGCAGGATCGATAAATAGGGGCCGATCGCCGTGCCGGTCGCCAGCATCCACAGCGTTTGGCAATCTGGAATTTCGTCGAGCACAAAGAAACCCGCCGCCTCTTTAGTGATCATCACCTGCTCGCCGGGCTGCAGCGCCTGCAAACGCGGGCTCAGTTTGCCTTCCGGCACCGTGACCAGATAAAACTCCAGCAGCGGATCCTGCGGCGCGTTGACGTACGAATAGGCACGCTGCACGCGCTCACCGTCAATCTCCAGAGCCAGCTTGGCAAATTGTCCCGCGGTAAAGGTATCAATCGGCGCTGCAACGCGCAGGCTGAACAGTGCGTCGGTCCAGTTTTTTACCTCTTTCACTTCAGCATTGATCCACTCAGCCATGCTCACTCCTTAGTGTTGAATATTCAGGCACATGATTATCATCGTTATCCATCCGATAAATTTCCAGCCCGGTACCCTGTAAAGGGCTCTCAGCGACAAACGCAGCGCACAGATCAGCAACTGTAGCGGGCGGTTTACAATCTGGACAAACAGCTTGACGGCTTGAGACATACAGCTTTGCCCGCGCCTCTCGATTTGTCACTGAATCCTGATATTTTTGCCGCCATAAATCCGAGGCGGCCTTTTTTGTGCTGCTTATTCTTTGTTTCTCAGGCAGACATTTTGTTCCATGTTGATAAGTAAAACGCAAAATCGCTTTCTGTTATTCATGCTGATCGTGCTGGTGGCGGTTGGGCAGATGGCGCAAACCATCTATGTGCCAGCCATGGCCAACATGGCCGAAACGCTTAATGTGCGCAGCGGGGCGATCCAGCAGGTGATGGCCGCCTACCTGATGACCTACGGCGGATCGCAGTTGATCTACGGCCCGCTGTCGGACAGTTTTGGCCGACGTCCGGTGATCCTGATTGGCATGACGATCTTTGCTGTCGGCGCGTTGATCGCTATGTTCGCGCCCTCGTTGGATATTTTGGTGCTGGGCAGCGCGGTGCAAGGTTTAGGTACCGGCGTGGCGGGCGTGATGGCGCGCACCATGCCGCGCGATCTCTACTCCGGCATCGCGCTGCGCCAGGCGAACAGCTTGCTTAATATGGGCATTCTGGTCAGCCCGCTGCTGGCGCCGGTGATTGGTGCGCTGCTGACGCATCTGTTTGGCTGGCACGCCTGTTTCGCCTTCCTGCTGCTGCTGTGCGTCGGCGTCACCGCGTCGATGGCACGCTGGCTGCCGGAAACGCGTCCAGCGGATACGCCCGCCACGCCGTTCCTGCGCCGTTATGCCACTTTGCTGAGCGACGGCAACTTTGTGCGGTACCTGCTGCTGCTGATTGGCGCGCTGGCGGGCATCGCGGTGTTTGAAGCCAGCTGTGGCGTGCTGATGGGCGGCGTGTTGGGGCTGGATGGATTGACCGTCAGCATCCTGTTTATCCTGCCGATTCCGGCGGCGTTCTTTGGCGCCTGGTTTGCCGGACGTGAGCAGAAATCCTGGCACACGCTGATGTGGTACGGCGTGAACAGCTGCCTGTTAGCGGGCTTGCTGATGTGGGTTCCGGCCTGGTTTGGCGTGATGAACATCTGGACGTTGCTGGTGCCGGCTGCGCTGTTCTTCTTTGGCGCGGGCATGCTGTTTCCGCTGGCAACCTCGGGCGCGATGGAGCCGTATGCGTGGCTGGCGGGCAGCGCGGGTGCGTTAATCGGAGGCTTGCAGAATCTCGGTTCCGGCGTGGTGGCGTGGCTTTCTGCGCTGTTGCCGCAGCACGATCAATCCAGCCTTGGCATGCTGATGTTCGTGACGTCGCTGGTGATGCTGCTGTGCTGGTGGCCGCTCTCACGTCATCCGGAGAGCGGCAAGCAGGCGATTACAGGATAAATTGATGCAGCGCCGCGTCTTTGCGATCCAGATAGTGGATTGACTGGATGCGGCGAATGGTGCGCGATTTACCGCGCACCAGCAGGGTTTCGCTGGTGGCGATGTTACCGTTACGCGTGATGCCTTTCAGCAAATCGCCGGTGGTGATGCCGGTGGCCGCGAAGATAACGTTATCGTTGCGCGCCATCTGATCCAGCTTCAGTACCTGACCCGCTTCAATGCCCATCTCGGCGCAGCGTTGCAGTTCATTCTCGCCCAGACGACGATTCTCTTCGCTATCGCCTTTCACTTCGTGACGTGCCAATAAACGTGCCTGCATGTCGCCATCCATTGCGCGAATGACTGCCGCCGACACCACACCTTCCGGCGCGCCGCCGATGCCGTACATCACATCCACTTCGCTATCCGGCATACAGGTCAGAATCGAGGCTGCGACATCGCCATCCGGGAAGGAGAACACGCGCACGCCGAGCTGCTGCAGCTGGGCAATCACCGCATCGTGGCGGGGCTTGGCCAGAATCGATACCGTTAACTGGCTGAGCGGTTTGCCCAATGCCAGCGCGATGTTTTTCAGGTTGATATCAAGCGGCAGATTGAGGTCGATGGCGCCACGTGCGCCCGGTCCAACAATCAGCTTTTCCATGTACATATCAGGTGCGTGCAGGAAGCTGCCCTTATCACCAACCGCCAGCACCGCCAGCGCATTGGCCTGGCCCATCGCCGTCATGCGTGTGCCTTCAATCGGATCGACCGCGATATCCACCGCGTCGCCACGGCCGGTACCGACTTTCTCACCGATATACAGCATCGGCGCTTCGTCGATTTCGCCTTCGCCAATCACAATCTGGCCATCGATATCAATAGTGTTGAGCATAATCCGCATGGCGTGAACGGCTGCGCCGTCGGCCGCATTTTTATCGCCGCGTCCTAACCAGTGATAGCCCGCCAGAGCGGCGGCTTCAGTCACGCGGGAAAATTCAATCGCGAGTTCTCGTTTCATGGTGGCACCTGACAAAAAACAGGCAGGCAGTTTAACACAGCGGGGAAGCGGGACGGGGGAAAAACCCGCGGCAGGGCACCGCGGGTCAGCAGGATGTTACTCTTCGTCTTCCCACGCTTTAGCGCGAGCGACGGCTTTCTTCCAGCCGGCGTAACGGACGTTACGTTCGGTGGTTTCGATGCTTGGGCGGAACTCACGCTCAATCACCGCTTTAGCGCGGACTTCTTCCAGGTCGCCCCAGAAACCGACGGCCAGGCCAGCCAGATATGCCGCTCCCAGCGCCGTGACTTCACGCACTTCCGGACGCTCAACGCGCGTGCCGAGAATGTCAGACTGGAACTGCATCAGGAAGTTGTTGGCGACCGCACCACCATCCACGCGCAGTGACTGCAGGCGAGTGCCAGCATCGTTCTGCATCGCTTCCAGTACATCGCGCGTCTGGTACGCAATCGACTCCAGCGTGGCACGGATGATGTGGTTAGCGTTCGCACCACGCGTCAGACCGAAAATCGCGCCGCGTGCATACGGGTCCCAATAAGGCGCGCCCAAACCGGTGAAGGCCGGCACCATATATACGCCGTTAGTGTCTTTCACTTTCAACGCGAAGTATTCAGAGTCGGTTGAATCACTGATCAGCTTCATCTCATCGCGCAGCCACTGAATCGACGCACCACCGATAAACACCGCACCTTCCAGCGCATAGTTGACTTCGCCGCGTGGGCCGCAAGCGATGGTGGTCAGCAGGCCGTGCGTAGACGTCACGGCTTCGGTGCCGGTGTTCATCAACATAAAGCAGCCGGTGCCGTAAGTGTTTTTCGCCATACCCGGTTGTACGCACAGCTGGCCATACAGCGCCGCTTGCTGGTCACCGGCGATTCCGGCGATAGGAATACGCGTACCGCCTTTACCACCAATGTTGGTCTGGCCGTACACTTCGGAAGATCCTTTCACTTCTGGCAGCATTTCACGCGGGATATCGAGGATCTCCAGCATGCGCTCATCCCACTCCAGCTTGTGGATGTTGTACATCATGGTACGTGAGGCGTTGGTGTGATCGGTGACGTGCACACGTCCCTGCGTCATTTTCCAAATCAGCCAGGTATCAACGGTACCGAACAGCAGTTCGCCGCGTTTTGCACGCTCACGTGCGCCTTCAACGTGGTCAAGAATCCACTTCACTTTGGTGCCGGAGAAGTACGGGTTAATCACCAAACCGGTGGTGTGCTGGATGTACTCTTCCAGACCCTCTTTCTTCAGCTTGTTACAGTAATCTGCGGTGCGCGGATCCTGCCAGACGATGGCGTTGTAAACCGGTTTGCCGGTCTCTTTATCCCACACGATGGCGGTTTCACGCTGGTTGGTGATACCAATTGCCGCGATTTGATCGGAGTTAATGTCGGCGTGCGCCAGCACTTCCACCAGCGTGGAGCTTTGTGACGCCCAGATATCCATTGGGTCATGTTCCACCCAACCCGCTTTCGGGTAGATCTGGGTAAATTCGCGCTGAGAAACCGCAACGATGTTGGCATCATGATCAAGCACCACGGCGCGTGAGCTGGTTGTGCCCTGATCGAGTGCAACGATATATTTTTTATCAGTAGTCATTGTGCTGTCCTGATGTGGTATCGATGAAACTTACGCTTTACGCTGCTGAGCGCGCGCAACCGGTTTTTCTGCTGTGCTGGCTTCCGCAACGTTAACTGGCAGATGGCGGCCAATCAGCGAACGGTAACCAAAGGCTCCGAGGCAAGCACCGACCAGCGGGCCAAAAATCGGAACCAGGAAGTAAGGAATATCTTTGCCACCGGTGAAGGCGACGTTGCCCCAACCAGCGAAGAACGCGAACAGTTTTGGACCAAAGTCACGCGCCGGGTTGAGTGCGAAGCCGGTCAGTGGACCCATTGAGCCACCGATGACCGCCACCAGCAGACCAATCAACAGCGGAGCCAGCGGACCACGCGGCACACCGTTGCCGTCATCGGTCAGCGCCATGATCACTGCCATCAACACCGCTGTAATCACCATCTCAACCAGGAACGCCTGAGCTACGCTGATGTGCGGGTTCGGGTAAGTCGAGAAGATACCGGCCAGATCGAGGCTTTCAACACTGCCGCGCACCATTTGATGGCCCGCTTCGTAATCGAAGAACAGATTGTAGTAGAGACCGTAAACCAACGCGGCAGCGCAGAACGCGCCGGCAACCTGCGCCAGAATATAGGGAACAACTTTACGACCTTCAAAATTAGCAAACAGGCACAGCGCGACGGTAACGGCTGGGTTAAGATGCGCGCCGGAAACGCCTGCGCTCAGATAGACTGCCATGGAGACGGCTAAACCCCAGATAATACAAATTTCCCACTGACCGAATGACGCACCGGCCAGTTTCAGTGCAGCAACGCAGCCTGCACCAAAGAAGATAATCAAACCTGTACCGAGAAATTCAGCGATGCACTGACCTTTTAGTGTGTTAGTTGTCTGACTCATAATGGCATTCCTGAAGCGAGGTTAAATTTTATCAGTTTTTGTTCTCATCCATGAGTCGCCCAGCTATCAATGTAGGGTTGATGTGAATTTATCGTTAACGAGCATAAACGAGAAATAGCGAAATTGAAAACTGTGTACTGCGTCATAAAAATGCGCGTTTTCGCGTCTTTTGCGTTTCTTTAAGGCCCATTCACCGCGCTTTACTGGTCGATGCTGACGTGATCGCGCACACAGATGCGCGAAGATGCGCATTTTTTTAGGCATAGACTGAAAAGTGTTACAGACTGCCCTCGCAGGCCTTGTGCCGCTGGACTTGCTGGGTTTGGCTACATACAATCGAGTCATCGTGGCTGAGCGCACTGTAATAAGGCATGCACTAGCCCCATCAACGCCTTGCAAGATTTAGGAGAGGTCAGAAAGATGTCATTTGAAGTGTTCGAGAAACTGGAAGCGAAAGTACAGCAGGCGATTGATACCATCACTCTGCTGCAGATGGAAATTGAAGAGCTGAAAGAGCAAAACAACACGCTGAAAAACGAAGTCAGCCAGGCTTCAGGCAACCAGGATGCACTGGTGCGTGAAAATCAGCATCTGAAAGAAGAGCAGCATGTCTGGCAGGATCGTCTGCGGGCACTGCTGGGAAAAATGGAAGAAGTTTAAGCGTCAATGCTTAAACCAACGGGTGCCGCGGCACCCGTTTTTGTTGCGGCTTACTCGATGTCGAGCGCGTCTTCAGACAGGATGATGCCGGTATTGTCGGCATACAGATGGTCGCCAGAGAAGAAAGTCACGCCGCCGAAGTTAACGCGCACGTCACTTTCGCCAATGCCTTCACCCGCTGCTCCCACCGGAATCGCCGCAATCGCCTGAATGCCGATTTCCAGCTCTTCGAGATCGTCAACCTGACGCACCGAGCCGTACACCACAATGCCTTCCCACTCATTTTGCGCCGCCAGACTCGCCAGCTGAGCATCGACCAGTGCGCGACGGACCGAACCGCCGCCATCCACCAGCAATACGCGACCCCGACCGTTCTCTTCCAGCAAATCGTAGAGTAAGCCGTTATCTTCGAAACATTTCACTGTGGTGATTTGACCACCGAATGAGCTGCGCCCACCAAAGTTCGAAAAAAGCGGTTCAACAACATTCACAGCTTCGTGGTAGATGTCACAGAGTTCAGATGTATCGTATTTCATGAGGGTTTTCGTCTGTTTGCCACAGGAGCGCTAAGTATATCGCTATCTGGCGATTGTTGGCAAAATCATCAACCGCCAAAAAAAGCGTTGCATCAATATCCTGCGTAAAAAAAAGCCCGGCACAGTGGCCGGGCAGAGATTTCGCGGGTGAAGCTTACAGAATGAAGCGGCTGAGATCTTCGTCGGCCACCAGCTCATCCAGATGCTTACCAACGTACTCAGCATCGATAGTGATCGACTCACCGTTACGATCGCTGGCGTCATAGGAGATATCTTCCATCAGACGCTCCAGCACGGTATGCAGACGACGCGCACCGATGTTCTCGGTGGTCTCGTTCACCTGCCATGCGGCTTCGGCGATACGCCGCACTGCGTCATCGGTGAAGTCGATGTTGACCCCTTCGGTGCCCATCAGCGCTTTGTACTGCACGGTAACCGAGGCGTTTGGCTCGGTCAGAATGCGCTCGAAGTCATTGACGGTCAGCGCCTGCAGTTCAACGCGAATCGGCAGACGGCCTTGCAGTTCTGGGATCAGATCTGACGGGCTGGCGACCTGGAACGCGCCGGAAGCGATAAACAGAATGTGGTCGGTTTTCACCATGCCGTGCTTGGTGGAAACGGTGCAACCTTCCACCAGCGGCAGCAGGTCGCGCTGTACGCCTTCGCGTGACACGTCTGGACCGCCCGCATTCTGGCCGCCGCGCTTACAGATTTTGTCGATTTCGTCGATGAACACGATACCGTGCTGCTCAACCGCATCGATGGCATCCTGCTTCAGCTCTTCCGGGTTCACCAGCTTGGCCGCTTCTTCTTCAATCAGCAGCTTCATGGCTTCTTTGATTTTCAGCTTACGCGGTTTCTGCTTCTGCCCACCGAGGTTCTGGAACATCGATTGCAGCTGGCTGGTCATCTCTTCCATGCCCGGAGGCGCCATGATCTCAACGCCAGCCGATGAAGCGGCCAGATCGATCTCAATCTCTTTGTCATCCAGCTGGCCTTCGCGCAGTTTCTTGCGGAAGGATTGACGCGCTGCCGATGGCTCAGCCGCTTGTTCAGCCTGGCCCCAGTTATTTTTCGCGGGTGGGATCAGCACATCCAGGATGCGCTCTTCCGCCATCTCTTCCGCGCGGTACTTGTTCTTCTCGATTGCCTGGCTGCGCACCATCTTGATGGCAGAATCGGTCAGATCGCGAATGATGGAATCAACCTCTTTACCGACGTAACCGACTTCGGTGAATTTGGTGGCTTCCACTTTGATGAACGGTGCGTTCGCCAGTTTGGCTAAGCGACGGGCGATTTCGGTTTTACCGACACCGGTTGGACCAATCATCAGAATGTTTTTTGGCGTCACTTCATGGCGCAGCTCTTCGTCGAGCTGCATGCGGCGCCAGCGATTACGCAGGGCGATCGCGACCGCCTTCTTTGCGCCGTCCTGGCCGATGATAAAGCGATTAAGCTCGCTGACAATCTCGCGTGGAGTCATCTCAGACATGATGTTTAGTCCTTAGCCTTAGACGGTAATGCTTCGAAGTTAATATTGTGGTTGGTGTAGATACAGATATCGCCAGCGATGTTCAGCGCTTTCTCCACGATATCGTGTGCACCAATGTCGGTGTTTTCCAGCAGCGCGCGTGCCGCTGCCTGGGCGTAAGGCCCACCAGAACCAATTGCGATCAGGTCATTTTCCGGCTGGATAACGTCGCCGTTGCCGCTGATGATTAATGAGGCGTTTTCGTCGGCCACCGCCAGCAGCGCTTCAAGGCGGCGCAGCATGCGATCGGTACGCCAATCTTTAGCCAGTTCGACCGCCGCTTTCACCAGATGGCCCTGGTGCATTTCCAGCTTGCGCTCAAACAGTTCAAACAGGGTGAAGGCATCTGCGGTACCGCCAGCAAAGCCGGCGATCACTTTATCGTTGTAAAGACGACGGACTTTTTTAACGTTGCCTTTCATTACGGTATTGCCGAGCGTAGCCTGGCCATCACCGCCAATCACTACCTGGCCGTTGCGTCGTACACTTACTATTGTTGTCACGGGCAGACCCCTTGTTGCAGTAGAAAAGGAACTCCGCGCACTCGGCGCGGAGTATCATGCAACCAGATATGGGGTAGGAAAAAGGGGTTTCAACCCCCGAGAGCGAGGGGAATACAACTTCCGTGGCCGGAACTGTGTAAGCGTTTGACTGTGCTGTCGGCGCTGCTGCGATCTTTGAACGGCCCGATCACCACGCGATTCCAGCCACCGCCGGTGGTAATGCGGCTCTCAAATCCTTCAAATGCCAGACCGGCGCGCACAGATTCCGCCTGATCGGTGCCTTTGAACGAACCACACTGCACCATCCAGCGTTGTGAAGCGGCTTTCTCTTCCGCTTTCGCCTTGGCCGTTTCCTGCGGCTTGGTTTGCTGCGTTGGCTCACGCGTGATCGGCGCAGCTTGTTGTTGCTGCTGACGCGCGGCCTGTTGTTGCTGCAACTGTTGCTGGCGTTGCTGCTGTTGTAACTGTTGCTGCTGACGTTGCAACTGCTGCTGTTGTTGTTGCTGAACCTGCTGTTGCTGCACCTGCTGACGCTGCAGCGTTTGCTGGCGCTGCGCCGGGGTTTGTTCGTTCCACGGCACTTCGTTCAGCTGCGTCGGCTGCTGGCGCATATCGGCCTGCATCTGCTCCAGCAGCTGGCGCTGTTCATCGGTCAGCTGCGTTTGTGATTGCACGCCACCAGCCGAAGGCTCAGTCGGCGACGGAACGGTAATTTGGCGATTTTCCAGCTCTTTGATGTACTTCCAGCGCTCTTCCGGCTTCGGCGGCAGGCCGTTACCGTTGGCTTTGTGGTTTGGAATGACCTCAATCTCTTCTTTCTTATGATGCGAGATAAACCATAAACCACCGGCAAAGGTGACCAGCACGGCCGCGGCCAGTACCATCATGAGCTTTGAAGTGCCTGATCCGCCTTTGCTTTTCTTGCTGCGGCTGGCGGGTTTTTTGCGACGCGTCCCTGTTGAACGCCCGCGGCCTACATAATCTTTCTGTGCCACTTTCGTTCTGCTACCCTTCAAAAAAATGCCAATGGGCATGTAAATGTGCTGTTAATTGCCCGGCAATGAATGCGCCATGTTACGCAAGGGCTGGAACTTTGACCAGCACAGTCTGCCTTCAGAATCCGCTGAAAATGCAGGCGTCTACGCACTATTTTTCCCGTTTTGCCGCCGGTGCCGTACTGCCGCGCACGCGCAGCTCCGCATCCAGCAGGCGCGAACCGTTATTCACGCGTTTACCCTGCAGCTCATCAAGTAACAGCAGCATCGCTTCTCGGCCGATGGCAAAACGCGGCTGGGCCACGGTGGTCAGCGGCGGATCGTAGTATTGCGCCAGTTCGATATCATCAAAGCCCACCACCGACAGATCCTGCGGAATGCGCATGCCAAGTTTACGCGCCTGGTTCATCGCGCCCAGCGCCATCAAATCGCTATGGCAGAAAATCGCTTTCGGCGGCTGCGGCAAACTCATCAACTGCTTAAGCGCATTCGCGCCGGCTTCAAAGGTGAAATCGCCATGCACAATCATCGTTGGGTCGATGGCGATGCTGCTGCGACGCAGCGCCTGAATGTAGCCCTGCAAACGATACTGGCTCAGCGGAATGTGTTCTGGCCCGGTGATACAGGCAATTTGGCGATGACCAAGCTGCAGCAGGTGATTCACCGCTTCAAAGGCGGCGGTGAGGTTATCGATATGGACCGTGGGTAATGCCATCTCCGGCGCAAATTCGTTACCCATCACCATCGGCGGCAGGTTGCGCTGATCTTCAATGCCCGCCTCAAACGGCAGCTGTGAACCCAACAGCACCATGCCGTCGATCTGTCGCGTCAGCATTAAATTCAGAAAGGTTTTTTCCTGTTTATTCTGATGCGCGCAATCGCCAATCAGTACCAGATAACCTTCATGCGCAGCGGTGACTTCCACGCCGCGAATGATCTCACTGAAGAAGGGATCGCAGATGTCCGGCACAATCACCAGAATGGTTTGCGTTTCACCGCGTTTGGCATTGCGCGCCAAACCGTGCGGCGCATAACCCACGGCAATCACCGCTTTTTCGACCTTGAGCCGGGTAGCAGCAGAGACTTTTTCTGGATTCATCAACGCACGTGAAACCGTAGCGGTTGAAACGCCTGCTTTCTCGGCCACATCTTTCATGGTGGCGGCGGTGGAGGGTTGCTTCTGGTCCAACGTATAACTCCTGACGCGGTACAGCGCATTGATTTTCAGACATTACCGGGCTTCAACCGGGTCGGCACTATTGTTAACCCAAGGTCGCGTCGGGTTGTTACTTAATTTGCATAAAAATTGTGACTTGTGCGACTTTTTTCGATCTGGCTCGCAGTTGTGGCGTGGCTTAGCTCTCGGTGGGATCGATATCCAGCGTCCATTTCACTTTGCGTGACGCCGGCAAGGTGGCGATCAGCGGCAGCGATCCGCTCAACAGCTGTTGCAGACGTTTGCGCGACGGATGCTGCAACAGCAGCTGCCAGCGCCAGCGTCCACTGCGCTTCGGTGCCAACGCCGGAACCGGCCCCATCAGCCACATCGCCTCATCTTTAAGCGGGCTGGCTTCCAGCAAATTACGCAGCTGTGTGAGGAATTCCGCCGCCTGCTGGTTATCCATATCCTCAGCGCGGAACAGCGCATGGCTGGTCCACGGCGGCAGCTGAACGGACTGACGCTCCAGCAGCGTTTGATCGGCAAAGGCGAAATAGCCGCGATGCAGTAATGTTTGCAGCAATGGATGTTCCGGATGATGGGTCTGCAGCAACACTTCGCCCTGTTTACCCGCACGACCGGCGCGACCCGCGACCTGCGTGTAGAGCTGAGCGAAACGCTCGGCGGCGCGGAAATCGGCTGAGAACAGCGCGCCATCAACATCCAGCAGCGACACCAGCGTGACATCCGGGAAATGATGGCCTTTCGCCAGCATCTGCGTGCCCACCAGAATGCGCGCGCCGCCGCGATGCACATCGGCCAGATGCTGCTCCAGCGCGCCTTTACGGCTGGTGGTGTCGCGATCAATGCGCGATACCGGCACGTCGGGGAACAGCGTGCCCAGCTGCTGTTCCAGCTGTTCGGTGCCGACGCCGACCGGCATCAAATGCGTTGAACCACAGCTTGGGCACTGATTTGGCAGCGGGCGCTGGCTGTCACAATGGTGGCAGCGCAGCTGGCGATGGTTCTGGTGCAGCGTGTAGTAGCTATCGCAGCGCTGGCACTCGGCCAGCCAGCCGCAATCGTGGCACATCAGCGCCGGAGAGAAGCCACGGCGGTTGAGGAACAGCAGAACCTGATTGTCGGCCTGCAGGTGCTGACGCATTTTGCCGAGCAGTGCTGGCGCCAATCCGCCTTTCAGCTGCTGACCTTTAAGATCGATCAGCTGCTGTAACGCCGGTTTAGCATTGCCCGCGCGTTTGGTGAGATTGAGCTGGCGATATTTGCCGACGCGCACGTTGTGCAAGGTTTCCAGCGCGGGCGTGGCGGAACCCATCACAATCGGAATGTCTTCCTCATGCGCGCGGAACACCGCCAGATCGCGCGCCTGATAGCGCCAGCCTTCCTGCTGTTTGTACGAGCTGTCGTGCTCTTCATCAATGATGATGACGCCGGGGCGCGCCAGCGGCGTGAACAGCGCCGAGCGTGTACCGATAACAATCGCCGTTTCGCCGCTGCGCGCACGCAGCCAGACGGCGAGGCGTTCGCTGTCATTCAGTGCCGAGTGCAGCACATCAATCGGCGCATCAAAGCGCTCACGGAAGCGGGCGATGGTTTGCGGCGTCAGGCCGATTTCCGGCACCAGCACCAAAGCCTGTTTGCCGCGTGCCAGCACGTTCTCCAGCACGCTGAGATACACTTCAGTTTTACCCGAGCCGGTAATGCCAGCCAGCAGCCACGGCGCATAGTGATCGTCTTCACTGCGCATCGCGCCCACCGCCATCGCCTGATCGGTATTCAGGCGCAGGCGATCCCCTTTGACGGCAAAGCTGGTACGCCAGTCGTGCATCTGCGGCGTGTGTTCACGCAGTTCGCACAAGCCTTTTGCGCGCAACGCTTGCAGCGCGGCATCGGTAAAATCGTGTTCGCTGACCTGATGACGATAGAGCGGTCGCTGACGTAGCATCGCCAGCGCTTGCTGCTGTTTCGGCGCGCGCTTCAGGCTCTCCATCGCCACTTCACGGCCAGCATCATTAATCACCCATTGCCACAGCGGCGCTTCCTGCGCGGGTTTGCCCTGACGCAGCAGCACCGGCAGCGCATGGCTCAGCACTTCGCCGAGCGGCGAATGATAATAGTTGGCGGCCCAATGCAAAATGCGCCACAGGGCGGGCGAGAACAGACTTTGATCGTCGAGCACGCTCTCTATCTGCTTGAGCTGCGTCAGCGGCAGATCGCTGGTCTCACACGTGCCGATCACAATGCCGATCATTTTGCGACTGCCGAACGGCACATTCACGCGTGCGCCCGCCACCGGCTGCGGCGCATCGGCAGGCAGCAAGTAATCAAACAGGCGAGGTAGCGGAACGGGCAGGGCAACCTGAACAACGGGCATCTGAATCTCTATCCGGTTCTGAAGTAAGGAGAAGTAGTGTACACGGCTAATTAGGAAGCGGCTATTTGCTAAAACCGGTTAATTTCTGTATACTATGCCGCCTTCGATGAGATCACTTGTCGGAGCATACACTTAATGTTCAACCGCGTGTGGTGCTGTGCAGGCTGAGCCTGGCACGGAGAGCGACACGGCCTTTTATGAGGTTCTCCCATGAAACAAGGTATTCACCCTAAGTACGAAGCAGTAACCATGACTTGCTCTTGCGGTAACGTGATCAACACCCGTTCAACCATGGCTTCTGGTCTGAACCTGGACGTGTGCGGCAAATGCCACCCGTTCTACACTGGTAAGCAGCGTATTGCTGACACCGGTGGCCGTGTAGATCGCTTCAACAAGCGTTTCAGCGTGCCAGCAAGCAAGAAATAAGATTTTTGGCCGTCGAATCTTCGCGATTCGGCAGCAAGAAAAAACCCAGCCTCGGCTGGGTTTTTTTATTTCTGGCTTCAGTATTCCCAACTATCGGGATCGATGCCCATTTCACGCATAATCTGTTTCGCTTCTTCCGGAATCTCATCGCTGCGTTCTTTACGCAAATCGACATCGTTCGGCAGAGGCTGCCCGGTGAAAGCATGCAAAAAGGCTTCACACAGCAGTTCGCTGTTGGTGGCGTGACGCAGGTTGTTCACCTGACGGCGGGTGCGCTCGTCCGTTAAAATCTTCAGCACTTTCAGCGGGATAGAAACTGTGATTTTCTTAACCTGCTCGCTCTTCTTGCCATGTTCAGCGTAAGGGCTGATATATTCGCCGTTCCATTCAGCCATGGGTTACCTTAATCAATAAAAGTTGAATATGGGGAAATCCGTTGATTATGCCCGATTTTTCGATGCCTGACCCCTTAAACCGCAGGTTTTATGCTTGAGCACCGCTTCTGCAAAGGAAAGCGCGCTGAACACCAGGCGATGACGGACAATTTTAGCGGTTATTGATGATTTGCTCAATCTATACGCAAAGACATTTAGATGTCCAGATGTATTGACGTCTATGTGCGGAATGTTATCCTGTTGCTCTTCTTTTTCTTCAGGAACAGTAAGCACCATGACGCGTAAACAGGCAACCATCGCAGTACGTAGCGGTTTGAATGATGACGAGCAATATGGCTGCGTTGTCCCACCGATTCATCTTTCCAGCACCTATAACTTCCTCGACTTCAATGAGCCGCGTGCGCATGACTATTCACGTCGTGGTAACCCAACGCGCGATGTGGTTCAGCGCGCGCTGGCAGAACTGGAAGGTGGCGCAGGCGCGGTATTGACCAATACCGGCATGTCAGCGATTCATCTGGTGACAACCGTGTTCCTGAAGCCGGGCGATCTGCTGGTGGCGCCACACGACTGTTACGGCGGCAGCTATCGCCTGTTCGATAGCCTGAGCAAGCGCGGCGCGTATCGCGTGAAGTTTGTCGATCAGGGCGATAAAGCTGCGCTGGCCGCTGCTCTGGCCGAGAAGCCAAAACTGGTGCTGGTTGAAAGCCCAAGTAATCCACTGCTGCGTGTGGTCGATATCGCCAGCATTTGCGCCGCCGCGCGTGAAGCTGGCGCCATTAGCGTGGTAGACAACACCTTCCTCAGCCCGGCGCTGCAAAACCCGCTGGCGCTGGGTGCCGACTTGGTTGTTCACTCCTGCACCAAATACCTGAATGGTCACTCTGATGTGGTGGCGGGCGCGGTGATTGCGAAAGATCCAGCGATGGCCACCGATCTGGCGTGGTGGGCGAATAATATTGGTGTAACCGGCGCGGCGTTTGATAGCTACCTGCTGCTGCGCGGTTTGCGCACGCTGTCACCGCGCATCGCCGCTGCACAACGCAATGCATTGGCGATAGTTGATTACCTGAAGCAACAACCGCTGGTGAAAAAACTGTATCATCCGTCCCTGCCGGAAAATGCCGGTCATGAGTTTGCGGTACGTCAGCAGCGTGGTTTTGGTGCCATGCTGAGTTTCGAAATCGATGCCGATGAGGCTCGCCTGCGCCGCTTCCTGAAAGCGCTGCAGTTGTTCACGCTGGCCGAATCGCTGGGCGGCGTAGAAAGTTTGATTTCGCATACCGCGACCATGACGCATGCTGGCATGTCTGCAGAAGCACGCGCGGCAGCGGGAATTTCGGAAACACTGCTGCGTATTTCTGTTGGGATTGAAGATCACGAAGATTTAATCGCCGATCTGGATAATGCATTCCGGATCGCAGCCGAGGAGTAATCATGACGAGTTCAGTGGGCGCGGGAACGCCGATCAAGCAGTTGCATAAATTTGGTGGCAGTAGCCTGGCCGACGCACGTTGCTATCAGCGCGTGGCCAGCATCATGGCGGATTACAGCCAGCCAGGCGACTTAATGGTGGTCTCTGCCGCAGGCAGCACCACTAACCAGTTGATCAGCTGGCTGAAATTGAGCCAGAGCGATCGCTTATCTGCTCATCAGGTGCAACAGGCTTTACGGCGTTTTCACAGCGAGTTAATTGCTGCGCTGCTGCCTGCTGAATATGCCGAAACCCTGACGTCTTCCTTTATACGCGATCTGGAAAGACTGGCGGCGCTGCTCGATGGCACCATCACCGATGCGGTGTATGCCGAAGTGGTGGGGCATGGCGAAATCTGGTCGGCGCGCTTGATGGCCGCGGTGCTGAGCCAGCGCGAGATCGAAGCCGCCTGGCTGGATGCGCGTGACTTCTTGCGTGCTGAACGTGCCGCGCAGCCGCAGGTTGATGAAGGCAAATCCTGGCCGCTGCTGCAGGAGCTGTTAACACAGCATCCGCATAAGCGTTTGGTGGTGACCGGATTTATCAGCCGCAGCGAAGCGGGTGAAACCGTGCTGCTTGGGCGTAACGGCTCGGACTACTCGGCAACGCAGATTGGTGCGCTGGCGGGCGTGGGGCGCGTGACCATCTGGAGCGATGTGGCGGGCGTTTACAGCGCCGATCCGCGTAAAGTCTCTGATGCGTGCCTGCTGCCGCTGCTGCGTCTTGATGAAGCCAGCGAGCTGGCGCGTCTGGCGGCGCCGGTGCTGCACACCCGCACCTTGCAGCCGGTTTCCAACAGCGACATCGACTTGCAGCTGCGTTGCAGCTATCAACCGGAGCAGGGCTCGACGCGCATTGAGCGCGTGCTGGCCTCCGGCACCGGCGCGCGTATCGTCACCAGCCACGATGATGTGTGTCTGGTGGAGATTCAAATTCCCGACAATCACGATTTCAAAACCCAGCAGAAAGAGATCGATCTGCTGCTGAAGCGCGCGCAGCTGCGTCCGCTGGCGATCGGCGTGCATCCCGATCGCCGCCTGCTGCAGCTGTGTTACACCTCGGAAGTGGTGAATAGCGCCTTCAACCTGTTGCAGGACGCCGCACTGCCGGGCCATCTGCAGCTGCGCGACGGCTTGGCGCTGGTGGCGCTGGTGGGCGCGGGCGTGACGCGTAATCCGCTGCACAGCCACCGCTTCTGGCAGCAGATCAAAGATCAGCCGGTGGAGTTTGTCTGGCAATCGGAAGATCACATCAGCATCGTGGCGGTACTGCGCGTCGGCCCGACGCAGCACCTGATTCAGGGACTGCATCAGTCGCTGTTCCGCGCAGAAAAACGCATCGGCCTGATCTTGTTCGGCAAAGGCAACATCGGTTCACGCTGGCTGGAGCTGTTTGCCCGCGAGCAGGAAACGCTGTCGGCGCGTACGGGATTTGAGTATGTGCTGGCGGGCGTGGCAGACAGCAGCCGCAGTCTGCTGAGCTACGACGGTCTGGAAGCCAGCCGCGCATTGGCGTTCTTTGATGATGAAGCGGTCGAGCGCGATGAAGAGTCGCTGTTCCTGTGGATGCGTGCGCACCCGTTCGATGATTTAGTGGTGCTGGACGTCACCGCAAGCGAGCAGCTGGCGCAGCAGTATCACGATTTCGCCAGCCACGGCTTCCACGTTATTAGCGCCAATAAGGTTGCTGGTGCGTCGAGCGGCCAGAGCTGGCGTCAGGTACGCGATGCTTTCGCCAAAACCGGTCGTCACTGGCTGTATAACGCCACCGTCGGTGCCGGTTTGCCGGTCAATCACACGGTGCGCGATTTGCGCGAAAGCGGCGATAGCATTCTGGCGATCAGCGGCATCTTCTCCGGCACGCTGTCGTGGCTGTTCCTGCAATTTGACGGCACGGTGCCGTTTAGTGAGCTGGTCGATCAGGCGTGGCAGCAAGGCTTGACCGAACCGGACCCGCGCGTTGATTTGTCCGGGCAGGACGTAATGCGCAAGCTGGTGATTCTGGCGCGTGAAGCGGGCTACGACATCGAGCCGGATCAGGTGCGTGTCGAATCGCTGGTGCCGGCGATTTGCGACGGTGAGTCGATTGATCACTTCTTCGAAAACGCCGACGAGCTCAATGACCAGATGCTGCAGCGTCTGGAAGCGGCGCAGGAGATGGGCTTAGTGCTGCGTTACGTGGCGCGTTTCGATGCCAATGGCAAAGCGCGCGTCGGCGTGGAAGCGGTGCGCCCCGAGCATCCGCTGGCCGCGTTGCTGCCGTGCGATAACGTGTTTGCCATCGAAAGCCGCTGGTATCGCGATAATCCGCTGGTGATTCGCGGACCGGGCGCAGGCCGTGATGTTACGGCGGGCGCGTTGCAATCGGATATCAACCGCCTCGCACAGCTGCTGTAATCTGCCTCACTCTGCAGACGGCATCGTCCGTCTGCATTCTTCACCTTCTCCCGCGCATCATGAAACGCTTTCACCTTGAGTGAAGATTTGTCACGCCTGTTCATTAATTTTCAGTTGACGCTAGCGTGCGAATCGTTCATTTTGTGCATCTGGACGTCTAAACGTATGGATGTTCGAAGGCCGCAAAATAATCGATATGTGATGACGAGGTAATTAGGATGAGTTTCTTTCACGCCAATCAACGCGAAGCGTTGAACCAGAGCCTGGCTGAGCTGAACGGGCAAATTAATGTCTCTTTCGAATTTTTCCCGCCACGTACCAGCGAAATGGAAGAAACCCTGTGGAGCTCAATCGATCGACTGAGCAGCCTGAAGCCAAAATTCGTCTCCGTCACCTACGGTGCCAACTCGGGCGAGCGCGATCGTACGCACAGCATCATCAAAGGCATCAAAGATCGTACCGGTCTGGAAGCCGCACCGCATCTAACCTGTATCGATGCCACGCGTGATGAGCTACGCAGCATCGCGCGTGATTACTGGGATAGCGGCATTCGTCATATCGTGGCCCTGCGCGGTGATTTACCGCCGGGCAGCGGCAAGCCGGAGATGTACGGCTCGGATTTGGTGGCGCTGCTGAAAGACGTTGGCGATTTCGATATCTCGGTGGCGGCCTATCCGGAAGTGCATCCCGAAGCGAAAAGCGCGCAGGCCGATTTGATTAACCTGAAACGCAAAATTGATGCCGGTGCTAAGCGCGCCATCACCCAGTTCTTCTTCGATGTGGAAAGCTACCTACGCTTCCGCGATCGCTGTGTCTCAACCGGTATCGACGTGGAGATCGTGCCGGGTATTTTGCCGGTCTCTAACTTCAAACAGCTACAACGCTTCGCTACCATGACCAATGTGCGGGTGCCGGGCTGGATGAGTGCAATGTTTGAAGGTCTGGATAACGATCCGGAGACGCGCAAAATGGTCGGTGCCAGCGTCGCGATGGACATGGTGAAGATCCTGTCGCGGGAAGGGGTGAAGGATTTTCATTTCTATACGCTGAACCGCGCCGAGTTGAGTTACGCCATTTGCCACACGTTGGGTGTGCGTCCGGCGATGGGAGGTTAAGATTGGCGGTCGCCATGAATGGCGGCCTTACAAAATCCAATAAAAAAGGAGCCAGTTGGCTCCTTTTTCACATCATGTCACTCGATTAACCGGTATTACGCATACCCGCTGCAACACCCGCGATCGTCACCATCAGCGCTTGTTCTACACGCGCATCTGGCTCATCACCGCGCTCTTCCTGCGCACGTGAACGATGCAGCAGTTCAGCCTGCAACACGTTCAGTGGATCGGTATAAACGTTACGCAGCGCGATGGACTCAGCAATCCACGGTTGGTCAGCCATCAGATGGGCATCGTTAGCGATGGTCAACACCGCTTTGATATCCGCATCCAGCTGATCGCGCAGCTGCTTGCCGAGCGACCACAGTGATTTATCCACCAGACGCTGATCGTAGTACTCCGCCAGCCACAAATCGGCTTTCGAGAACACCATCTCCAGCATGCCAAGACGTGTGGCGAAGAATGGCCACTCGCGGCACATGTTCTCCAGCTCATCCTGATGACCTTCATCCATCGCTTTCTGCAACGCGGCACCCGCGCCCAGCCAGGCTGGCAGCATCAGGCGGTTCTGCGTCCAGGCGAAGATCCACGGAATGGCACGCAGCGATTCCACACCGCCGGTTGGGCGACGTTTAGCCGGACGTGAACCCAGCGGCAATTTGCCCAGCTCCTGCTCTGGCGTGGCTGAGCGGAAATAGGGCACGAAGTCCGGATTCTCACGCACATAGCCGCGATACATCGCGCAGGAGTGCGCCGACAGACCATTCATGATCTCCTGCCATTCGCGCTTGGGTTCCGGCGGTGGCAGCAGGTTGGCTTCCAGAATCGCACCGGTGTACAGCGACAGGCTGGCGATGGTGACTTCGGGCAAACCGTATTTGAAGCGAATCATCTCGCCCTGTTCGGTCACGCGCAGGCCACCTTTCAGGCTGCCCGGCGGTTGTGACAACAGCGCCGCATGGGCTGGCGCGCCGCCACGACCGATTGAGCCGCCGCGTCCGTGGAACAGCGTCAGCGTGATGCCCGCGCTTTCACAGGTTTTGATCAGTGCGTCCTGCGCCTGATATTGCGCCCAGCTGGCGGCCATCACGCCGGCATCTTTCGCCGAGTCGGAATAGCCAATCATCACCATCTGTTTGCCATTGATAAAGCCGCGATACCAGTCGATGTTCAGCAACTGCGTCATCACGTCGTTGGCGTTGTTCAGGTCATCAAGGGTTTCGAACAGCGGCGCAACCGGCATGGCGTAAGGAATGCCGGCTTCTTTCAGCAGCAGATGCACGGCCAGCACGTCCGACGGCGTTTTCGCCATGGAGATCACGTAGGAAGCAATTGAACCCTGTGGCGCTTCGGCCACCACTTTGCAGGTATCCAGCACTTCGCGCGTCTCATCGCCCGGTTCCCACTGATGCGGCAACAGCGGACGCTTGGAATTCAGTTCGCGAATCAGGAAGGCTTGTTTATCCGCTTCTGACCAGCTTTCGTAATCACCGAGGCCGAGATAGCGCGTTACTTCGGCAATCGCCTGGGTATGGCGGGTGCTCTCCTGACGGATATCAATGCGCACCAGCGGCACGCCGAAACACTTCACGCGGCGCAGCGTGTCCAGCAGCTGACCATTGGCGATGATGCCCATGCCGCACTGCTGCAGAGATTGATAGATAGCGAACAGCGGATCCCACAGCTGATCGTTAGAGACCAGCAAATCGGCCGGACGCGGCAGGCGCTCGCCTTTAAGACGACGGCCAAGATAAGCCTGCGTGGTCATCAGCTGGCCGCGAAGGCGCTTCAGCACCATGCGGTACGGCTCCAGCGCTTCCGCATCGCCGCACAGCTCGCGCACTTCGTCGCTGCATTCGGACATCGACAGCTCGGAAATCAGCACGCCGATATCGCGCAGGAACAGGTCCGCGGCCTTCCAGCGGCTCAGCTGCATCGCGTGGCGGGTAATCGGTGCGGTGACGTTCGGGTTGCCGTCACGGTCGCCGCCCATCCACGAGGTAAATTTAATCGGTACGAAATCGACCGGCAGCTTAATACCAAAGGTCTCTTCCACTTGCTCATTTAGCTCACGCAGGAAGGCTGGCACGCCTTGCCACAGGCTGTTTTCCACCACGGCAAAGCCCCATTTGGCTTCATCGATCGGCGTTGGACGGTATTTGCGGATTTCGTCGGTGTGCCACGCTTGTGCCACCAGCTGGCGCAGACGGCGCATCACCTGGGTGCGTTCGTAGTCAGAGATATCGCTATGATCGAGTTGCTGCAAACAGCTGTTCACTTCGCCCAGCATATGGATCAGCGTGCGGCGGGTAATTTCGGTGGGGTGTGCAGTCAGCACCAGCTCCAGCGACAGCTCTTCAATCGACTGGCGGATCGCCGCTTCGCTGATATCGCCTTGCTGTTTCAGACGTTCGAAAGTCTTTTTCAGCAGTTCAGGATGGTTCGCGCCATCGCCGCTACGCGAAATGGTTTGATACTGTTCAGCGACGTTGGTGAGATTAAGAAACTGGCTAAACGCACGCGCCACCGGCAGCAGCTCGTCGTTCGACAGATTTTGCAGCGTGGTCAGCAGTTCCTGACGATGAGTGTCATTTCCCGCACGGGATGACTTAGAGAGTTTACGGATGGTCTCCACCTGGTCGAGGATGTTCTCTCCTAGTGCATCCTTAATCGTATCCCCGAGCAGTTTGCCGAGCATACTGACATTACTTCGCATTGCGGAATATTGTTCGTTCATTGGACCCTGACACCCTTATCGTCTTTTTTAATACTCTTACGCCCAACGGGCATAACATCGTCTTTTATCTAGCCACGTATCTTCCTGCGCGTCAATTGCCTTAAATCTACGTAAATGTGCTGCTAAATGGCGGAAATTCAAAGAATTTGCTTGCAGCGAAGCAAGATAAGTTATTCTTATTATCAAATCCCGAACAATGACGGGGCAATTTGCTGATTTAACAGTGAAATGCCCCATTTGTTGTTCATCAATGACAAAAATGCTGTACGACTTGGGTGATAAGCGCATGAGTCGGCTTGATAAATGCGGTATCAATAAACTCATCAGGTTGATGGGCTTGATTGATAGATCCCGGGCCTAATACCAGCGTTGGGCACAACTGCTGGATAAAAGGCGCTTCAGTGCAATAGTTCACCACTTCGGTTGGCACGCCCAGCAGCTTCTCCACCACTTGCACCAGCTCATGATCGGCCGGACATTCGTAGCCTGGAATCGGCGGATGCAGCTCGCCCACGGTAAGACGTCCCGGCCAGCGCGCACTTACCGGCGCCAGCGCGTCATTTAGCAGACCATCCAAATCGCTCAGGGTTAAGCCCGGCAGCGGACGAATATCCATGTGCAATTCACAGCAGGCGCAGATGCGGTTGGCGGCGTCGCCACCGTGAATATGACCAAAGTTCATGGTTGGATAAGGAATGGCAAAACCATCGTGGTTGTAACGCTCTTTCAGCGTGTTACGCAGCTGCATCAGCTGGGTAATGGATTCATGCATCAGTTCAATGGCGTTAACGCCGCGTGACGGATCGCTGGAGTGGCCTGATTGCCCCTGAATACGAATCACATTCGACAGATGACCTTTATGCGCGCGCACCGGCTTAAGTGAGGTGGGCTCGCCGATGATGGCGCAATCCGGACGCAATTGGGTGGATTCAGAGAAATACTTCGCGCCCGCCATGGTGGTCTCTTCGTCGGCGGTGGCGAGGACGTAGAGCGGCTTGCTGAGTTTGGTCACGTCAACGTCACGCAGCGCATCCAGAATAAAGGCGAAGAAGCCTTTCATGTCGGCGGTGCCGAGGCCGTACAGCTTGTTGTCGTGTTCGGTCAGCGTGAAAGGATCGCGCGTCCAGCGGCCGTCATCGTAAGGCACGGTGTCGGTATGACCCGCCAATAACAAGCCGCCTGCGCCCAATCCGCTGCGCGCCAGCATGTTGAATTTATGCCGCGTGCCAGGCACCGGCTGCACTTCAACACTGAAGCCAATATCGCGGAACCAGCCGGCCAGCAAATTGATTAAAGTTTCATTACTCTGATCCAGTGCGCTGTCGGTTGCGCTGATTGATGGCGTGGCAATCAACTGGCGGTAGAGTTCGATAAAAGGTGGTAATTTTGTCTTCACTGTTGACGGTCCTTGGGTTAGGATGTATCAATATTCATGCATTAATAGTGAATAAAAATACAATAACGTCGCTTGCATGTGAAGCATCAAATCTTCCGCAAACGGCATTCTGGGCAACGGGGCAAGGCCGCGACCCGATACGTGTGACTGTAATAAGGTATACAGCCTGATGTTGAATACGCTGATCGTTGGTGCCAGTGGTTACGCTGGCGTAGAGCTTGCCACCTACCTGAATCGCCATCCGCATATGAACATAACCGCTTTGGCGGTTTCAGCGCAAAGCCCGGATGCTGGAAAGTTATTGTCGGATTTGCATCCACAGCTCAAAGGCATTGTCGATTTGCCGCTGCAGCCGCTGAGCGATGCCGCTGAATGGGCCGACAAAGTGGACGTGGTGTTCCTCGCCACGGCTCACGAAGTCAGCCACGATCTGGCACCTGAATTCCTCAAAGCCGGTTGCGTGGTGTTCGATCTCTCCGGCGCGTTCCGCGTAAACGACGATGCGTTCTATACCCAATATTACGGCTTCAGCCATCAGCATCAGGATTGGCTGGACAAGGCGGTTTACGGCCTGGCCGAATGGCAGCACGACAAAATCAAAGACGCAGAGCTGGTTGCGGTGCCGGGTTGCTACCCAACCGCAGCCCAGCTTTCGCTGAAACCGCTGATCGCAGCGGGTCTGCTTAACGATGCACAGTGGCCGGTGATTAACGCCACCAGCGGCGTGAGCGGCGCAGGGCGCAAAGCCAACGTTGGCACCAGCTTCTGTGAAGTGAGCTTGCAGCCGTACGGTTTGTTTAATCATCGTCATCACCCGGAAATTGTGGCGCATCTCGGTACGCCGGTGATCTTCACGCCACATCTGGGCAGCTTCCCACGCGGGATTTTATCGACCACCACTTGCCGCCTGAAAGCGGGCGTGACGCAGCAGGATGTGGCGGATGCCTTCCATAGCGCCTACCACGATAAACCGCTGGTGCGCGTCTATGACAAAGGCGTCCCAGCGCTGAAAGCGGTGGTCGGTTTGCCGTTCTGCGACATCGGCTTCGCCATGCAAGGCGAGCACCTGATTGTGGTGGCTGCCGAAGATAACCTGCTGAAAGGCGCCTCATCGCAGGCGGTTCAGTGTTTAAACATTCGTTTCGGCTTCCCCGAAACGCTGTCTCTGATTTAACGAACGGATAACGCAATGAATCCATTGATCATTAAACTGGGTGGCGTGCTGCTGGATAGCGAAGAAGCGCTGGCTCGTCTGTTTGATGCCCTGCTGGCGTACCGCAATGAACATCAGCGTCCGCTGATCATTGTGCACGGCGGCGGTTGCGTGGTGGACGAGCTGATGAAGAAGCTCGCGCTGCCGGTGAAAAAGAAGAACGGTTTGCGCGTGACGCCAGCCGATCAGATTGACATTATTACCGGTGCGTTAGCCGGTACCGCCAATAAAACGCTGCTGGCGTGGGCGAAGAAATATGGCATCGGCGCGGTGGGTTTGTGCCTCGGCGATGCCAGTCTGGTCAACGTGGCGCAGTTCGATGAAGAGCTGGGACACGTTGGCAACGCGACGCCGGGCAATCCGGCGCTGGTGAACACGCTGCTGGCGGCGGGCTACATGCCGGTGATCAGCTCGATTGGCATCACCGACGGCGGCGAGTTGATGAACGTCAACGCCGACCAGGCCGCCACCGCACTGGCTGCGACCATCGGTGCCGATTTGGTGCTGTTGTCTGATGTCAGCGGTATTCTCGACGGCAAAGGTCAGCGCATCGAAGAGATGACCGCCGCGAAAGCGGAGCAGCTGATTGCGCAGGGCATCATCACCGATGGCATGATCGTGAAAGTGAACGCGGCGCTTGATGCCGCCCGCACGCTCGGTCGCCCGGTCGATATCGCCAGCTGGCGTCATGCTGAACAACTGCCAACCCTTTTCAACGGCGTGTCGATTGGCACCCGGATTCTCGCATAATCAAGGATTAAGACATGAGCACGCAAAACATCAAAAAAATCGTTCTGGCCTACTCCGGCGGTCTGGATACTTCAGCCATCATTCCATGGTTGAAAGAGAACTATGGCGGCTGTGAAGTGGTGGCGTTCGTGGCGAACATTGGCCAGGATCCAGCCGATCTGGAAGGCGTTGAGAAGAAAGCGCTGCAGTCAGGTGCGTCTGAGTGCCACGTGGTTGACCTGCGTGAAGCGTTCATCAGCGAATACGTGTATCCGGTTCTGCAGACTGGCGCCCTGTACGAAGGCACTTATCTGCTGGGTACGTCTATGGCGCGTCCGATTATCGCTAAAGCCCAGGTTGAGCTGGCGCTGAAAGTGGGCGCAGATGCGCTGTGCCACGGCGCAACCGGTAAAGGTAACGATCAGGTGCGTTTCGAAACCACCTACACCGCGCTGGCTCCACAACTGAAAGTGGTTGCGCCATGGCGTGAGTGGGACCTGCGTTCACGTGAAGCGCTGCTGGATTACCTGAAAGAGCGCAATATCCCGACCACCGCGTCGCTGGAAAAAATCTACAGCCGTGACGAGAACGCATGGCACATCTCTACCGAAGGCGGCGTGCTGGAAAGCCCAGCCAATGCACCGAATAAAGATTGCTGGGTGTGGACCGTTGATCCGCTGGAAGCGCCCGATCAGCCAGAAAATGTCACGGTCACCGTGGAGAAAGGTCGCGTGGTGGCGGTGAATGGCGAGACGCTGAGCCCGTTCCAGTGCCTGGAAAAACTCAACGTGCTGGGCGCGAAACACGGCGTCGGCCGTATCGACATCGTGGAAAACCGTCTGGTAGGCATCAAGTCCCGCGGCTGCTACGAAACTCCAGGCGGCACCATCATGGTTAACGCGCTGCGTGCGGTTGAACAGCTGGTGCTGGATCGCGATAGCTTCAAATGGCGTGAGCAGCTGGGCCATGAAATGTCTTACGTGGTTTACGATGGTCGCTGGTTCGCGCCGCTGCGTAAATCTATCCAGGCCGCAGCTGAATCATTGGCAGAAGAGGTGAATGGCGAAGTGGTACTGCAGCTGTATAAAGGCCAGGCCACGGCGATTCAGAAAACCTCTGCTAACAGCCTGTACTCAGAAGAGTTCGCCACCTTTGGCGAAGACGAAGTTTACGATCACCGTCACGCGGGCGGCTTTATCCGCTTGTTCTCACTCTCTTCACGCATTCGTGCGCTGAACGAGCAGAAGAAGTAATACCGCGGCAATCGACCTATTTTGCAAGGGCGGCTTCGGGCCGCCTTTTCTATAACAGATTCAGGAGTAATGCAGATGGCACTTTGGGGCGGACGTTTTTCGCAGGCAGCAGACCAACGGTTCAAACAGTTCAACGACTCGCTGCGTTTTGACTATCGCCTGGCCGAGCAGGACATTACCGGCTCGATTGCCTGGTCAAAAGCACTGGTGACGGTCAACGTGCTGACCAATGAAGAGCAGCAACAGCTGGAAAGCGCGTTGAATGAACTGCTGGCCGAGGTACGCGCCAATCCTGAGCAGATTCTGCAAAGCGATGCGGAAGATATTCACAGCTGGGTGGAAGGCAAGCTGATTGACAAAGTCGGCGCGCTGGGCAAGAAATTGCACACCGGCCGTAGCCGTAACGATCAGGTCGCGACCGATCTGAAACTGTGGTGCAAAGAGCAGGTTGCCGTGCTGCTGGAGGCGACGCGTGAGCTGCAATCGGCGCTGGTCGCCACGGCACAAGCCAATCAGGACGCGGTGATGCCGGGTTACACGCACCTGCAGTGTGCGCAACCGGTGACGTTCGCGCATTGGTGCCTGGCGTACGTTGAGATGCTGGCGCGTGACGAGAGCCGTCTGCAGGATGCACTGAAGCGTATGGATGTCAGTCCGCTGGGTTGCGGCGCGCTGGCGGGTACCGCCTACGAGATTGATCGTCAGCAGCTGGCCGGCTGGTTAGGTTTTGCCTCTGCCACGCGTAACAGCCTCGATACCGTTTCCGATCGCGATCACGTGCTCGAGCTGCTGTCAGACGCCTCGATTGGCATGGTGCATCTGTCGCGCTTTGCTGAAGACCTGATCTTCTTCAACACCGGTGAAGCGGGCTTCCTTGAGCTGTCGGATAAAGTCACTTCCGGATCGTCGCTGATGCCGCAGAAGAAAAACCCGGATGCGCTGGAGCTGATCCGTGGCAAATGTGGCCGTGTGCAAGGTGCGCTGACCGGCATGATGATGACGCTGAAAGGCCTGCCGCTGGCGTACAACAAAGATATGCAGGAAGACAAAGAAGGGCTGTTCGATGCGCTGGATACCTGGCTCGACTGCCTGCATATGTCGGTGCTGGTGCTGGACGGCATTCAGGTAAAACGTCCGCGCTGCCAGGAAGCCGCTGAGCAGGGCTACGCCAACTCGACCGAGCTGGCCGATTATCTGGTGGCAAAAGGCGTTCCGTTCCGCGAAGCCCACCACATTGTGGGTGAAACCGTGGTGGAAGCGATCAAGCAAGGCGTGGCGCTGGAAGCGCTCACTCTGACGCAGTTGAAGCAGTTCAGCGCGGTGATTGAGGATGACGTGTATCCAATTCTGTCGCTGCAATCCTGCCTGGATAAGCGTAATGCGCAAGGCGGTGTCGCTCCTCAACAGGTCGCCTTCGCCATCAGCGAAGCGCAGAAGCGCTTGGGTTAAAAGCTATGCGCATTAGATTGCGCCGCTGCGGTATATGCAGGAATGCGTAGCGGCGCGATTTATCGCGCTCTGTTGATATCCAGCAAGCGAGTGACAAGCAAAAAAAAGCGGGCACCTCTTCGGTAGCCCGCCAACCTCTAGCTTCGGAATTACATTTTGTTATAGGCACATCATCAAGGGCAGGCCACTCCCGGCCAGCACAGTGATTGGTTTTAAGCAGTTTGCAGGTTCTGCTCCAGATCATTTGATGCGCGCATTATTCCCGCTCACGCCTTGATAGGGCCAATCGTTCATTGCTATTCTATCTATCGCCACGGGCTATCGTGGTTTGGAGGATTTCAATGAATATTCGTGATCTCGAATACCTGGTTTCACTTGCGGAGCATCGCCATTTCCGGCGTGCAGCTGACGCATGTCATGTCAGCCAACCTACCTTAAGTGGACAGATTCGTAAGCTGGAAGATGAACTTGGCGTGATGCTGCTGGAGCGAACCAGCCGTAAGGTGTTGTTTACTCAGGCAGGACTGTTGCTGGTGGATCAAGCGCGAACCGTGCTGCGCGAAGTGAAAGTGCTGAAGGAGATGGCGAGCCAGCAAGGCGAAGCGATGTCTGGACCGCTGCACATTGGTTTGATTCCAACCACCGGGCCGTATCTGCTGCCGCACATCATTCCGATGCTGCACAAAACCTTCCCCAAACTCGAAATGTACCTGCATGAAGCGCAGACGCAGCAACTGCTGGCACAGCTCGACAGCGGCAAGCTGGATTGCGCCATCGTGGCGTTGGTGAAAGAGAGTGAAGCCTTTATTGAGGTGCCGCTGTTTGATGAGCCAATGACGCTAGCGGTGTATGCCGATCATCCGTGGCGCGATCGCGATCGCGTGCCGATGTCGGATCTGGCCGGTGAGAAATTACTGATGCTGGAAGATGGGCACTGCCTGCGCGATCAGGCGATGGGCTTCTGCTTCGAAGCCGGTGCCGATGAAGATACGCATTTCCGCGCCACCAGTCTGGAAACGCTGCGCAACATGGTTGCCGCCGGTAGCGGCATTACCTTGTTACCTGCGCTGTCCGTGCCGAATGAACGCGAACGTGATGGCGTCTGCTATTTACCGTGCTACAAGCCGGTGCCGCAGCGCACCATCGCGTTGGTCTATCGTCCAGGATCGCCTCTGCGCAGCCGCTATGAGCAGTTGGCAGAAGCAATCAAAACCCACATGAAGGGTTATCTGGATACCTCGTTAAAACAGGCGGTTTAAGCCGTTTAACGCTGCCACGCGATAGGCTTCGGCCATGGTGGGATAGTTGAAGGTGGTATTCACGAAGTACTCAATCGTGTTGCCGCCGTTCTTCTGTTCCATGATGGCCTGGCCGATGTGAATGATCTCCGCAGCACGCTCGCCAAAGCAGTGAATCCCTAAAATCTCTTTGGTTTCGCGGTGGAACAGAATCTTCAGGCTGCCGACGTGCATGCCAACAATCTGCGCACGCGCCAGATGTTTAAACTGCGCACGACCCACTTCATACGGCACTTTCATCGCCGTCAGCTGCTGTTCGGTTTTACCCACTGAGCTGATCTCCGGAATGGTGTAAATCCCGGTTGGAATATCTTCGATCAGGTGCGCGGTAGCTTCACCTTTGATGATCGCCTGCGCGGCAATGCGGCCCTGATCGTAAGCAGCAGAAGCCAGGCTTGGATAACCAATCACGTCGCCAACCGCGTAAATATGCGGCAGCGCAGTTTGATACATGCTGTTCACCTTCAGCAGGCCACGACCATCCGCTTCCAGTCCGACGTTTTCCAGCGCCAGTGAATCGGTGTTACCGGTTCGACCGTTTGCGTACAGCAGGCAATCGGCTTTCACTTTTTTGCCCGATTTAAGGTGAATTATCACCCCGTCATCAACGCCTTCAATCTTCTCGAACTCTTCGTTGTGACGAATCACCACGCCGCTGTTCCAGAAGTGATAGGAGAGGGAATCTGACATCTCTTGATCGAGGAATGCCAGCAGACGGTCGCGGGTGTTGATCAGGTCAACCTTGACGTTCAGGCCGCGGAAAATCGAGGCATATTCACAGCCAATTACGCCGGCGCCATAAATGATGACGTGGCCAGGTTCATGATGCAGGTTGAGGATGGAGTCGGAATCGTAAACGCGCGGATGGGTGAAATCGACATCCGCGGGATGATACGGGCGAGAACCGCAGGCGATCACGAATTTCGCCGCGGTTAATCGCTCGCGGGTGCCGTCGGGTTGTTCCACTTCGATAGTGTTGGCATCAACAAATCGGGCATCGCCCTGATAAAGTTCACAGCGGTTGCGCTCGTAGAAGCCCTGACGCATAGCGGTTTGCTGACTGATCACGTTCTCGGTGTGGTTGAGAATGTCGGCGAATGAGGAGCGCAGGAGGCGAGTGTGATCGCTGTAAAGTGGGTTTTGATTGAACTCGATGATACGGCTAACAGCGTGACGCAGGGCTTTGGAAGGGATGGTTCCCCAGTGTGTACAACCGCCGCCGATGTTGTGGTAGCGTTCGATCACTGCAATACGCGCTCCCTGCTTCACCAGCCCCATCGCCGCACCTTCGCCGCCCGGACCGGAGCCAATCACAATGGCATCGTAATCGTAAGACTTTTGCATACCAGTACGTCCTATTTTTTTATCACATTTTTACAACGAGATTCTAACATCTCGCCGCGCACATCTGAATTCTAACAGCGTAAATTGCTGAAGTTTGACAAAGCGTGAGGTTCACAGGCGTTCACAAAGTTTGCACCGCTGTACGCTGAAAAGTTTGTTATAGTGCCTGCCAAATCACCTAAAAGGCCGGGAAAATGGGCGTCAGAGCGCTACAAAAAGAACGTACACGACGTTCACTGATTGAAGCTGCCTTCAGTCAGTTAAGTGCAGAAAGGAGTTTTGCCAGCCTGAGTTTGCGCGAAGTTGCACGCGAAGCGGGGATTGCGCCGACCTCATTTTATCGTCACTTCCGCGATGTCGATGAGCTGGGGCTGACCATGGTGGACGAAAGCGGCTTGATGCTGCGCCAGTTAATGCGTCAGGCGCGCCAGCGTATTGCCAAGGGTGGCAGCATTATCAAAACCTCGGTGGCAACTTTTATGGAGTTCATCGGGAACAATCCCAATGCTTTTCGGCTCTTACTACGCGAGCGCTCCGGAACCTCGGCGGCCTTTCGTGCCGCAGTCGCGCGTGAGATTCAGCACTTCATCGCCGAACTGGCCGATTATCTTGAATTAGAAAATCGCATGCCGCGCAGCTTCACCGAAGCGCAGGCCGAAGCCATGGTGACGATTGTGTTTAGCGCGGGTGCCGAAGCGCTGGACGTTGATATTGAGCAGCGCCGTAAGCTTGAGGATCGATTAGTGCTGCAGCTGCGCATGATCGCCAAAGGCGCTTATTACTGGTATCGCCGGGAGCAAGAGCGTCTGGCGGTTACCCTGGAAAAACCCGAAGAGTAATGTGATAAGGATAATGAAATGATTGAGCAAAACCCACGCGATAAAGGAACGCTTTTATTGGCTTTTATCACCGGTTTAGCGATCAACGGCTCCTTTTCGGTGCTGTTCAGCACGTTTGTTCCCTTTTCGATATTCCCGCTGATTGCGCTTGGCCTCGCGGCCTGGTGTTTGCATCAGCGTTACCTCAACCGCAATATGCCAGACGGCATGCCTTCACTGGCGGCGGCGTTCTTCCTGCTGGGTATTTTGGTTTATAGCGCGCTGGTGCGGGCTGAATATCCGGATATCGGCTCTAACTTTATCCCGACCATTCTGATGGTGGCGCTGGTGTTCTGGATTGGTATGCGTTTTCGCCGCGCGAAGAGCAAGCAGTGAAAAAACGGGAACCTTGGGGTTCCCGTTTTTGTTTAGGCCTTGCGCGTCAGCAGCACGCCGCATTCCATATGATGGGTATACGGGAACTGATCGAACAGCGCCAGACGCGTGACGTCATGCGTTTCTCCCAGTACCGCGAGGTTGTCGCACAGCGTTTGCGGGTTGCAAGAGATATAAAGGATGCGCGGATAGGCCTGCACCATCTTCACGGTTTCCTCATCCAGCCCGCTACGTGGCGGATCAACAAAAATGGTTTCGCATTGATAGCTCTTCAGGTCGATGCCTTCTAAACGATTGAAGCTGCGAACGCCCGTCATCGCCTGGGTAAACTCTTCAGCGGCCATACGAATAATCTGCACGTTATCAATATGGTTGGCAGCAATGTTGTATTGCGCGGACGCGACCGACGGCTTGGCAATTTCCGTGGCCAACACGCTGCGGAAGTTACGCGCCAGCGCCAGCGAGAAGTTGCCGTTACCGCAATAGAGTTCCAGCAGATCGCCTTGCGAATCCTGCGTGACGTCCAGCGCCCACTCCAGCATCTGAATATTCATCGCCGCGTTTGGCTGGGTGAAGCTGTTTTCCACCTGACGATAAATCATCTCTTTCCCCGCGACCGGCAGGCGCTCATCCACGTAATCGCGATCGAGGCAGATTTTGGTTTTGGTGGCGCGGCCAATCAGCTGCACGTCAAAGCCTTCAGCACGCAGGCTGTCGCGCAGGGCGCTGGCGGCGGCGGTCCACTCCTCTTCCAGCTTGCGGTGATAGAGCAGCGAGATAACAATCTGGTTGCTCATCGTCGACAGGTAATCGATCTGGAACAGTTTGAAACGCAGCGCGCGGTTGTCACGGATCGCCGCGATCAGTTTTGGCATCAGCTGGTTGATCAATTCACTGGCCGCCGGGAATTGATCGACGCGGATACGTTGCTTGGTCTGTTGATCAAAGATGATGTGGTAGAGATCGTCTCCGTCGTGCCAGATGCGGAATTCGGCACGCATCCGATAGTGGCTGACCGGCGAACGGAACACCTCCACGTCGGGCGCGGCAAAGGGCATCATCATCGCCTGTAAGCGGCTGACTTTTTCCGCCAGTTGCGCGTCGTATTGTTCAATCGGGAGCTGTTCGGGTGTCATCTTTAATCCTGGTAATAAGCTGGCTTGCCGGGCGATTGTAGGCATTCAACTGCTGATGTCCAGCCCTGCGGAAAACAAGATGGCTGGAAGTCTGGATTTCCGGCCTTCCTGGCCGTAGACTGCGCCTGCCGGCCTCCTTGAGTTAAAAGGGAATCCAGTGTGAATCTGGAGCTGACGCGCAGCGGTAAAGAATGTCGTGGTGATGGCAATTACAAACACTGTCCTGCCGGATGGGAAGTTTTTTCACCATTTATGATTCTCAGCCCGAAGACCTGCCGGTGTGACGTCGCAATACATACGACCATCGCGAGCTATTGGTTGTAGTCGTGCGGCATCCTGCTTCGTCTTTTGGATGCTATAACAATGAAAAAAACACATGCTTCGCTGTTTGCCTTCAGTGCAACGGCGTTGTCTCTCTGGGCGCAATTTGGCTACGCGCAGCAGAATGATGATACGCAAATCGTTACCGCTAACCGCTTCGCGCAGCCGGTCTCGTCGGTGCTGGCTTCGACTTCTGTCGTCACCCGTGACGAGATCGATCAGTGGCAATCCAAGAACCTACTGGAAGTGTTACGCCGCTTGCCGGGCGTGGATATCGCGCAAAGCGGCGGCATTGGGCAAAGCGCTTCTATGTATGTACGTGGTTCGGAAGCGCGCCATACGCTAATTCTGGTTGACGGTGTGCCGTTCTCTAAGCCTGGCATTACCGGCGTTGCTGACTTCAACCAAATCCCTGTTTCCATCATCCAGCGCGTTGAGTTCATTCGCGGCCCGCGCTCTGCCGTTTACGGCGCAGATGCGATTGGCGGCGTGGTGAATGTCATTACGCAAAACCCGAATAATCAAAACTCGCTGACGGCTGGCTTTGGTTCGAAGGGCTATCAGGAATACAGCGGCGGCATCAATCAAAATGTCACGGACCAGACGCGCGTAACGGTGGCGGGCTCTTATCAGGCCACCAACGGCTACAACGTTCAGCCGGGCTCAACGTCTCCGACCGATCGCGATCGTGATGGCTGGCGCAATAAGGCGTTCTGGGCTGGCGTTGACCACAAGTTTAACGAGGCGTTTTCTGGCTTCTTCCGGGGTTACGGTTACGCCGCGAACTCAGATTACGACGCGGGTTATGTCGGTGGTCAGGATGAGCAACAGATCTATAATCACTCGTTTGATACCGGTCTGCGCTTTAATAAAGAGGAATACTCCTCGCAGCTGACCGCCAGTTATCAAAAGTACAAAATTTATAACTACGTTGGGTCTGACGGCCGCTATGCGGATTCCAATAGCCTGGATGACATGGAGCAGCGCAACCTGCAATGGGGCAACACCTTTGCGGTGGGGCATGGCATGGTCAGCGCCGGTCTGGATTGGCAGCAGCAGAAACTGAGTTCGATTGGACAACTCTATTCTGGCGCACCGCGTGATAAAGATGGTTACAAGCAAGACAACACCGGTGCTTACCTGACGGCTCAGCAGCAGTTTGGCAATGTTACGCTTGAAGGTTCGGCGCGTGGCGATGATAACCAGGACTTTGGCCGTCATGGCACCTGGCAAACGGCTGCGGGTTGGGAGTTTGTGCCGGGTTACAAGGCATCACTCTCTTACGGCACGGGTTTCCAGGCGCCGACGTTAGGCCAGCTATATGGTCTGAAGCGCTTTGGTATTAGCTCTAATCCCGATCTGAATCCTGAGAAATCAAAACAGTGGGAAGCCGCGCTGGAAGGTTTAACCGGTCCGGTTAATTGGCGTGTTGCGGCGTATCACAATAAAGTCAGCAATCTCATTACCTATGCTTCTGATCCTGTGACTTTTGAGGGCGGCTATTACAATGAAAAAGCCGTTACGCTAAAAGGTATTGAAGCCACCGCTGATTTTGATACCCGCTTCCTTCATCACCAGATCACCTTGGGTTATCTGGATGCGCGTCGTGATTCAGATGGTGAAACGCTGGCGCGTCGTGCGCGTGAGCAGGCCAAATATCAGCTGGGTATGACGGTGTATGACTTTGATATTGATGTCATCTACCAGTACTTCGGTAAGCGCTACGATAACAATACCAGCGAATATGCCAGCGAGCAGCGTCGTTTATCGAGTTACAGCACGGTAGATCTCGCGGTCTCGTATCCGGTCACATCACAGCTCACCGTTCGTGGTAGAATTGCCAACCTGTTCGATAAAGATTATGAGACAGCGTATGGCTATCCAACTCCAGGAACGGAGTACTACCTCAGCGCCAGCTACAGCTTCTGATCTGCGTCCCACCGTGCTGGTGTTTGACTCCGGCGTGGGTGGGCTCTCCGTTTATGATGAGGTCCGGCATTTACTGCCGGATCTTCACTATCTCTACGCCTTTGATAATGAAGGGTTCCCGTACGGCGAAAAATCCGAAGACTTTATTGTCGAGCGCGTGGTGGCGGTGGTGACGGCTATCACTCAGCGTTTCCCGCTTGCGTTGGTGATCATTGCTTGTAACTCGGCCAGCACCATCTCTTTGCCGGCTCTGCGTGAACGTTTCGAATTCCCGGTTGTGGGTGTGGTGCCTGCGATAAAACCTGCTGCGCGTCTGACGCGTAACGGCGTAGTGGGATTGCTGGCCACGCGCGGCACGGTGAAACGTCCTTATACCCATGAGTTAGTGGCGCAATTTGCCCGTGACTGCAAAATCGAAATGCTCGGCTCTGCTGAGCTGGTGGAGCTGGCGGAAGCCAAGCTGCATGGCGAAGATGTTGAGCTCGCTGATGTACGCCGTGCTGTGCAACCCTGGCTACGGATGAAAGAGCCACCTGATACCGTGGTTCTCGGATGTACGCATTTCCCTTTACTACGTGATGAGCTGCAATTGGTGCTACCGGAAGGGACAAGGCTGGTGGATTCGGGCGCGGCGATTGCGCGTCGTACCGTTTGGTTATTAGAGCATGAAGCACCGCAGGCGGTTTCATCCGGTCAGAATTTAGCGTTCTGTACGCGTATAGATGATGAAGTGACGAAATTGTCACCGATTTTGCAGCGTTATGGCTTCCCGTTGCTGGAAAAATTAGCAGTTTAGTGGCGTTTCGACGAAAAAATCAGCACTCGGAAATTAATTTGAAATTAGCGCTTGTCAGCTCCGAAGAAATCCCTATACTGCGCCTCCACTGACACGGAACAACGGCTTACGAAGCGAAGTATTCAGGAGGTGGTCTTCAAGGCAACCTTCAGAAAAGCAAAAATAAATGCTTGACTGAGAATGCGGAAAGCGTAATATACGCATCCCGCGCCGCTAGAGAAATCGCGGCATGCTCTTTAACAATTTATCAGACAATCTGTGTGGGCACTCGCAGGATTGATATCCGCGTCTCCGGACGCAAAAAAATATCAAAGCCTCACGAGTGA
>NZ_JBTRDW010000013.1:0-78265 GCF_054823405.1 Kluyvera sp. 1366
CGGTAGTTGGTTGGCGTCAGCCAGGCCACGGTCCAGTTCTTAATGCCCGGCACGGTACACGTCTCCGCGGCGGCCTGGCTGTAAAGCCAGTCCTTCACGGTGCTGCCCGTCTCAATGCGCCAGTGACGAACCTGAACCACTGGCGGCGGTATCACCGGCAGAACGGGCGCGCGGGTTGTTGCCGGTGAAACCGGCACGCTTGCCGCCCCGGCAGCTTTTGATGTGGCATCGCCGTGGAACGGGTTACGTCCGGTGGTCGGCAGCGGTACAGCTTTCACCGCTCCGGCCGGAGCCGGTCTGACGGGCACGGCGGCAGGAACCGGGGGTGATATTGGTTTGTCTGCGCTGCGTGCCGTCTGCGCGCGCTGCGCGGGCTCTACGGTGACGGTGCCGGTTTTCGCATTAACGGTCGCCTTCATCCCGCGCCCGGCCAGCAGCTTGTCCACGACGAACGGCCAGCGATCGTTGCCCGTCCACTGCCACAGCTCGGGCGCGTCGGCGGAAACGGCTTTGTCGAACACCACCGTGTGTCCGGGCGGGATAATTTTGCGCAGGGCTGCACGAAGCGTTGGCGCCGCGCCCCCCTGACGCACGAAGCCGTCGGAAGGCCCGGCGCCCGCCGTGGACGATGGCGCTGCGGTGGCTCTGAAGACAGGGGCCCCGCCCGCCGCGACAGCAGGTTTCGACAGCAGCGGCGCGGGAGCTTTCGTGCCTGACGGTGAAGCCGGGCGCTGCGCGGAAGGCGTGCTCTGGTGAAGCCGGTACTGCATGGCGCTGATGTCGGCCGCGCTGCGCGAGAGGATGCCGTCCACCACGCTGCCCGAGGGCGGCCCGGTGATGACCGCCTGCTGCGCGCAGCCAGTGAGAAACAGGACCGGTATCAGCCCTGCCCGTTCGGTAAATGACATAAAGAGAACTCCGGATAACTCAGGGCTGCACCGTCTCTGCGGCGGCCGGAGCCGGGCCGGCAAAAACCGTGCGGGAAGGCAGGCGAAACCTGCCGGTCAGAAGGAGTGTTGGGGCGCCGGGTGCCTCCCGGTGCTCTGGCCAGACTGACAGACGCCAGAGCGGCATGACTTAGACTTGTAGCATCGCATTAATGAGTAATAAGACGATGTCAGTCTGACCGCGTGCGCTGGCCGCAGGTCCGCCACAACGAAAAGCACACTGACCGGTCAGGGTGAGTGCGCTTTTCGTTGCAGGGAAAGAAATGGCCCGGACACGCCGGGCAGACGTCAGGCGGAGAACGTTGCGCCAATAAGCCACACAAGCCAGCCGTCACGTACGGCGTGCACCGACACAACGGTATCGCCGTCTCTGAGCAGAACCCGCCCGTTAACCTGCGATTTGTCCCCGGGAGTGCGACTGCCGGGAGAGGACGCGCTGTCTGACAGGCTGAAGTTCACCACGCGTGACGGGAGTTTTCGTGTCTGAGGACCCGCCGTCAGCACGGCTGAGTAAGCACCTGAGGCGTTGTCAACGCTCAATGGCAGGCTGTCTCCGGACGCAGTAACTCCCCTGAGATTCGCGACAAAGACGGCAAGCTTGTCATGCTCCAGACGCTGCCGGATGGCATCTGCTGCTGGAGAGGTGATGACTTCAGTGTTATCAGAACTCAGCGACTCGGGTGTACTGTAGCGGACAGGCTGCAGAATGTCCTTTAGCCCGCGATCACCCGCGCTGACGTGCCAGACGCTGACGCTGAATGCACTGCAGTTCTGACATTCGCCAGCGGGATAAGCCTGCGGCGCCACGTTTTTTTCGTGGGGAAGGCAGGATGTCATGACAAGCGGAGAAACGAGCGCCAGCGCCAGACCGGCGCAACGGAGAAGTGTCTTATTCATGATTTTATTCCTTCAGAGGCCGCCCTTTTGTGAGAAGGGCCCGGCTGCGGGACGGGAGGTCCTGACCGGCTGGGACGAAGCGCACGCCGGAGGGATGCACGCAGGAACACAGAGCGTTTCATAAATTATTTCCGGCGCCTTCATTTAGCTTCAGACGCCGGTCTCTCAGAGAGCTACTACCTTCATCCTGAGCTTTATCAGACTTCTGGGGGCGAATGCCGTCACAGCGCTGATACCAGAATTCAACCCGTTCAGCCCGCGGGCTCACCAGGCCGAAGCGCATCGCCGTACGGAAATTCACGCTGTGGCGCAGCGCTCTGTCGACCTGCTCTGCGAGCAGCGCCCTGAACTCGTCAGGAGTGCAATTTCCTTTGATCGTCCGACAGGTGGTGCAGACGGGAACAATTCCCCCCTCAACGAACTCTTTACTGATAGCTTCTGCGTGCCAGCCCTGTGCGGGCAACATCTCACCACAGTAAGCGCAGCAGCCGTTAAACTGCCGCCGTAGTGCTTCGCGTTTTGATTTTGAAAGATGCATGATTTCACCCCATGAAATGCGCCCGCGTCCCCGGGCATCCGTTTAAATGAAACGATTAAAAGACTATCCGGGCAGACCCACTCGCAAGAGTGGGCCGGCACAGAATGCTCTGTGTCACTGTGCGTTTTGCGAATTGAAACCGTCAGGGATGCCCGTTCACGACCGCACGAAAGTGCAGGGCTAATCTTCTCCAGATACAGGTTGTGTCCGGCGGATCGCGCCGGGGCCTGATGCAGTAAATGCACCGATCGAACTGGATACATCGAATTTGTACGTAGGGGTATAACGGTTACGCTCCACAATTCCGACTTTGCGCGGTGCCCGTCAGCGAAATAAGCGACCTGAAATGCATGCCTCAGTCTCTTATTACCTGCCCCGTATTTCTGCGGGTTCCCCTGATGTGATTCTGGCCATGACATAGCCTCCGGACGTCTTCCGCGCATCGTTAAAGCTTGCCGGCAAGAGAGGACCTTGAGATCAGGGTTTCGGGCACGTTGTTAAAGAGCTGAGGCCGTTTTTGGGCAAAAAGAAGCCCTGCGCGAATGCGCATAATTCATCAGAAATGAGTGCCAGCAATTAATGAGCCGGCTCAGATAATCTATTAGTCTTTACTGCCGGTTCCGGCAGGAAAACGTTGCCCTGGTGTGGCAATCGATTCGAATAATTCAAGATGGTCTTCTAAGCGAAACAGCGCTTCTGTGACTTTCGCACGGCCGGATTTCTTGGCTGACGCAGAAAGTTTTTCGTTCAACTCCGTAGACATGTACAGCATGATTGCGATGCCTTTGTGGTTTTTGGGGGCTGCCATGTCAACTCCGTGTATGCGTTGTGTAAGCATTAAGTAAGTGGTCGCCATTAAATAGGATTGGTCCTAATTTTTAAAGGGGCCTCAAATCCACTGTATAAAAAACCAGTGGACTGAGAGCCATGAAAATTGTTTTTTTACCTTTAAAATCAGAATCTTATTCCAGAGAAAAATTTAATTTTTTTTGGAAAAAATTGTATTTTCTCAATCCATTACTTCAGTGAAAAATTAACTCAAATCTATTAGTAAGTAACTAGTAACAAGAACCTTTAATAAAAACTCATTACCTGCTTCAAGCCTGACGATGGCATTAGTAATTAAATTGTCAATCGAGTCGATGGGCCTTTTCAGGATATTCATTAAATGTCCCCGTGAATATCCTCCTGACATCAGAACACAGCACAGGATCTCGTCGTTTGATAATTTAGGAAATAGGTGTGAAAGACACAAAAACGCAGATGGTTCATCGACATCGTCTAAATGATATTTGAGCATAATTTGACGCAAAATGAATTGAGACCAAAAAACGTTCTTTATGAGAGGCAAAGTCGGTGTTTTAAGGTTTTTTTGGGTAAGTTCCAATGACCTCCTGACAGCTGTGGGACTCAGCTCTTGCAGGAATGCAGTCTCTGAATAATTAGCCCCCTAGTGAGTAAAGGCAGGAATTTGTAACTTGCTTAGCGGTTAATGCGGGAAAAAGCTTGCGTACAGGATTAAATACAATAGGATCCACGGCAGCCATGGCAGCCTCCAAGTCAGGTTGTTATGGTTAGCTGGTTGTACAGGGGTCCAGCCTGTGCAATCAGCGTCTTAGAACTTCAGTTTGGCTTATGTCTTTCTTTTTAAACTCCTCATGGTCGTGGTAAATCTTTGTTAACAGGACGCAAATATTGCTCGTCCCTGTTTTGAGGCTCTGCCTGCTTCACTTCTGACTGTACATTCTGGCCCCGCAAGCTTTCTTCAGTAGCGCGTACGTTGGCCATCAGTTTCGGATCGCTGACTTTAAACTCGTGCCCGTCACGCTTAATAATGTTCCGGACTACGCCAGAATACAGCACGCGGTTCACTGCTTTATCCTCTCCTGTCAGCGTCGTATTATCACCGCTGTGCCACGCAGTAATATCTGCAGCAAGGTCATTGTTAAAACGGTCAGACTTGGTGTCAGCCGCAGCGTAAACCTCAACCCTGTCACCAAAATCGGTAACTGCTGGCTTACCGTCGCGCAGGTAGCTGACCGTTCCGTCACGCAGCAGACGCGTTTCGTGCTCGCTTGATTTAAATGCTGGAACGTTGTCACCCGGGCCATAATGAATGACGGCGTTAGGTTCAGGCCACCCACTGTTCTGCATACGGGCGGCGCGCTTCTCACGATAAGCCCAGCCACGCATCTGGCTGAGTGCTGCAGCATCCCCTTTCACCGCTTCTCGCTCAACCCATGACTTCCAGCTCAGTGGACGGCCTTCTCCGGTTTCTTTGAGAGTCTGACGCTCCTCACGCAGTTGCAGACGCAGTTCGGCCATCGCCTTCATCTTTTCGAATTCGGCAACGCGGTACATAAGCTTGCGCATCAGTGGATCTCTGACAGTATCGCGGACGTGTGCTTTAGCAACCACGCAGTGTGACGCAATCTGGCGGAAGCGCTCACCCGCACGCAGATCAGGTTTCTCCCAGCCGGTACGATATGCATCATAGCGGGCACGCAGAATATCGCGTGCAACGGCGCGAGCTTCACGACGTTCTCGGCGTGCTTCCTGATCGCGCACGTGTAGCTGCGGCATGTAACAGGTTTGCATATGAAGCATACCGTCTTCAGGCCTTTCAGGATTATAAACGGGAGGTGCTGGCTGATACTTCCCGTGCTGACTGACCATAGAGATCAAGCTGATATCCGGATGTACGTCTGAGGCTTTCACACTGACGCCTTCCGGATTCATCAAATCGTAAACGGCAAGTCCGCCGTTCTGCTCACGGACTCCCAGCCCGCGGGTATAGAGAACATTATGGAGGCGATCCCAGCTGAGTTTATCCTGCGCAATCACGTCAGATAACACCTGCCGCGTTTCGCGTACTGCATAGCCGTGAAGACTTTCTTTATCGGAAAAGATTTCGCGCTTAGCAGCACCGCGAGGGGCAGAAGGCATGTCGCGGCGGGTACGATGGAGATCACCATACTGATCCATGTGCCAGCTGCCGTTATCCACGTTAAAACCAAACTCACGCTCCAGCACGCGGCAGCACTTCTGCAGCGTGTCCGCATCGTTCCACATGTTTTGTGCAGCATAGGTCTGCGGATGAACGCGGTTAGCCGATACGTGGCAGTGTACGTTGTCAGTGTCGCGGTGAATGGCGGCCACGTACTGATGCTCTTCCATTCCGAGCTGTTTAAGGCTGTAGCGAACGGAGCGGAAAATCGCGTCCGGTGACGGGTCTTCTTCGCCCTGCCAGGAAAGAATAAAGTGATACACCGCATCCTTACAGTGGCGGTTTTGTGAAGCGATCAGGTTCATTTCTGACGCAGCGGTATCGAGTGAGAAACAGTTGGTCTCACACGGCACTTCACCCGAGAGCACGCGCTGAATGCCCTCGGGTGAAATGCTGATGATTTCGCTTGCGGGTGCTGCACGTTTACGTCCGACGTAGTCAACCAGCTGACCAAATCCGGGCGTAGAAATGTACTCTGCACCCGGAGCCTGCTCTGCTGCATCAGGGGATACAACCTCAGCGCTTTTCTTTTCCTCGCGCGTGCTCACGTAGTTAACCAGCTTCTTAAAGCTGGTCTTCTTATCGCGGCGCTTTGGCGGGATGATCACGTTCATCAGTCTTTCATATCCTCAACCGGTACCGGCGTCATGTCCAGTGCGTTAATGGCGTGCTTGATGCTCGTCAGAACTTCGGAGAACTGGTGGCTCAGCTCGGTTGTCATGTTCGTCTGCATCTGGGTATACAGGTGTTTCTGCAGACCACCCAGACGCAGCAGCTCGTTCATCATGCGAATGTCGGTGCGCACGGTAATGCGTCGGTTGAGTGCCGTACGGCGAAGGTACTCAGATGTTGTGAGTCCGGCTGCAATCGCCTTCTTTTTGATGGCGTCAGCCTCAGCTTCCGTACAGCGCAGCTGGATTAGTGTGTTCTTCTGACGCTTTTCACTTTTCGACATAACTCAACCTTTTCACATTACCCGGGTGTCGGGGCGGAGCCCTGACCAGGTCGTTTTGTCATTATCGTCTGCGTGCAGGCGGTAATGACAAAACATTTCCTGTCCCGTCTTTTAATCAACTGTTCGTATTTTGCCACTTAGCTGGTCAGAAGTAAACCGGCGTCATGTGGGGTGAGGTACTGGAAATTCCCACGAATCCGGGGCAGAATCACGGTTTTCAAATGATTTCTATTGGAGTGGTTATGGCTACGCAGCAATTTTTCACACAACAGCAGATTGAAGAGGCAAAAACCAGGCTGGAAAACCTTCCGGATTTGTCGCCAACACGAATTACCAGAAATGATGCGCTGGAAAATCTCCGCTCCACCATTCTCATGCTGGCAAAAGAAAAGGGTTACACCGTAAAAGATATTAAGTCGGCACTGGATTCAATGAAGTTTGTTTTCAGTGAGCGGTCAATTTCTGAAATTCTCAAAGAAGATGAGAGCGGTAAAAAGCGTCAGGGCGGAAAGCTTCGAAGGAAAAGTGATTCAGTAAAAAATGCAGCTGAGTCCATTCAGCAGCAAAACTAATAACCACAAAAAGGGAGCCATTTTGGCTCCCTTATCGTTTGTCAGGACTTTAGTTCTTTCATTTTTTCAGCAAGTGACCAGAGAAAACGATTGGTTTTAATATCACCATCAATGCCGTTAATAGGGCGGGTTTTTGTTAGTCCACCTTTGGCCGTTCTCCCGCGCAAACCACCACGGATAACGTTCTCCTGTGTACGCTGATAAACAGTCCACAGGTCATCCGCGTTGTCTTCACGACGGCGTACCTGTAACAGCGAATCGGCACTGATTGGAACGTGCTTCCCGTCATAACGAAACTCCAGCGCCGTTTCTGCAAAAGCAGCCTGCTCGGCGCGATCGAGATGGATGCGCTTCATCTCTTCGCGTGAATGTTCGATATCCCCGAACCGGTCCAGAATTTCATAGGCACCCTCAATCACCTTACCAACAATGTCGCCCTTGTGCGGGACTCGGATTTGACCGAACACCTCGCCGCAAACCATACCGTTCGCACAGATGTGACGGAACTGGCCGGGGATCATCTGATAGCTGCTGCTGCCATCGTGGCTGTTAAGAAGCAGAATCTCTGAAACTTCTGAACCTTTAATCTGGTCGTGACGACGAAGGCGCAGAAGGTGCTTTGCGTGGTCGATGCGGTCAGCATCGCGCACACGCTGCTGGCAGGCGTAAAACGGTTCGAAACCTTCCTGACGCAGACGGGTAAGCAGAGCGATTGTTGGAATATAGGTGTATCGTTCGCTGCGTGATCCGTGCTTGTCTTCAGAAAAGACGCTCGGCACAACCTGCTTCAGTTCATCGTCTGTCAGCGGACGATCACGACGAATAGCACCCGCATTGCGAAAACCGGCAAACATACGTCCCATCATAATTAAATCCTCACATCAAAATTTTCAGAAGCCGCCCCGTGAAGGGCGGCGGGTTGTTGGTCAGGCTACGGCGCGGCGTATTTCAAGAGAGCGAAGAAATTCGCCCCACTCGCTGCTGCGCATGGCAGGTACGCGAACGCTTTTACGCTTGCGCACGCAGTGCAACACGTGGCGGCTGCGCGCACGGATTTCCGGCGAAATCGCCTTCGTTTCCGGATCGCTGTGGCGATGACGCACATGCACCTTCTTAACGCCGGGCTTTACATAACCTGCAACCGATGTGATGATGCTGAGGTCGGCAGTTTTCATGATTAACTCCATTTTTTCTGTTGACGATCCGGACGGTCATTTGATCGTGTCGTCCGGGGTGAAGGGGCGGAATTTCCGCCCTTTTTCTTTGCCGCCTGTCAGGACTCGCGGCGGATAACCGTATAACCAATATCGAATTCGTAAACGGCAACCGGCCATCGGTTGCGCAGGTAAAGCTTCAGGGCTTCAGGCTCTTCAGTTGGCTCATCGATCACGTCCAGCCCTTCAAACGCATCACCGGTCAGACCCGACGGCCCCAGAAATTCACCGCATGACCAGACGTATTTGCAGACGTCAAGAAACTGATTTGCTGTCAGCTCCGGGCCTGTAACTTCAGTACCTTCCAAAACGTTTTTCATCAGTCAGCCCTCATGCTGTGTGATTCTGTTCTGCAGCGCGTCGCGTTATCGCAGGACGGCGGCTGAAGCCAGAAAAGACCTCCTCTGACGCGGATTTTTCTTTTCCGGGCTTGCCTTTCGCGGCGAGGGCCGAGTAGCAACGACGAAGAGAGGGCATAAAGGGGCGGAGGCAAAAAAGTTTTTGTGGCCCTTTTGCAAAAAGTTTTTGACGGAGTGCATTTCACCCCTTTTTGAACGAACCGGCGGTGCTACGAAATGCCCTCCGCGTAAGGCACGACCGGAAAAGCGGGAAAGACGTCAGAAGGGGGAATTGCAGCCCGCAACGCGGGATGACAACAAAGTTCCGGCGGCTTTATGCCGGAACGGTGAAAGCAGACGGCGCAGCCGTCAGCGGCCGTTGACCCTGGACATCAGCCCGAAACCGCTTGCGGCCGAAACCCGAAGGGGTTCGGTGGCGCTTAGCGGCTTGCCGCTTAGCGACGTAGGGCTCGACGACCCGGCTTGCCGGGAAGCCGAAGGGGGCCCATGCTGTTGCTGTTGCTGTTGCTGTTGCTGTTGAATTGAATTTAACGGTGATCGGCGGGCAGAACGGATGAACAGAAAAGGTAAACGCACAGCATCATCACACCACAACGCAAAGGCGTGTTCAGCAGTACGGGGATGGCCGGTGCGTCAGCACCGGCTTTTCCCTGTCCCCTGGTTCGGGGTAAATGCTCAGGCGCCAGGCCCCGACTCTTTAAGCTGCCTGACAGCATCGGCAACGGCGTTTTCAATAATGCTGCTGAGCCTCAGGATCTCATCGTCCTTCAGGCTACGGTTGATACTGAATTCAACAGAATCTGTAACCAGCAGCGCATAGCCTTCCTGCGAACTTAGCATCGCGTCGGTAATGTCGGTCAGGGTCATCTGTTTACTCTCCCAAGGATTCAGAACTGAAATGCATCCGGGCCGTTTCCAGCAGCGATTCAAACGAGGTGGCGCAGCCGTCCGGATAGCAGTGCGCGCACAGATGCATCAGGTTTGCCAGCAGGTCAGTGATGGCTGTTTCTGCCGGTTCGCCATCGCCGTCAATACCGGTCGCGGCAGCAAAAAAGAGCAGCGTGGACGCTGCAACGCCGGTGCGGCTGGTGTTATCCGCTTCATACGGCAGCACATCGGTGTCAGCCGCTAAAATGCGCAAATCATCGAGATCAGTTTCAGCGTCATAAGATGCGGCAGCTGTTAATGAATGGTTCATAGAGGTTTCCTGGTCAGGCAGTCAGCTCTGCGGAGTCATCCGGAGCGGGTAACGAAAAGGGGCGGGGGCAACCCCCTGCCCCTTTTCGCATCAGGCGCAGATTTTGCGGTTATAGATGACTTTAAAATCGCTGCATTCAGCGCAGTCGCGCAGCGGCACCAGGCGCACCACGTTTTGCGCCACGCCGTTTATGGTCAGCACGCGCTCGATACCCGCGTGCCAGTCCTCTGCCGGATTCAGCGGGAACCAGAGATTGCTGTTGATGCCGCTCAGCAGCGGATCGCTGCAGACGTGTACCCCGCGACCGTAGCCCGTGTTTTCGCTACATGTCACGGTGAGCTCTCCGCGCACGTCCCGGGTGACCGCGCTGCGAGCCAGCTGCGTGACGATATCGTCCCAGCTCCAGTCACTGTCATCGGGCACCGGCAGATCAAAACAGCGCAGCGACTTACTACCCGCGCGCGCCATACGCTGGGCCAGCCCCATAATCGAGGCCTCGTGGCTCGCGGCGTCCGCGCCGGTTATCCAGTGGCCATTATGAAAAAACGCCTCATCGCCGTTATCCAGGCGGATAAAGCAGTATTCGCCCAGCACGCGTGTGATGTCAGCCTGGGTGACTGTCGGCAGTAAAACCGGGACGCTGAGGGTAATTTCGCTGCTCATGCTTTGTTCCCCGCCAGATTATTAATGGTGGCCACGAACTGGCGCAGACGTGAAACCGGCCAGGCGATTACGTGCGCCAGCTGGCTATAGCGCAGTGCGTTTACAAAAGTCAGCACCTGTGCGACGATTTGAGGGTCAAAAATCATAAAACTCTCCTGAGGGTTTGGTTTTGATAAGGCAGCCAGGTGGGACTGGCCGCCGTGGAAAAAACAGGGGAAACCCTGCTTTTTTTACGCCTGTACGTTGCTGCCCTGCTCCAGCTCAGCGGTCAGCCACTGGCTGGCAGCGAAAAACGCTTTTTCACCCTGAAGCCCGAAATGCGCCAGCGCGATGCGCCCTGCTTCACCCCAGACTTCCGAAACATCTGCCGGAAGCACAACCGAATCCGCTGGCACGCGCTGCACCACGGCACTGGCCAGATTTTCCAGAATGTGAGCCATAGAGCTCCGGCGCTGCCCCAGCGTCATCGCGACATCATTCAGATCGGTCAGTGCAGTCAGTTGCTCATTCAGGGACTGAGGCACGCCGCGGCTGTTGATGTACTTGCGCAGCCAGTAGCCCGCATCATGTTCAAAGCTGAAAGCCCTCCAGATAAGAGCGCCCAACGGCTCACGCACGACCAGACGGAAATGACTGCCCTGATCGTCTTCAATGAAAACGTTGCTGAAGGCGGCAGCGACATTTGCAGCCTGTTCGCGCGTAAATGCGCCGTCACCCAGCGCCGCTACGCAGCGCATTTCAGTGGTGGTGCTGTTCTGGGTTGAAGTCATGATGTGCTCCTGTCTGAAATTAATGATCCGGCTGACCGCCGCGCGGTGCCCGAAAAGCCCTTCTCTGACGCGGGTTTCTTCTTTCCGGTCTGGCCTTTCGCGGCAAAGGGCAAAGGAGCAACGACGAAGAGAAGGCATAAAGGGGCGACGACAAAAAGTTTTTGCGGCCCCTGGCGAAAAGTTTTTGGCGGCGTGCATTTCACCCCTTTCTGCCTGAACCGGCGGTGCTACGACCAGCCCTCCGCGCAAGGGCTGGCCGGAAAGCAGAGGAGCGTCAGAAGGGACGTTTCAGACCGCCCTGCGGGCTGGCCTTAAAGGCCCGGCGGGGGTTCGCCGGGACGGTGAAAGCGACGGCGAAGCCGGCAGCGGCTGTTGACCTTTGCCATCAGACCCTAGCCGTCAGGCCCGGAACGCGGTCCTTTGCGGTCCGGCGGAGCTTGCCGGCTTTGCCGGTTAGCGAAGTGGGGCTCGACGACCCGGCTTGCCGGGGAGCCGAAGGGGGCCATGGCCAGTGACGTGCGGGTGTGTATTATTTCAGGAAGGAAATGGCTGAAGCACAACAGCAGGAGCAAAGAGAGCAGGACAGAGCGACGTCTTTCTCCTATGAGTAAGCGCACGCGACGGAAGAAAGCCGGTGCGTCAGCACAGGTTTTTTACCGGCATAGCCGCGAATTTTATCTCTGCGCGCGCGATCTTATGCGGTACAGCGAAACCGCCACAATGGCCGCACCCATTATCATGGACAAAAGCGACAATAGCTGCCCATGGGATGAAGAGTACAGCATGATGTCAGCGCCTTCCGGTTCGCCCGCCGCCGGGTCAGCCAGCAGGTTCATACCGCCCCAGGCGCACAGAAATACGCCCCCTGCAGGAACGGTCATCGCAAGAAGTTTCATCACTAACCAGTCACCCGCTGGCTGCGGGTGCTTTGAGGCCAGCAGGCGCGCCAGCACGAAGCACATCGCGTAGCCGCACCAGTATGTCAGGCTGCCTGTCTCGCCCGGCGCCAGGAACTGAAAAGCCAGCGCATAACCCAGGCTTAGCAGGGAACCCAGCATTAAAAAACTCATCATCGTCTCCTCTCGCGCCGCGCGGTCAGGCAGCGCCGATATCGTCTTATGCAGATGCCGGGAATATCGTATGGATCCGCGTTACAGCTGCGCGAGCGTCCGCAGCGTGTCCGGGTTCTGCTGAACCATGCGGATCAGCAGGACGGCCTGAGCGTTAGGCTTAGCTCTGCCCTGCTCCCAGTTCTGATAGGTGGTCTCGCCCGTATGCAGATAGTGTGCGAAAACCGCCTGTGACAGGTTAAGTTTTTCGCGCACGTCGCGCAGCTCCTGCGGCTCGATAGTGACGGGTGCGCGCTTGCTGACCTTGTAAGTCTTGAGCGTGATTTTCCCGTCCTGGTGATCTTTCAGCTCCTCCATGCCCGTCATCAGCTCACTGAAAATGTCACGTTCAGTCATGTCTCAGCCCCTTTTTAATCACGTTAAGCGCCTCCGCCAGGGCGTCGCGCTGCTGTTTGGTCAGATCGTCGCGTTGATCCTTATCGTAGATGGTAAACAGGATGAACTGGCCTTTTTCGTTCGTCCAGTAATAGATAACCCTGATCCCGCCTCGTGTGCCTTTGTTCCGGCGCTCGTCCCTGAACCGGACTTTACGCAGGCCACCCGTATCCGGGATCACGTCGCCCTTTTCGGGGTCAGCCAGCAACATGTTCTGAAACAGCCTGAACTGATCGTCGTTCAGGTAGTCAGCCCGGTATTTCTGAAAGCTGGAAAGCTCAATAAATGTCGCGTGCATGGTTTTTCCCTGTCCCCAACTAAGGGATATTATATCCCTTAGTTGGGGACGATTCAACGATTATCCCTGATGAAACCCGGTTCAGATATTGCCGCCAGCTTGTTAGGAATGAGCCAGCGGTTCATGTCTTTCTGCGCCCTGTCCATGTGCAGGGACCGCAGGTGAATTTCGCCCGCCACCTCACAGGCAACGTCTCCGGCGTACGGCTGCAGGGTTTCCAGCCCGTTCAGTGACGGAAAGCGCCTCGCCCACGCGGCGATCATGTTCTTCAGGTCGTTTTCCGGGACGTCGTCACACCAGGCGGAAAACCAGCCGCGCAGCGTTTCCGGCGTACGGAAGGCGAGCTCTGTTTCAGCCTGCCTGATACGGTTCTCCAGCTGGCGCTCCCGGTAGTCCTCTGCCTGCCTCTCGCGCCGCCCGGCATGTCCTGCGGTCTTCATAGCGGCGTGTTTTGCGCGCTCCGCGCGGCGAAAAGCGGCCTCCGGAAACAGGACCGCTGCCAGCTCGCCCGGCAGCGGCAGCGGGCAAACCTCGCCCGCCGTACTGAGGAAGATATCCAGCGCACCTTCCCACTCGGGCAGCGGCGCGCGTTTTTCGCGCGGACGGAGGTAAATGCCCCGTATGCGGTTCAGCGTCTGGACGCTGACGCGGCTCCTGCCGCTCAGTTGCTTCATAAAAGCGGCGGCCCAGGGATGGCGGGCCAGCCGCGTCCCCCGCTGCTGTGCGTGCTCAACCGCCGCGATTGCCTGCAGCGCGGCCTGACGTTCCGGCAACAGGGTGACCAGTGAGTGTGATTTCGGGATCATGCGGCGTGCCCTCCCATCCGCAGCGCGGCGATCAGCTCACCGGCGCCGGTGAAGCCTGCCCGCGTGTACTCTGCGATTTTTTCAAGCTTTACGCACAGCGCCGCAGGGTCAAAGCGATAGCTGACGCTGAGAGGAACACGCGACCGGGTGCGGACATCTGTCAGCACTGCGCACCACAGCGGCGAATCTTCCGACGGGCTGACCAGCTCAACGGCAAGCCCGGACAGATCGGCACGGGTCAGCCGCAGGTGAACCGGGTGTGCCCCGCCCCACTCGCCGCGCATTTCGCAGTCAGTCTGCCAGCTTTCGGGCACCTGCAGCGCGTTCATCACGGCACCGCTCATGCGCTGGCGAAACGCCTCGCCCCGGTGGCGGTAGGCTTCAAAATCGCAGCCGGTAAACTCTGCAGGGTGTTAAGCGTAAATTTTTCTTCTCGGGTCATGATGTTGTGCTCTGCTCGATGTGCTGTTGTCCGGCCCTCTTTGCGGGCCGGTGCGGTATCCGGCAGGGGCGCCCCTGCCAGCCGGGCCGGTTTTATTCCGGCTTGTACGCCATGAGGCGCACCACACGAACCCCGGTTCCCGCAAACATGCCCTCCATCGGCGCGGACCAGCTGCAGTCCCAGCCCGGCAGCAGGTCTTTGCGGTCGCTGCCTGCGGGCATAATGGCCGCGAGGCGTCCGCCGTTCTTCACCAGTGCCGCCGCCGCGCTGAGGTGCGCCACGGCGCGCCCTTCGCTGTACGGCGGATTCATCACCACCACGTCAAACCGCTGATCGGTCACATTTGCCCAATCCAGAAAATCGGCTTCGATCACCTGGTGGCCTTTGGCCTCCAGCACGCGGCAGTGCAGCGGCGAAATCTCCACGCAGGTTGTTTGTGCCTGCGGCATCAGGTCAGCAAGGCCGCCCATGCCTGCGCTCGGCTCCAGGCAGGTTTCACCCTCGCGGATGTCCGCTTCGTCCAGCAGCTGCGCGGCAAGTTCGCCCGGTGTCGGGTAAAACTGGTGTGTTTTCTTTTCCGGCAGCGCGCCGGAAAGCTGAATATCTTCAAGCGCCGTGGTCGGGTCGTAATCGAATTCAAACCAGGTTAAGGCGTTGAGGTTCTTTTTTACGCCGCCCAGGCTCAGCAGCACTTTTTCAGCTTCCGCACGCGCGGCCTTATCCTCGTCCGAATAGCCTTTAATGCGGCGGTTAAAAGGATTTGTCGTCACGGGCGGGAGCGGGTCTTCCCGGCGGTTGCGCTGCTGTGGCTCGGTGCGCTCTGTCTGCAGGTCGCTGAGCACGGCCAGCACGGAAAACGGCAGCAGATTTGTGTGTAGATCATAGGTTTTCGGCTTCGTGCGCGGCTTCTGGCGGTGCTCCGCCGGGATGGCCGCCGGATGCAGATAGGCCAGAATATCATTCAGGCGCCAGGCCATGTCCGGATGAATTTCAAGATGAATGGTGCCTTTCAGAAAGGCTTTCACGCGCAGCGCGCCGCCGTCGATCGCTACCCACTCCCCCGAGCGGTCGCGCGCGATTTTCAGAATTTTATTGGTCGTGTTAAGGCCGGTCGCATCACGCCCCATAAACTTCGCGATCACTTTGCGCAGGTCGTCCACGTAGCCTGTGCGCTCGTAGTTGCACATGCCCCACTGATCGAACATGCATTCGATAATCATGCGCTTGCTGAAGCCTTCCGGGCGGTTGGTCACGTGGCTGCGTGACAGGCTGCGGAAAATACCGTCAACGCGCTCGGAGAAAAATTTCTGACGTGAGAAAAGCAGTTCGGAGAGCGTCGCGCGCACCGCGTTTTCCTCAAAGTCCGGCGCTTTCTTTGCGCGGATCTGGTCGTTCCAATCGTTGCGGCGGTCGTTAGGCATGTACTCGTAAACGTCCGTCAGGTTCAGCGCTTTCTGCCAGAAATCGGCATTCAGGGCCGCTACCGCGCCGGGCAGGTCGAATACCACGCGAACCGGCGGCATATTCAGACGTGAATCGCGCACGTTACCGCACAGAAAATACTCCACCGCCTCGCCGTTACCGCCTTCACGAATTGTGGCCGAAATATTCTTTAATTTTGCGTACATGTGTTCATAGCGGCCCAGCAGCCCGTCAATGACGTCAGTTTCAACGGGCGCAAAAAAGGTATCTGAAATCACTTCACCGGCGGCGGCGATCGGTGCGCGTTCTGTGGTCGCATCAGAGGTGACGTTCACGAGGATGTTTTGCATGGCATGGCTCCTTAAATCCGGCTGAGTAGGTGCAGCTCGCGCTGCGGACCCGAAAAAGACCTTCTCTGACGCGGGTTTTATCTTTCCGGTCTGGCCTTTCGCGGCGAGGGCCGAGTAGCAACGACGAAGAGAGGGCATAAAGGGGCGGAGGCAAAAAGTTTTTGTGGCCCTTCCGCAAAAAGTTTTTGACGGAGTGCATTTCACCCCTTTTTGAACGAACCGGCGGTGCTACGAAAAGCCCTCTGCGAAAGACCAGGACGGAATGCCGTAAAAGCCGTCAGGGACCGCCCCGGCGGTCTGCCCTGAAGCCCCGGAGGCCTTTTCCGGGGCGGTTAACGCACCGGCGCAAGCCGGTTGCAGCCGTTGACCTTCGCCATCAGACCGAAACCGCCTGCGGCCGAAACCCGCAGGGGTTCGGTGGCGCTTAGCGGCTTGCCGCTTAGCGACGTAGGGCTTGACGACCCGGCTTGCCGGGGAGCCGAAGGTGGAGCCATGCCCTTTAAGTGGATTTTTAATTTTTATAGCTGCCCGCAATCGCTCTCCGGCTCCGGCTGAAGGCATGCGTTTCTATGCAGTTTCTGAGACTGACGGCGGTAAAAAACGGCAGCTCAGGGTAATAAATATCGCTATCCTTCACACTGTAAAAACGAAAGTTAAAACCATTGAATTCAATAACTTTCTGTATAGTCCTGTCAGATTTCTGCTGGCTTCTATATCTCTGTGTCCACGCCTTATTTCTGTTTTCAGCAGCACGGGAAGCGGCGCCGAAGGCGCCGCATAGCGGCCGCCGCCCTCAGGCGGCTGGGGTTTTCACGCGCCCGGATGTGGCACAGGGCTTCCCTGCCCTGCCCCGCGCTACCCGCGCATGGCATCCTGTGCCTGATGGATAGCCTCCGCAGTGTCCATACCCTCGCCCGTTTCGCCAGCCTTTCCGGCCAGCTCCAGCAGTACCTTCAGGCTCGCGGCCGGCAGGGTGACGTGCCGCGCTGACTGCCTGTCGCGGCGAACCTGACACGCCAGCTCACGCACGGTATCCCGGCCTATCCCGTAGCGCCGGTGATCATCAAGCTCGCCGATCTCATCCAGCACCGCGTGCGCCTCCTCCTCCGTCAGTGCCATTGAATCCGCAGAATCCTGAACGTCCTCCTCCGTCCATACCAGGATGGTGAACGGAGTGCCCGGCTGAAAGGTCTCCAGCAGCCAGGCGCAGATTTCATTTACGTTACCGTGCATCGTGTTATCTCCTTGTGCGCGGCTCTGCCGCCCCTGTTAGTGTTCAGTCAAGCGCGCGAAAAATAGCGGCGGCTTCGGGATGAGTTTCTGCCCAGACCATCAGCTGGCGGTGGCGGCGGCAAAACAGCGCACACAGCTCCTCCTCGTCGTGGCGGTCATACATCCAGCTGCGGTGGTTGAGAACCAGCGCGGTGATGATGATCCCCGCCGCGTCAGCGGAGACCTCTGCCACAGACCAGTTTTCGGGATTCTCAAACCGCCAGGTGCCATCCGGCGGGATCATGTATCCACCGCCCTGCTCCAGGTGAACAAAAGTCCACTCACCGCCGTTGTAGTTCGTCAGATAGCGCGCGGCGTACAGATAGACGTTGTTTTCGGCGCGCATAAAATCATCGCCGAACAGAGAAGGCAGAAAGCGCAGCTTTACGAAGCCGTCCAGAAAACGCGCCGCCTGAGGCGCGTGCAGTGCTGTGTTCATAAGAAACCTCCGCAGGTAAAGGGGATACAGTTCCGGCCTGTGCCGTGCCTGAATGACAGCCCGACGGACAGAGGCGTGATCAAGAGCGACGACGAGGCCGCAGCGCAAGCGAACGGAGGCGTGATTACGCACGGCGGCGACGCGAAGCATGAGCGGAGACGCGACGGGAGTAAGCGCGCAGGAGTGAGTGCGAACGGGGGAGGAGGAGAGCCTGCGGCTCTTGAACACGCCGCCGTCGGGCTAAAGTGAAGGCACGGCACTGGCCGCAGACCGCACGGACGTTTATTCCCGCACGCCGCCGGCGTGCATAAACGGCGGAGCTCGCGACATCCTTTTTGTCTTGTCCACATCCGGGGTGCATATCCGCCCCGGAACCCTGTGGATACATTTGTGCAGGCCAGGCAACGGGGGGAATATCCGGGGGCGGTTGCTTTTTAACCGCCCCGCAGAATCCCGTCACCTGCGCAGACAGCCCCGCAGCTGCTCCGCCCGGCGGCCTGCATCCCTCAGGGAATCGCAGATATCGTCAATTGCCAGCAGCGTCAGTCGCACCGCGGGGGCGTCGCTGTCCCGCGGCCAGCGCTGGCGCATCGCGTGGATCCGCAGGAACAGCTCGGTCAGGGTCTCGTCGATATCGGCCACGTCGTCAGCCAGACGATCGGCCGCGTGTTGTTCTGTCAGATTAAGCATTTATCGGTCTCCGTTATGCCGCGCGCGCGGCGCGATGTGCGTAAAGGCGGCGCAGGCCGGCCGCGTGGTAATCCTCCAGGAGCTCGATTCCAATCCAGCGGCGGCCGCATTCCTGTGCGGCAACGCAGGTTGAACCGCTGCCCGCAAACGGGTCCAGTACGATCGCGCCGGGCTGGGTGAAGGTTTCAATCAGCGGCCGCAGCACGCTGACCGGTTTTTCAGTCGGATGATGGCGGTTGCCGGTGTACTGCCAGGGCATGACGTCAGGAAGCGGCTTTGCCGGCAGCTGCGGGCGGCCTTTGGCCAGAAGGTACGCACTCTCGTGCTGGTAGCCGACGAACGCCGACTTAGAGGCGTAGGGTTTGGTAAAGACCAGGTGGCCGACGACGCGAAAACCTGCGGCTTTCCACGCCTGCATAAAAATGTCCACGCGATTCCAGCCGTAGAAGCTCACCGCCAGGCTGTCATCTTTAAGCACCCGGTACATCTGCTGGCTTGCCGGCAGCACCCACTCGCTGTTTACATCATTCGCAATCGAGCGGCCAGAACGATCCTTAAAGCCGACCAGGTACGGCGGATCGGTGAGGATGAAATCAATGCTCTTATCCGGAAAGCCGCCCATAACCTGTACGCTGTCGCCGTGCATGAATCGAGACATAGTGATGCTCCTGTGTATGAAGGGGCACCGGTAGTGGTGCCGTGACCTCCACACAGACGGGCGATAAGCAGAGCAAACAAGGGCGGACGCGGAAGCCGCACGCGCCGCCGGAGCGGACTGAATGTTCCGCGCACGGCGGGGAACGGGTGAGCAGGACGGCGCCAGCTTACCTTGTTTGCGAAGCAGCCCGGCTACCGTGAGGGCACGGCACTTTATACCCGCCGTTTTCCGGCCGCAGGACGGGATACGGCATGAAGGTGGAGCGCAGCGACGTCTCTCTCCTTTCCGTAAAGAGCGCCGCCCGCGGGCGGCCGCCTTAATTACTTCAGCTACCTGCGCGCCAGCACCGTGTCGGCACAGTGGCGCAGGAAATACCAGCTGAGGCTGTTCTCAGCGTCGAGCGTGTTGTCAGCGAGCGCCAAGGTGGCCACCACTTCCTCCGGCGTGAGCTCCGGGGCCACGTCTTCTAAGTCGTCAGCTATCCAGAAGTGACCCACGCAGGGCGTGTCGGGGGCAAACCTCTGCAGATGCTCGATCAGTTTTTCAATGGTCAGGGATGCATGCATTTTCTGTCCGGCGGGCCTGCGCCCGCCGCCTCCTGTTCAGCCGCCGTAGCTGGCCACGTTGTCAATGATCCATGCCGGGCCCGTCACCTCACTGAACCCGAACTCGTCTTCCTCATCGCCCCACTCCAGCGAGTCGCAGCACTCCCCGGTCTGACAGCCCGCTTCATAAACAGCCCATCCGCAGTAGCTGCTGCCGGACTCGGCATACCAGTGCTCAACGGTGACGCCGTAACGCTCGCTCAGCGCTGACAGCACGTCCGGCGAGGGAGGCGACCAGGGCGTATCAAAATCAGCGTCAAAAGTGATGAGCCCGGAGTGCGACACGTCAAGATTGTGCGCGTGTGGCCACTTTGTGCCGCAGCGATCCACTACGTCGGTAAACCCGTCCGGCACACCGTGGAGCAGGCGTCCGTTTTATCCGTTTATCTCCGCATCAAGACGCGGCGGGATCAGCTGCAGCATGTCGAACGGAAGTGCCTGCAGCGGCAGCGCGTCTTCGCGGCACCGGCAGTCCCACGACTCGCTGAGGCCGTTATTACCCCGCATCCAGTACCAGTCACCGTGCTTTATCTGCCACAGCCCGGCGATCACCGTCTGCTGCTCTGCAGAGAGCGATGACCACGTCATGCGCTGCAGACCGCTGGCCAGCCACAGTTCGTGCAGCGTGTTGCAGATTTCCGGCGTCAGCTCTGCGCCCTCACGCAGCTGCGCCACCCACTGCGTAAAAGCGCGGTTCTGCGGAATATCGCTTCCCGTCCCATTCACCAGAGCGGGATACGGGGCATAGTCCGTCGCTTCCACCGGGCGCAGCAGCCCGGCACAGCCCGCCAGAAAGAGCTGGATCCCTTCTGCCGCCGCCCGCGCGTAAAGCGGAACGCCCTCCCCGCCTTCAATCAGCGCCAGCGCATTCTTTACGTGATATTCCGGGCCTGAAACCCGCAGCCTGTTGGCACACCAGTTTGGCATGTTGACTCCTCCGTTAAGGGTTGCACGGCACCATCTGCACCGTGCCGCCACGGAAGCCGGGCGCAAAGCGGAGCAGGCAACGGGCGAGGGAGGAAGCCGCACGCGCCGCCGGAGCGGACTGAATGTCCCGCGTATGGCGGGGAACGGGTGACGACAGACCCCTTGCCGGCGCAGCGGCCCGGCTAAGGTGAAGGCACGGTGCAGGCCCGATGGCACAGAGGGAGCTTGCATGGCATTTTTAGGAACGGCCGCCGGCCTTTGCAGCGCTGTGGCGTCACGCATGTGGGAGAAGAGAATGAATCCCGGATGATTAATAACTTCTAAAAAAAGTGCAGTTTCTGCACTTTTTGGAGATAATAAAACGAGACTGATGGGCAAGGAGAAGGAATATGACGGGTTGGCAACTGAGGCTCTGGCGCCGGGGCCTGCTCTGGAGCCGTGACAGGGCCGCAGCGGAGCTTGGGGTAAGCCTTCGCACGTACAAAGACTACGAGAACGCAGAACGTGTAAAGCGATCGGTGGCGATGGCCACTGTCACGCTGTCGCTTATCAACGTTATGCCAGCGCTGAAATCCGACCAGCTCAGCAAGGACCTCCTGCTGCAGATGCTTCAGAAAATGACGGCCGAGGTCTCAGGAAAAGAAACTGGAAGCGATTTTGGCAGGTGAGCGGGTAACGATGCTGTTTGCATTAAGCCGACAAGGCGGACTGACGTCAGGCGAATGTCCGCCATGAGCGAAGAGCGGAAGTTCAAAAAGGCCCGTAATTACGAGCCAGTAAAAATGGCATCTGATTTTACTTACAACTCCATCAGGGCCCTTTCGTTAAAAGCGTCATATTTCAGAACCTCACCCGTCATTCGCCCCTGCCATCGATGAACAAAAGCAAGCGTATCCGCGGATTCAAGATGGGCGTTCAGTGCTGCCTGATCTTTCCAGCGCTCAGATATGAGCAACTTTCCAGCAGAATAATCTTTCACTGCTATATCATAGGAATAGTTTCCTTCGCGCTGTCGCACTGCTTTAGACAGAGACTGTGTATCGCTCACAAATGCTACCAAATCCTCAGGCCTGACGTGAATGTAACCGCTGATAATAAGCATCCTGGTATCCTTGTATTGCCATCTGCCTGAACTCAACTATTGGCCTGACGGAAAAGTGCTCATCAAAAGTTAGTGAGCACGATCTTGCCCTGAATGCTACCCAGTGCAGCACGCTGATGAGCAGCGGACGCCATGGCTAATGGGTAAGTGCTATCAATAACAACCCGGATAGTTTCCTCGTCCAGAAGGCTGCCGGCAGTAGCTAGTTGTGCACCATTTGAGCGTACCTGCGTGATTGAAACCGTAATGTTCTTTCTGAGAGCCTCCTCCTGTCCGGCAAACCCCAGAGGGTTGACGAGAAACAATGCGCCTCCCGGTTTGATACACGTCAGGAAGCGCTCCATGTTTGAACCGCCAACGGCATCAATAACAAGATCGACATTTTTTACAGCGATTTCGGCTGCTATTTTTGTGTAGTCAATAAACTCATCTGCCCCCAGCTCACGCATAAGCTCCTCATTTCGGGATGAAGCCACGGCGATTACTCGCGCACCTTTCCACTTGGCTATCTGCACCGCAAAATGCCCAACGCCTCCACCGGCACCGTTTACCAGCACCGTCCGGCCTTCTAATGGGACAGGTGTATGCCTGAAGGACTGAAAAGGATTGGGGGCATCGTGACCCAACTCGACAAGGAACTGCCAGGCGGTAAGTAGCGACATCGGCGCACCCGCAGCCTGAACATGTCCGATACGTTGTGGTTTCATTGCCAGCTCAGAGGAAGGTACGCTCACGTAGTCAGCATAGGCGCCACTGCCCTGCATTATCCCCTGAGGAAAACGCACCATTGAATAAACCTCATTGCCTATGGTGAATTCCGAAACATCCTCTCCGACGGCTGCGACTACGCCTGATATATCTGTTCCCAGAATGAGCGGAAATGTCGGGGCAGGCCACCATTCAGGCGGGAGCGCCCGGTAACCGTCGCGCAAATACCAGTCCGGTGGATTAAGGCCGGCCGCATATACTTTAACAAGGACTTCATTGCTTCCCACCTCTGGACGGGTTGTCTCGTCATACTGCAGGTTCTCAGGCCCACCAAATGCATGAAGCTGTACTGCTTTCATCATGTCAGTCATCACAATCTCTCTTAAAGGGAATCAGATGACAGATGATAAGCCTAATATCTGGCATTGATAATCAGGCTGAATTTCGCTTTAATTGTGTCATGAAGGAACAAATAGGTTTTGAAAGACTCACAGGTTTAATTGCATTCGCTCGTGCTGGCGCTCTCGGCAGCTACACTGCTGCTGCCCGTTCCCTGTCAGTTTCACCTTCAGCAATCAGTAAGAGCATCCAGCGGCTGGAGACGCAACTTGGTATTACCCTGTTTACCCGAACGACACGCTCGCTGGTTTTAACCGCAGAAGGCCGTGAGCTTCACGAGCGGGCGTTACGATTGCTTCAGGATGCTGACGAGATTGAGCAGATAGCGAAACGCTCTCGCGCGGAGCCCGCAGGGACACTGCGTATTGCGGCATCGTATCCGGTCGGTCTGCATATGATTGCTCCTGCACTTCCGCAATTCTGCGCGCTTTACCCAAAAGTGAAAATTGACTTGCGGTTGAGCGACCGCGTAATCAGTATCGTGGATGAGAGCATTGATATTGCCGTCCGGCTTGGCGATCTTGGCGATTCAAATCTTCTGTCGCGCCGTCTCTCGCCTTACCGGCTGGGGTGTTACGCCTCGCCTGAATATCTTGCCAGTTGCTCTGCCCCTGAAAATCCAAACAACCTAATGAGCCATAAAACGGTAAACCTGCGTTATCAACATACAGGGCAGCTTTTTCGATGGCCTTTTCAGGTTGGGGGACGGGAGACAGAGATTTTGCCATCGTCAGATGTTGTTGTGGATGCCAGCGAAGCCGTATTAGCCTTAGTTGCTGCAGGAGGCGGAATAGGAATGGCGACGAGTTTTATGGCTGATACATGGGTAAAGAATAAAAGACTTGTTCCGGTTCTCTCCGATTTTGCTGTAGAGCGGCATAATATTTCGGCACTCTGGCATGAAAGTCGGCGGTCTAATCCAGCTGTTCGTGCATTCCTTGATCATCTGATTAAGCATTTTTAAATTAATTGAGCCCCTCTTGACCTGCCCCCGGTATTAGATACAACCGTCAGTTAGTAATGTCGGTTTTGATGCCTCAATACGTCATTAAGCCGCCAGATTTCACTCCAGACCACTGTTACCCAGCTGGCGCTGTAATAGTTGAATTCACTTAATTCCGTTCAGGTCAGTAAAGACTTCATGCTGCAGATGCTTCAGAAACTGACGACCTAAGGCTCAGGAAAATAAAACTGGTCGCCATTCAGGCAAATGAGCGGCTAAACGACGCTCATTCAGCTTAGAGGACTTGCCAGATAAATCCGCCTCAATAATACTGTATATAAAAACAGTATCCATTTAAGGAGGATTTTAATGCGCGACGTACAGACAGCAATTGCATTACCGCCTGATCATCTGCAGAGGGCTGCTCTATGAAACAGGCAGCATGTTCTTCGGATCTCACTGTGCTCTGGCCACCCATCTTTACGCCCAGAGTCCGCGTGCCGCTCTACGCGGAGCCCTGCGCGGCCGGCTTCCCCTCCCCTGCACAGGATTACGTCGAAAAAGAGCTCGATCTCAACGAGCTCTGCATTCGCCGGCGCGCGTCGACGTTCTTCGTGCGCGCCAGCGGCAATAGCATGCAGGATCTCGGCCTGTTTGATGGCGACGTCATGGTGGTTGACCGGGCAGAAGAGGCCACGCACCACGACATCGTCATCGCGGAGGTAGACGGCGAATTCACGGTCAAGCGCCTGCAGCTGCAGCCGTGTCTTGCGCTGCTGCCCATGAATCCGGCTTACCCCGTCATCTATCCGGAAGAGCTGCAGCTGCTTGGCGTGGTCACATGGTTTTTTAACAGTACGCGCGCGCGCCGGAGGTAACCATGCCTATGTTTGGATTAGCCGACGCGAACAAGTTTTATGCCCGATGCGAGACCTTGTTCCGCCCTGACCTGCGCGGCAAACCCGTGGTGGTGTTAAGCAATAACGATGGCTGTGTTATCGCGAGATCCGTCGAAGCCATAGCTTTGAATATAAAAATGGGTATGCCCTGGTTTCAGCTTAAAGCACAGGAATACCCTGAAAAAGTTCACGTATTTTCAAGCAATTACGCGTTGTACCACTCGATGTCGCAGCGCCTTATGACGGCACTGGAAGAAATGACGCCCCGGGTTGAACAGTACTCGATTGACGAAATGTTCCTCGATTTAACCGGCATCAATGGCTGCGAAGACTTTGAGCACTTTGGCCGGCGGCTGCGCGCGCACGTACTGTCCACGACTGGTCTGACCGTCGGCGTGGGGATGGGTCCGTCAAAAACCCTGGCAAAATCAGCACAATGGGCAAGCAAGGAATGGAAGCAGTTCCGCGGCGTGCTGGCGCTGACGCCCGGCAATCCTAAACGAACCGAAACCCTTCTCCTGAATCAGCCCGTAGAGGAAATCTGGGGCGTGGGACGTCGCATCGGCAAGCGCCTTAACCTGATGGGTATTGAAAACGCTCTGCAGCTGGCGCGAGCGCACCCTGCCATGATCCGCAAAAATTTCGGCGTTGTGCTTGAGCGAACCGTGCGCGAACTCAACGGCGAATCCTGCATTCCGCTTGAAGAGATGCCTCCGGCAAAGCAGCAGATCGTCTCCAGCCGCTCTTTTGGCGAACGCATCACCACAAAGGTGGCCATGCAGGAGGCGCTCTGCCAGTACGCCACGCGCGCGACCGAGAAGCTAAGGAAAGAGCGCCAGTTCTGCCGGCACGTTGGCGTATTTATCCGCACCTCGCCGCACGCGAAAGATGAGGTGTTCTACGGCAACAGCGCCGGCGAGAAGCTCCCGCGCCCGACGCAGGACACGCGTGACGTCATCGAGGTGGCCATGCGATCGCTGGACCGCATCTGGCTGGAAGGTCGCCGTTATATGACGGCCGGCATCATGCTTGATGACTTCACGCCGCATGGCGTCAGCCAGCTGAACCTGTTCGATGAACATCAGCCGAGAAAAAACAGTGCGCAGCTGATGAAGGTGCTGGACGGTATTAATCAGTCCGGGCTGGGAAACCTGTGGTTTGCGCGTCAGGGAGTGAACAACGAGTGGAAAATGAAACGGGAGCTGCTTTCCCCAGCATGGACAACACGTTGGGAAGATATTCCTGTTGCCCGGGTGTTGTAAATGCTATGCGCATGCTCTGTTTAACCTGATAGTTACAGCGTAGATTTTGTTCAAATCCGGAGATCTCAAGCTCTCGGTTCTCCTAGCTTGCGGAGATCTTACCTGGTATTATCATGACGTCATATAGTGTGACTGGCCTGCCATACAGATAAATTTCCGGCAATATATAAAGGTGAATATTATGAATAATAAAATAGCCATACACTCTGGAGCTATACCGGCAGTTTTAATTTCACTAAGCGTGCTTTTTCTCAGTATCAATTTTGCTGAAAACTTTAGAGACTATTTTTTCTCTTTTTATGCAGCTTTAGGGATAATTCTTGCTTATATTATTGTTAACATTAAGAAATTTACTACTTCATTCAAAATGCTACTTGCTGCGTACAGTTTTGGCATGATCATTTTCATGATAAGTCTGATTTAACTTTCCACGTTTGCATATAATTTCCGCACTTATTGGACACACTGGCTCACCCGCCCTCTATTCCGGCTTGCCTGTCTCACCGGCATTCATAAAAAACGGTGACTGCCCGACCGATGCACATGCAACGTGCCGCTATACAACCTGGACAGACAGCCAATTCTGTCCACAATAAAACACAGCTAACAAATTTCTAGCAGGTGAAGCACTTATGGGATAACCTCACAACATACCTCCTTATCGCCCCTAGTCCCTATGCTGGATAGCACTTTTTGTTAAAAAAGAAGAACAATAGTATAGTACTGTTTTCCCTAACAACAGCTTCCTCCAGACTTTAAGTCGTAAGAGTGGAGGCTTTTTTTTTGGCTTTTCGATAGGATTGTTGAATTGTCAGATCTCATTCCATACCAAAAACCATACCAGTCAAGCTCTGATTTGTGTCAGAAACTGCAACGAGATGGTTTAACTATCGCTGATGTTGACAATGCGCGAAAGGTACTTGAGAGATGTAGTTACTACCGATTTAAAGCCTATCTGATTCCTTTTCGTGACGAGGCTACCCGCAGATATTATCCAGAGGCAACTTTTGATAAAGCGCATGAGCTATATCTGTTTGATCAGGGGTTGCGGCTGCTGGTTTTTAAATTGATACAAAAAATTGAAATTGCCGTGCGCAGTTCTTTTGATTACTGGGTTACTGGAAAAAATCAAAATTCGTTTTGGTATCTAGATTCATCCCTATTTAATCATAGTGATAATCATATCAGAACTGTTTCCAGTGTAAGCATGTCATTCAGAAAATCAAAAGAAGAATTTGCAGAACATTATAGGTCAAAATACTTTAACGAATATTGTCCGTTTCACCGGGGGTTGCCTCCAGGATGGGTGTCAATTGAGTTGTTAACCTTCGGTAATCTGAAAAGCCTGTTAGAAGCCTTTAATCCTCATTCTATCGCAAGTTTGAAACTGGATAGATATGCATCGAGAATTGCGGGGGCAAAAGACTATGTAACTCTTTTGGACTGGTTAACTGTCATCCATACAGTACGTAATGATTGCTGTCATCACACTCGTTTATTTAACAGAAACAGACGAGCACCTAAGCTGGTGAAGAACTTACTTAACCCAGACATTCCGCTAGTGAAAACAAATGTAACAAACCGAGATCAACTTAATCGGATATATACCTCACTTGCCGTTATCCAGAAAATGTTGAGTGCATTTGGTTTTGAGAAATTTGGGGAAGAAGTTCAAGCACTATTCGAAGAATATCCGGTATCTAAATTATTCTATGCTTCAATGGGATTTCCTGAACGCTGGAATGAGGAACAGCTATTTTTTTAAAAAAACCGCAAGCTAATTTCAGGAACTCAAGAAAGAAAGGTCGTGTCAGCGGTCTTTTTTTCTGACGTTTCTCGTAGATTCTTTCGTCCTTCACCCCTGCGAAAATCGCAGAATTCACGTAGCGCACCGCCGTGACTGCTTCCCTCAAAAAAACTCATCGATAATTTTCGTAATGAAAATGTCCTAACTCCATGTAAAAAAAAATCATGTTCGCACCGGCGTTGAGCTGCAGCTGATGGCCAACATCCGGAACGCCTGCGACCGAGCCAGATAATTTGAACAAGATTCCGCGCTCCGGGCGACGTGTCCGGGCAGATCAGCAGCGGACTCTGGCTGCTTCCTGTTTCATTCCCGCACCACCTGGACAGGGAGGTTATTCTGTCCAGTCTATTCAGACTGACATCACCGGAAGGAATTATGCCTGTTTAATTGATATTCATCATGCCGGGCAGTGGCAGGCCAGTATAGTTATCGCCAGCAAGGCCAGATTGTTCATGCGGCTCTGTATTCTTCCACAGCATTGCTCATACAGTATCCCCCTTACCGCCGTGCAGATACTCATCGCAGATAATCCTTATAATCATCAGGAATATGATTTACAGGCAGAATCCTCCGTTTCATTACGATGAGTTCCCGGGTGTCTGAACAAATCCCGCTTTATATTGAGAACGCTCCAGCTCACAGGCGGGGAGATTAAGTAACCCTGATATTCGTTGACGCCCAGAGAAGCCATCAGGCTGACGTCTGCAAAGTTCTCAATCCCTTCAGATATACACGCCAGGCGCTGTGCCTGACAGTAGGTTGCCAGTTTTTCAATCTTCCGCCGGATATTAAAATCATGCTGTGACAGCCATACCGTCCTCATGTCTATCTTGAACCCGCTGAAAGGAATATCCTCCGGAGGAAGATGAAATCCTGCGGGAGAAGTGGGAGAAAAGCAGTCATCATAAAGAACATGCAGCCCCATCTCACGAAGCTCCCGGATGTTTGCCGCTGCCTGAGGATAGCGGGTAAAGTCGGTGTTCTCAGAGAACTCAAGCGTCAGCATTGAAATATCATCCAGATTAATCAGCCTCAGTACTGAACTGATTACCAGGGGGATTAACTCTTTGCTGACCGCAATTGCGGCCGGAATATTGACGGTGTAGAAGCCGTAATATTTATACTCATTAATACGATCCACGGCATCGTCCAGCATTTTTCCGGTCAGTGATACCCAGGTGGAGTACGCGGTGTCCTTGTTAAGAAACAGCCCCGGAAGCTGCACCTTCCCGTTGATTTGTCTGCGGCAGAGCAGCTCAACGCCCATAAAGTTGAGGTGCCGGTCCACAATAGGCTGATAGACGGTGTATAGCTGATCCAGCAGAACAGGATCGGTGGCTCTTTTTCCGTTCCGGGCTGACAAAGTGCGTTTCATAACGGTTCCTGCAGGGGGAGCATAAAGAACGGGCGGGACAGCGTCACAATGAAACCGGCACTATCACGACAGAAGAAGGGGGAACAGACGTTCCCCCTCAGTGGTTATCAGAAGTGTCCGCTGACGCCGAACAGACCACCCCAGGCAGTATCACCGGTTGCAGTCAGGTTGACCGTTGGCGTGAGTGAAACGGAGACGTTGCGCGTTACCGCGTACTCAACACCGGTTTTCGCTGATGCGGTGGTTTTTTTCAGGCCCGCTTTGTGGCTGAATTGACCGATATGGTCCGCGCTTGCCGTAAAGGTTGGGTCCTTACTTAACAGCTGAGCCACTTCCAGGCCCGACACCCAGTTCACATTTTGGGTCACAGGAACGGTTGCACGCGCACCGGCATAGACCGAGGTGCGCTTGTCTTTAAGCTCACCGTAGGTAACCGGGAAATCTGCGTTGGTTTCGGTAAAACCAGCACGGCTCACGTCGCTGTAGCGCGCACCCGCATACCAGCCAATGGAACCCGCCTCGTTCAGATGAAAGTTCTGACCTCCTTCCAGGCTGGCACCCAGGCCTTTCATGCTGCTGCTGCCTTTACCGGCTTCGGTATTTGACAGTGTCTGACGCTCAACCTGAGTGTTTGACTTGTTAAACGCCACGGCAGGGCGGATATACCAGTCACCGCCGTCAAACGCAGAGTGCAGGTCAACGGAGAAGCCCACGCCAAAGCTGTTGGTGGCTTTTTTGTAGCTTGATGGACGGCCCGTGGCATCTGAGGTATCCAGGCTCAGCCCGGCAGAAATATTATCGCTGAAACCGTAGCCCACGCTGACGCCCGCAGAATTATCGCGCACCTTGCCTGCAGAGGTATATCCACGCTGTACAGACCAGCAGGTCTCGCCTTCACCGGCACCGCAGATATCCTGCAGGCGGGTCAGCGCACGGTGCTGATTTTCAATAATCTGGAAAGTATCTGAAGCCATCTGTGCAATGGTTTTATTGGTATTGGTCACGTCTACTTTTTTAATGACCTTATCCGTGTCCGATTTGTTTCGTTTCTCCTGCTCTTGCTCCTGCTCCTGCTTCTCTTGCTCCTGCTTCTCTTGCTCCTGCTTCTCTTGCTCCTGCTTCTCTTGCTCCTGCTTCTCTTTCTCCTGCTTCTCTTTCTCCTGCTTCTCTTTCTCCTGCTTCTCTTTCTCCTGCTTCTCTTTCTCAGCGATTTTCCAGATGATGCCATGCACGGTGCCATCGTCCGCGTCCGCGCTGCCGGAAGCGATAGTACCGTCACTGGTAATGGTATTCACGGTTGAGTTACCGCTGTTATCTTTCTTTAACGTTCCCAGATCCGAAAGTTCTGTCCAGTTGTCGCCGGACCACTTCACAGCGCGCTTCTGGTCAGTCGCGGTGTCAAAGGTATTACCCACCGCCACGCTGCCGTTTGCAGACAGAGCGGCCACAGCACCCTGTGTCTCAGCACTGGCCAGCTTGAGCTGAGTCAGTGATCCCCAGTGGAAGCCTGACCAGATTACCGGCTTGCTGTTTTCTGCTCCGCCGATAATTTTAGTATTTTTGGAAATAGCGGTGGCAGTAGAATATGCATCCTCGGATGATTTGTATAATTCTTGCCCCACGTAAATATTTGAGTTAGGTGCTTCTTTATCTTTATCTTTAGTCGTCCAAACTAGAGCACCGGAATCAACTGGTTTTAAAGCATCATCATACCTAAACTCATTACCCACTGCGATAAATGTTCCGTCATCCGCTGTCTCAACAGCATTGGCAGCTGTATAAGGCTTAGCAGATAACGTTGAAACGGATGAATTCGCTAAAATGGCTTTTGCTTTAATTCTATCTGACTCTGAAGTACTTTTGACGAGCGCATCAATGTCATATACATATGCTGCTGACGAGTCAAGATTTACGTCCTTGCTCCAAAATGATGCATATTTACCATCCTGGCTTACATGAGTGATAATGCCAGTTAGTGTAGTACTATTTTCTCTTTTAATTTCAGTAATGCGACCAGCCCCTTTATTTCCATCGCTATCAAATAACCATATACCAACATCTCCATCAGTAGTCATACCCCCAATAACTTTCCCATCTTGACTGGTTGAGGAGACGAATCCCTTAAACCCCAAATTATTTGCAGTTACTGTTCCTTCATTCAAAAGTTCTTTATTAAGTTCAACCTGGGTTCTCCCAGACTGATCTTTTTTTAATCTAAACCATGCTTCATCGCCCCAACCCATTATCGAAAAGCCACCTTTCAACATATCTTGGGTGTGACGATTGGTATTTTGTGATGCTGAGATGATATGCTGGCTATCGCCCGAAATAATTTTAACACCATTATTACTGGTATTATATTCCTCAGCTACTGCCGTCCCCGATGCAATAACTGATGCCAGTAATGCTGTGGTCACAGCAGATGAAATAGCTTTCTTTTTGAATTTACGATCAAACATAATTCTCATGTCTTCTTCAGGTTTTGATATTAATGACTAGTCTTAAGGCGTTCATTTCCCGCGATGAGAAAGTCTGCAGTGGCCACTTAATTCCGGGCTGAAGACATTATCCATAAAAGTTCAAGCTTCCATTGAGAAATAAAATAAAACTAAGTTTTCCAATATGGAAAACAATATTTAGTATATTAAGAATGTATTTTTTGTATTTGCATTCAGGAGGTACCCTGCTGACAGAGCATAAATAAAAAGTTTAATAATTAAATAAACCAGCACTTATCTCGGTCGTTTAGCCCGGGTTTATGTTTCAAAATGCAACATGGCTGCCTATTTTATGAACAATTCATGCCGGCGTATCAGTGCGCACGCAGGCTGACCATGTATCAATCTTCAGCAGGAAAACGGGTAACTCAATGCTCTTAAAAACCAACAGCCTGATCAGTGACTGGATGATCTTCACCCGCGTGGTTGAGTGCCGCAGTTTTTCTGCCGCCGCCCGCGAGGTGAACCGCAGCGTTTCTGCGTTCAGTAAGTCGGTCATCAAGCTTGAGAACATCCTGAACGCCCAGCTGCTGAGCAGAAGCGCGCACAGCTTTGACATCACTCCCGCGGGTCACGCGACATATGAAAAAGCAAAGCTTATCTGTCGCCATTACAACGATCTCGTTGCCGAGCTCAACGAACACGACAGCAGCATTCAGGGGGTCCTGAGGCTGGCAGCACCGACGGTGATGTGTGAGAGCCTGATCCCCAGATGGGTCATGGCCTACACCAGAAAACACCCCGGCGCGGTGATTTATATTCTTTCCCGTGAGGGCGGCAGCTTTTCGAGTAATTCGCCCGAATTCGACGACCTGGTCATCAAAAGTGGCTACATCAACAGCCCGGATCTGATCCATAAAAAAATCAATCAGGTGCCTTTTGGTCTTTTTGCCTCTCCTGAGTACCTCAGCAGCGTTCAGAACCCCGCTCATCCAGAAGAGCTGATCAACGCACATATTCTGAAGCTGATGCATCCTTCTCTTGCAGGGGAGATAAAATTCACGTCAGCGCAGGGAGATAAAACCGTATCGGTCAATACGTCACCGGTATTCAGTTCCAACAATATTGGCAGCCTGATCAATATGGCCATTGAGGGCCAGGGGATCTGTATGGCGCTGCCGACCTGGTCGGTACAACAGCACGTTGATGCCGGAAAGCTTGTTGCGGTACTTCCTGAGTGGAACCTGCCCGCATTACCGGCGTATCTGGTCTGGCGCTACCGGACCAGCTATACGCCTCTGTTTCGCAGCTTTATCGATTTTCTGGAAAATCAGTGGAATGATTTTTTCTGATACCTTCATGCTTCATCAGCGGGTCTGCTGACCGCTTTCTCGGCAGCCAGCGCCCTGCTCTGTCAGAGAGCCTGGAGACTGATACCGCTGGCATTGGATGCCTGCACACCGGCATCCACCTTCTCTGAGCTGACGGCCCGAAAACGGTCATTCCGTCACGCGCTGGACACAACCGTCATTCTGTCCATTCCCCGCGCCCTTATCCCCCGCTTCGGCGGATAATCAACATGTAGTGGCTCAGGCAGATGACCGGCACACCACATATAGTGTTCTGACGCCCGTTTACCTTCCCTGCCCGGCGACCGCCGCCAGCAAATCGTGCTTTTTCACGTGGACGAAACGGCACATTCGGAAATAATGTCCAGGGACGCAGCGAGGCAGATCGGAATTAATTTCATCAACGGGAAGCAGGCGTTTCTGATATGAATAGCGCCAGAGACGGCAGGCAAGGAGCAAGGTGTGAAAACAATTCTAAAGTGATACTGAATTAACATCAAAAGAAATCAGAATGACATCATTTTAATATTAAATTAGCGTAGGATTACCCCTGCTTCCTAATGACCGCTCAAGCGGCCTTGTCATCCCTGCGCCCGTCTGTGCGTTCAGGTGTCTCTGTCCATCTATCAGATGCGCAGAGCGCACAGGTGGCGTTATACGCAGGAAGCCCGCTGCGTTAGCGAGGACTCAGAAAGCATTACTGCATCAGCCGTAAAATCCCCGTCACTGCAAAGCCGGGACTGTGACCAGGCTGTCAGTCAGCCCAAAAAACCGCTTTCGCGGCTCTTAAATCCAAACGCAACTATTCGTCATGCTTTACTTCGATTGTTTCTTTCTTTTTCGTTAATATCGAAAGAATCAGAGTTACTGCGTTATATGTGACAATCAAATCGAAAATTATTAATGCTATGAATTTCCAAGCATCATCGGGATCGGTGAGTCGCGTTGTAAACCCAATAAGTAGACTTGTTAAAACAACACTAATCGATACGCACAAAGCAGCATAATGCTTATCATTTCCAGTGCCCATTATTATCATTTATCCTTTTGGTATTTTTCATTTATCCGCATTCTCAAAATAAATCTGCTCAGTAACATCTGATGCACTAAGTGTGAAAACAACACTAAAGTGATGCTGAATTGAAATCAAAAAGAAATCAAAACAATATCACTTTAATATTAATTTGACAGAGGACGGCTTACCCCCCCACCTGCGCACCTTTATCCAGCAGCTGGCGTACAGCCATACGTATAAGCGCGGCGCGGGACAGGCCTTCGTGCTGGGCGAGATCGTCCAGCTGAGAAATGATGGTGGTATCAAACGTGACCGTAATCTGCTCGCGCTGACCTTTTTTCACGCCCCGCTTTTCCGGCTTGTTGCCGTCCGGAGCGTCATTGATAAACTTTTCGATGTCCGCCTGATTCTGCGGTATCGGGGGGGTACCCTTCGGTTTGGACGTAATCGCCATTACACATCACCTCAATACTCAATTAATATTATAATAATATCACATCAATCTTTAAATACTATAGAGATGAGTGTTTCGAGTTCGTCTTTGGCTGGCTTCTCATGGGCTTTAAGCTTCAGCTCAACAACGGAACGGCCGCTGCCGGCTGCGTTGGCAAAGGCCTTACGCATGTGCAAGAGGTGGTCCAGGACCGGGATATCAGCCGCATACTCAGACATAGCCGCCACCATATCCTGATTGTCTTTGCTGCGCGGGTTAACGTCCGCCCTGTTGAGAATTGAAAATGCCGGGAAGGGTTCACGTATGCTTCTTGCTTCCTGCATCATTTTCACGACGTCTTCCATCGCCCATGCTTCAAAGCTGCCCGGAACAAACGGAACCAGCGCATAATCCGTGAGCGTCAGCGCTGCCCTCATGGCCGTCGAATCTCGCCCGCCACATTCGATGATGACGTCATCATAGTTGTCTTTCTGCTGCAGAACCTGCGTTCTGAGAACGGGGCCATCTGGGTAATGTGAGCAGGCGATGCCAGGCTGCACATCTGCCTCAGATCGGATCAGAATGGCCGTCTGAGATGAGCCCTGTTTATCACCGTCAACGAGCCAGACCTTCTTGCCCTGATGCGCACGGGCGACCGCAATGTTAACAGCCAGAGTCGATTTACCCACGCCGCCCTTGGTATTCGCGATTGTCAGAATCATATCAACACGCCCTCATTTTAATATTAAAAAGATATCAATTCGGATTTCATTAACTGAGGTTGATTGTAGAGGAGATAAATCCAGAAAACAATCACTACAACATCACAACAATGTAATTTTAATATTAAAATGAAATTAATAATGCATTAAACTTAGAGGGGCGCATTTACGAAAATCCTGAGAGTGGAGGGGGAGGGCGGGGTTTAGCGTCAGGAGAGGGCTGTCGGTAACGGTAAAGGCGGAGCTCTGCTTAAGGCTGAAACAGCAGCAGCCCTGGATTGAGACATTGTGGCGATGCTCAGTTGGCTCAGGGCCCATGGTTTTGTGGAGCTGGGTAGCAGCGGTAATGCCTTCTACCGGGCAACGGAAAAGATGCTACAGGTCAAAACGCTGTAGGCCTGACCGCCGGCAAAGAAGGGTTTAAGGGAAGCCGTCGCTGCGGTCTCCTTATCAGGGCGCAATCCAGAATCTCATACGGCGCCGTCTTTCATCCATGGCGCGCTTCCAGCTGGCGATCGTATCTTCCATTGGTTTCTTAATCATTCCCTGGTTGAACTCTCTCTCTACGTCATTTTTAGTCTGGTATTCAGCGTCGTAGAGGTCTTCATACTAGGCTATTTCACCCGACAGCCGGTCAATCTCCGCATCCAGCGCGGCGTCAGTCATCCTGGTATAACAAGTCATCGTCCTTAGCCTCCCTTAATACCCGGGTAGTTCAGCTGCCCTCTGGCGGGCAGTTCACCGGGCATGACCAGCGCGCGCGCCTCCTCCGGGGCCATTGAGAACCTCACGCCGAGCTGACGTGTGACGTCCAGCGCCAACACCTGCGTATACCACTCGGTCGACTTTTCATCCTTATGGCCCATCATCGACTGGATGACCTTCTTCGGCACGCCGTGCTGCACCAGATGCATCGCAAACGAGTCCCTGAACGTTTTAGTCGTGATCGGCCGGATGCTGAAGGTGACGCTGTCACGCTCTGCAGCTTTGACCGCCTGCCTAATCCAGGTGCGGACGGTGTCCGGGCTGTCAATGTCCCAGATGCGCTCGCTCTTTTTGAGCCGGACCGTGGCCAGATACTCGCGAAGCCGGCGCACGTAGCCGGGATCGGTGAGCGGAACGGCGCGGGGCGGATTGGCCTCGGCCTCGCGCAGCGCCGCCTGGTCCTCCCGGGTGGGCCGTCCACGACCGCGCTGCTTCTGCTTCTCTTCGTCTCTGCGCTGTTTAAGGGTGTGCAGCACCGCGAAGGGCGCCCCGAGCGCGCGCCCGTCGGGGCCGTCGAGCGCAAAATCTTCGGGCGTCAGCGGCAGCACCTCGTTCAGCCGGCCGCCGGTGTTCCAGAACGTCTCGATCAGCAGCCTTTTCCGCTGATCGCGTTCGGCGTCGAGCAGCAGCGCCACTTCGGGCGCCAGCAGGTAGCGGGGCATGGCCGTGCCGTAGTGCGCCGCAAGGTTGCGAAGCGCCAGCGCCGAGGCGTAGTCAAAGTAGCGCGCCGCGCTGCCGCCGGTCACGTTCTGCGCGCTGACGTCGCTGGGTGAAATCTGCGAAAGTTCGCGGGGTAACCCTCTCAATTTTTCAATCTCCGCTGTCCGGGGGCGTGGAACGCATTTTCGCGCATCTGTCCAGAAAAACCGACCGCAATAAATCGGTGATCGGGTGAGGACAAATCGGTCTTTTTTCCCATATACGGAATATAACCTGGTAGGACTGTACGCGCACTCGGTGCCATTCAGGAAATGGGCACTGCTCCGTCAGCGATATCTCTCTGACGCGATTCACTTTTTTCGGGGTCAGTGCCCGGAATGGCGGGGGCAGGGCGAGACCAGGCACTCTATGGTAGATGCCTGGTCGCGCATATGATTGTAAGATGAAGGGCTTCCCCTCTGGAAACAGATTCGCCATGCGGTAATCGCTGTGAATGAAAGCCTGGTAAAAGGAATAAACCGTGTATAACAATCTCTACGCTCTGACTGACAGCCTCTTCTGGTCTGATGAACTGTTAAAAAATGAATATGCAGATATAGAATTCACAGAATTACTGAATGAGCTGAATGAATACAACGAAAAAATAGACCGGCTAATAAGCGACCCAACGAACAATTTACAATCTTCACGCCTAAATGTTTATATGGCCGGAGACAAAAACATTGCTAACTACCGTAGCGGACTTTTTTCGATGGACAGAGTCATTCTGGATGACGTTCTGTACTCACTAAGTCAGCGACACAGGTTGAAATTAACAGAAAACATCATTGAAAAATTTATCGAGACTGATGGTAATGAAAAGTCTATTATTCTCAGGAAAGAGATATCTTCTTTTATACGCTTTGCTAAGGAAAATTTCCCGCTCATACAAGGAGAATTTATTGTTTTCGCAAGGAGCAAATCGGTAATTAAAGAATCTGAAAGGGCTGACGGCATATTAGCCGACAACGCTGAATCGAAATTCATCTACCGTTATCTTCCGGCTGAAATAGCCCGGCTCTATGAAAAAAAATTATCTGTTCAAAATATTGAAAGATTAGGGAAAAGTAACAGATTTCGTTTTTTAGACAAAAGCGTTCTAGCAAATGAAATTATGATTAAAATTGAGGACTGTAGAAGCCCGTATACCAACGGCTACATGTATCAGCATGCCGGAAAAGTCACTGATAATGGTGATAGCATAGTATTTTCAGATGTTGTGATGGGTAATCATAGCGAAAAAAAAAGCTATGAAAGATGGGTCCAGGGAGCAAAAAACCGCACCGTTCTCTTTCACTACAGGAATCTCATAGCTGACCTTGAGCAGGCACATGCAGGAAGGGCTTCCCTTGGTACCTACTGTCCTTGTCAGGGTGAAGTGCTTCGTAAGCTGGATCCGAAAGATGAAGTGCAGAGAGTCAAACTTTCCGTAGATGTGCCGTTCCTGGAAGGACTGACTCCCGGTGAACTTTTCAGCATAAGAACTGAGTTCGAGGCGAGCTTTAATGCATTCCGGGCGGTGTTACGTGACACTGCTTTTGATATGGAGGCAGAGAGCGACCCTTACCGGAGGGAGCTAATAAATAAACGTTTTACAGAGAGAGTCTGGGATGAAGGACTGAGTGATATTGAGCAAAAAATCTACGCATATAAGCGCAGAAGTAAAAAAGACCTTCTGCTGAATGTCGCACCGGCAGTGATAGGAATCATAGGTGCACCAAGCTGGATTACGATGACAACAGGCGCTATATCGCTTCTGAATGGGCTGTATGATATCAACAGTCACTCTGCTGAAATTCAGAGTCATCCTTCCTATTTCCTGCTTAAGGCGTCAAAAACGAAAGATAAAAATAATTAACATCGAGTCCAAATAAAGGAATAAAGGAATAAAGGAATAAACGACTAAGAATATCTATCATAAAATAACAGCAGCTCCCGGTAACGTCCGTCGCTCTAAGGCTATAAGCCACCTGATCGATGCTAGTTTGAAGATTAAAATTCGTGGTGAATCCGATGGTTTCTAAACTCATACTCATAAAAAAATCGCTGACGCCGGGCAAACCCGGAAAATTAGTTTTAAAGAGAACACTCAGCAATAAAGACGCAGACAGCCTGGTTATGAGCATGCGGGACATTGAAGCATTTGCTCAACACTATCTGGTGTACGAATGCGCAATGATTAACTATGACTCGTTTATTTCAGCTGACAGTGCACTTATTGAAAAATTTAAGCACTACGGAAATAACCCCGGCGAAAACCTGTTTGGTGAGTTTAGCCGGGATCTTAACCTGACGCTGCTCAATTTTTTGACGTCCGTTAAATTAATGCTGGAGTATCTTGAAAAATCGCTCAGCAATAAATACGGTAAAGGATCAGAGGAATTTCAGCGCTGTAAATCCGTTCAGAACGGTCACTATGACGATAAATTTTCGTACCGCTTTATGTACGAACTGCGCAATTATATGCAGCACAGTGGTCTTCCGCCCATTAATTATGAGGCAACAAAAGAGTTTGGCATGCGCGATGGAAAGCCAGGATTTTTGGCTAACATGCATGTTGGTTTTAACCGTACGGCGCTGCTTCAGAATTCGTACAAATGGAAAGCTGTCGTCAAAAATGAAATGGAGGCTATGACCGGCGACATTCCCGCGCCAACCTACATGCATGAATACATGATAGCCGCGCAGGATATTTTTTTGCGATCAACTGACAGAGCGCTTTATCGACGCGCCCTGAATGCCAAGCAGGCGCTGCTGACGGCGCTGAACAAGCCTGATTTTTACTATAAAGATGAACATATCATCGTAGCTGATGACGGCACTACCACGGATATTATGTCGCTGCCGCTAGTGCGGCTCAGCGCCTCACTGTTGGGTAAGTTAGATCAGTTCACCGGGCAGCTCAGGCAAAACGGCATCGATGACTGAACTTTCAAAGCAGACATTTGTAAACCAGGTAGTTTACTCTGAATGCCTGGTATCATAGACGACAGTCGAACTCACTCATCAGTCGACTCATACAAACCGGAAAAGAAGCAATAACAAATCAATGGATCACCGACAGCATGCACGGCATTATTGTTGTTACTGCATTAAGCCCAGATTGAGGAGTTATGTTTAACAGGAGCATCACTTGACTACAGAAATCAGCATAGCCATTCAAAACGCGCTTCAGTTAGAAAACGCAGATAATATTAAAAGCTACTGGGCAGGGATTTATCTTTCCGTACTTGAATCGCTCGTCTTCCAGAATAATACGGCTATCGGGTTTCATCAGCTCTTAAAGAAAGAACTCCCCCTGACGCTCGCCAGTCTTAAAGCCAACTCAAACATGAGTACACTGAACGCACTTCTGAGCACTACATATAAAAACCATAGCTTTGAATACATTATTCGAAATATGTTTAACACCTATAAATATCAAACATTGTTTTTCAATCTGATTGATAAACTTTGTGAAGAAAATGATTGTGATAGCCGCAGCCCTTTATACTGCAAATATTTTATACTGGGTAAAGACTCTGTCACTCAGCACCCTGAAATTGACAGGTTCGACTTTCGGGTTAAAACGAAAGATGGTTGGATCTCGGATAAATCAAAAATAAAAGAATATATGCAGCATTGTGATGCAGCAATTCAGGTTAGCTATTACGAAGAAAAGATAAAGGTGCTTTTTTTGGGTGAAATTGAAGGCAAGCATGGTGACAAGTTGCTCAGACCTTCCTTCTGGATAAATGATAAAAAGGGACTAGCCGAGAATCGCTGTTTTCATTTCGGTATTGGTGTAACGCCGACCCCGGATGATCTGAAAATAACCGAAAATCTGCCAAGGCAGAAGGTCAGTCAGACGCTTGTTCCGGTGGGAAAAAACAATGTGGTCGTAAACACATTTGAGCAGGTCACGGATTTGCCGAGCGATGTCTACTATGCTCTGGAGGACATGAAGAAAAAATTTAATGATAACGAGTTTAATAAACCCAACTCACTCTTTTCAGATATTTTTTACAACAGCATTAAGATTGTTCTAGACTTAATCAATGAATACTGGAACAAAAATATAATGGAACTGCTTATTGAACTCAGGAAGCTTATAGACAATTGGCCAAACAATCTCGATGTCACGATTGAGGTAATCAATGATGGCAGGGAATTACTCAGTAGTAAAAGCCTGGTTTATACCATACCTCCGCTTGCGGGATCTGATGTTTTCATTCGTCAGGCCAAGTCTATTGAAAAACACGTAATTGAAACCAAGAAAGTCACTCCCGGAGACAGTAATATTTCAATATCGTCTGTGTTTACAGGGAATTTCCTTTTGCCACGAAGGAAAAGGATAACCAAACCCTAAAAAAATCACATCCAATAATGGGTGAAAAGTATCTAATTTGCTAACTAAGGTGATGTTATGGATAGAAGCCAGTGGTTCCGTGAGTTTGATTTAAAAAAGAGTGACGATAACAATCTTTCTGGAGTTAGGGGTAACTCTTTGGAATACGACTTTTATGTGGTTTACGTGAAAAATAAAGAGCTTAGTAAAACAGAATTTCTGGTCACTGATTATGAGGACGATAATTTAAAGGCGCTTCAGTTTACAGGAAATATGTTCAACTCAGAGATTCCCCTAAACCCAGCTGATGTAAGCGATGACCAATTTTATGTTGAGCACTGGTATAAGGGTTATCAGTTTAAATACAACGGTCTTGAGCAACTCAATGAAAAAAATTCAATAGATAAAAAACAGGCTGCATTAACTATACAAAAAAATAAAAGCACACAGGCTCAGTTTAATAAAAGGCCTTTAACGCTAAGCAGTCGACAGACAATTTTGGAGGCGCTAACAGATATATACTTTGAAAGTAACATGCACGAACCTGTCTATACGGTTCAAATTTTAACAAGACTTCACAAATTTTTCTGGATGTATCATCCAGACAGTGATTCATTCATGTCTAAAACCACGTTTATTCTTAACTCACTGGTAGCCAGTGGCGATCTTAAACTCATCAATACCGGAAGTTATGCTCCAGAACCAAAAGCGCTTGCTACGCTGGAAGAATACAAGATTAAAGCTAAACAGGATGAAAAGGATCATCGCGATAAGACCTGGGCGCTTTTCTGGAGCGGTCTTGCAGTCGTATTTACCTGCCTGAGCGCTCTCGGAACGCTGGTTCAGGCCGGCATGCTGGGTCCATTTAAACTGCTTTAGGAGCAAATAAACTCATTAGATTGATGTTTTATCTCCATTGCCTATAAGTTTATTTTACCCTGTGAGCATTCACCTAGAGGGATGGATGATCCAGTAACTAATCTAGTATGCCCGACATGTTCACATCACACGATAGCTGGCATGCCAGCCGGCAATCTCATCTAGGCGCTCAACCTTTTAAGCATTGACCGATTTCCCAGCGTTCAGGCTTATAAAAGTTGGCCATCGGACCTTATTCATCCCACTCCGTGAACGCTTTTGTTCATTTCAGTCTATTAAGGGTCTCTTCACCTTTCGTCCGGCGGGCGATTTCCTTGGCCGTCTCCTCTATGCCGGGATAAATGGTGCTCGGTTTGATATTGAGGCTGCTGAGCTCCTTCAGAATCGCTGTTTTATTGCTGACATAAATACGGTCGACTTTGAGACCGCTGTGACCGGTATCAGGCAGTACAGCTTCATGCCCAAAGAGCAGAAATGCGCCGGACTGTGATGAGATCCTCTGATTGGCAATTCGGCCACGGACAAAAAGGATACGGCTCAAGTCTCCCGTAAGAATTGCGTTTTCAAAGTACGGTTTTTCCGCCCGAATAAAATGAATGAACCTCTTCAATTCCTTGGAACTTTCAACGCGATCATCCAGAGGAACATCAGTTTCCGGAATCAGCTTGTTCTTGTCATCCATATTAAGCAGCGACAGATTGGCAATGCAGCTGACAGTGTCAGAATTGTAAAATTTGATCTCATCCGCCTGGACGGAAAAGATTTTTACATCTCCGATCTTCTCTTCATCCTCGCTTTTATCCAGCATGTCTGCGCAGCAGAAATAAAGGGCAACCAGCGGATTCGCCGTGACGTCCAGCAGGCGCGTGGGGAGCCCGTAGTGCTGCATGCGAACCAGTTTATCAATCATGAAATGGTCCTGATAAAATTCTGCCGGATGAGCCGTAAGGATCTCGTTAATCATGTTCCTTTCTTTGTACCTGTACAGCGGCACCGCATTCTCAGACCGGAACAGGGAAGGCTCAAGCTTATACCTGTAGTCGCTATGTCCGCGGTAAAACACCTCCTGCCCTTCCTGAGCCTGAAATTCTTTAACTTTCTGCAGAAACGCTTCGACAGATGTCACAGGCTGCGGCAAAGGCGGTTCTTCGACAGGAGCATGCAGCTGAGGCGGTTCTTCAACAGGAGCTGCCGGATTGGGAAGCGGGACATATAGATTAAAAGCGCCCATCACCTCAGGAAGGCTGACTTCTTTGATAGCCCAGTGGGTTCTCATTGTTTCAAACAGGTGATAGAAGAACCGGTCGGCAAGGGCTCTGTAGTTATCGACGTTCGCTCTTTCAAAAACATAGTGAATGCGAACCTAATACTCTAAATTCTTCCCTTTGACGGCCACGCTTTCAAGCACGCCTACTCGGATATTGGAATATAAATGCGAGGTTCCGTCCAGGCGTTGCTCATTGACGAACTCGGTCATTAGAAGACAGGGCATAACTTTGAGGTCATCGAGGACCGTTTGGTTAATCTCTCTGAAAATGACCGAAAGCCGGTCACTCGTGTATTCCAGATAACGACTCAGTGGCATCGAGCTAAAAGCAAGCTCGCCTACAGGAACCCTCCAGTCTCTATCATTCACATCCATTATCAGATTTATCACGGGCTTCCCTTCATTTTCATCAATGAGTGATCGTTGAAATCACTTTATCCTTTTGCGCGTATCAGAGAAACAGGATCCACCTTCACAGGTAGCACCTCACCCTTAATAACACTGATGAACAGTGACTTGCTTTCAGACTCAATCAGACTCTTGTGCGTTTAAAATACCGTTACAAAAACACTAAAATACAATTGTTTCACATTCAAATTAATATTATTTTAATATTAATTTGCGATATTTTCGCTATAATACCCCATGGATTCGATGTCGTGAAAACGCCCCAGTTTTCCATGACACTTTCTACCAAAAAAGCATACAGATGTGTGACTAACAGGGAACAGATTATTAAATGAATGATTTACTAATGCGTATCCATGCGGTGCTGATGCATCAGTTTGACTGGCTGGTTCGTAAAAATTTCAGCTACAGAATGAACGAAGCAGCACTGCTCTTTCTTGATGACCTCACACTCTTTCGACCGACGGCTGATGCCGACACGATGCTCAGGCTGGATACCTTTTTCACTGATTATTTAATGGAGCACCTACCAGAAGAGCTTCAGCGCATCCTCGCAAAAATTGTTTCTTCCACTAAGTCTGCTGTTCCTGATTTCGACTTCAGGAAGATAGAGAGCCTGACTGCCTCCAAAGGGTTCGGTAAAGGCCATAACCCGCACATAAACGGCAGCTGGTACAAAAATTTGTCCGCATGGGGGAAAGGGATGTTCCCGGGTAAGAATCTGCGATCGGAAACCCTGCAGGACTGGCAGGAAAATATCCGGCATATAGAGCGTGAAGGATTCAGACCGGACGGGCCGGTCAACGTTCTGTACTACGAATGGTACAAGCGGTATGTGGTTTCAAACACCGGCGGTTCTCACCACGCGGCCAAGGTTATTTATCAGGCTCTCCGGGATAACTTCACCTATAACAGGGAAGCCGTGGTGGAATATCTGTCTATCGATACTGAAGCCGTTCGCGAGCTGGAGGCCCGGTATGTTGCGTTCATTTACCGGCCACAAAAGGAAGACGCCACGGGGTACAGACGAGACGCTGACACTGGCTTTCAGCTGTCTCTTAGTGAGCTGGTCGGTGTGCATATTGGCTATCTCCAGCCTGTACATTACAGCGAGAACATCAGGATGGCATTCATTCCTCGTTTAGAGCTGAAAGTGGATGAAGCGCGACTCAGTCAGTGGATGACCACAGCAATACAGGCGGGGAAAATTATCTCGCTGACAGACTACCTGAAAAATCCGGGGCCATTTCACGTTAAGCCTTATGTCCATGAAGTAAACGCTCCTTTGCTTAGAAGCCCGTATGACTCCTGACATGTCTGCGGGCTCAAGCAGCGGCAGTTGCAGTAATAAGCCGGACTCTTCCGGCAACTAAACACTCATATAAAACGGAAAACAAGGATTTTGATGATGTTTGATACCAACGTCAGAAGCACATCAGAGAGCTACTCTGCGGCGGCTTGTTCGCCCGCGAACCTGGTCACTTTACGGGATGGGGAAAATAAAATATGGGTCATCCAGAAAGAGTTGATTGCTTTTATTCGCGAAGATAAATACGGGAAGGAATGCCGCGTGGTGCTGTCCAATCAGGAATGGTTCAGCGTGCCGATGGCCGCGGAGTCACTGGTCACCGCGCTGGGCCTGCAGTCGCTTCCCCCGGTCTGAGAAGAAAGGAACCAGACATGAAAAAAACGACACCGGTGCCTCACGATGCGGCCTTTAAGGCCTTCCTGACGCATCCCGATACCGCCCGTGACTTTATCGAGCTGCACCTGCCGGCGGAGCTTCGCGCCGTCTGCGACCTCAGCACGCTAAAACTTGAGTCGGGCAGCTTCGTGGAGGAAAGCCTTCGCGCCTACTACAGCGACGTACTTTACAGGCTGAAAACCGCCGCCGGCGACGGCTACATTCACGTGCTCATCGAGCACCAGTCGACGCCCGATCGCCACATGGCGTTCCGCCTGATGCGCTACGCCGTGGCCGCCATGCAGCGCCACCTCGATGCTGGCCATAAAAAGCTACCGCTGGTCATTCCCGTGCTGTTCTACACCGGACGGCGCAGCCCGTACCCGTACTCCACCGACTGGCTGCAGGAGTTTGACGACCCGGCACTGGCCGGGAGCCTCTACGGCGCTCCGTTCCCGCTGGTCGACGTCACGGTTATCCCGGACGAGGAGATCATGAACCATCGCAGCATGGCGGCGCTTACGCTGCTGCAGAAGCACATTCACCGGCGCGACCTTGCCGACCTGCTGGACCGGCTGGCCGCCACCCTGATGGCCGGTCACCTGACGGGACAGCAGCTGGTTTCACTGATAAACTACCTCGTACAGGCGGGCGAAACCGACGATGCCGAAGCCTTCGTACGCAACCTGGCGCAGAGAGTGCCGCAGCATGAGGACGAACTGATGACGATTGCACAGCAGCTTGAGCAGAAGGGCCTGGAGAAAGGGCGCATGGAAGGGCGGCAGGAAGGGCGGCAGGAAGGTAAAATGGAGGTTGCCCGCAACCTGCTGGCAAAAGGCATTCCGCTGGAGTCGGTAAGGGAACTGACCGGACTGTCAGACGACGATCTCGCAAAAATTCGCCACTGATTTATCCAGGGATAACGAAACCATGCCCAATGAATTGACGAAATTAATTGACGGCGGCGCCCAGGCTCTGTCGTCCTGGCTGCCGGCAGGGTTACGCACGCTGCTGAATGACGGCGCTCATCTGATGAACTCATGGATGGACATGAACCAGGTGACAGAGCTGACCGGCGTGATCATGATTGCAGGGCTGTTTATTACCGGGCTCTCGATGATCGGCATTATGCTGGGATCGCCAGCCTCATCGCATCAGAAGTAAACCGGGCCCCTGCCAGGGGGCTTATGTCCATACCTGCCCCGGACGTCATCGCCTTTCATTCTCCCTTCGGTTCCTTTTGATAAACCGGATCGGTCCCGCGCGGGAACTGCAGTGCCAGATTACGGTAATACTGCAGCCGTTCCCTGAAGTATTCGCGCAATTCCTCTGGCTGCTGCCTTTCAGCTTCGGCCGGGATAACGGGAAGGTTAAGGCGCTCTTTATATGCCACACCTGAGGCGGCAAGATCCACGTTGACCTTTGCGCGTTCTTCCGTGCTTCGTGCAGCTAAATTGTGTTTCATGTTAAATCCTCCTGACGTCAGTATACCCCGCTATCCTTACAGCAGGAGGTGTCTATGTGTGGACGATTTGCGCAGTACAGCAGCCGTGATGAGTATTTTGACTCACTCGGACTGAAACCAGACGAAATCACGTTCGACCCGGAGCCCATTGGCCGCTTCAACGTGGCGCCCGGCACAAAGGTGCTGCTCCTCAGCGAGCGTGAGGATGCGCTGCACCTCGATCCCGTGTTCTGGGGTTACGGCCCGGAGTGGTGGGATAAGCAGCCGCTCATTAACGCACGCGGCGAAACGGCAGCGAGCGGGCGCATGTTTAAGCCGCTGTGGAACCACGGGCGCGCCATTGTGCCGGCTGACGGCTGGTTCGAATGGCAGAAAGAGGGCGGGAAAAAGCAGCCGTTCTTCATCTTCCACAGAAAAAAGCAGCCCCTGTTTTTTGCCGCCATCGGTAAGCAGCCTTACGGACAGAGCCACGGTAAGGAAGGGTTTGTCATTGTGACCTCATCGAGTAACCAGGGTATGGTCGACATCCACGATCGCAGGCCGCTAGTGATCGCTGCTGATGCCGTCCGTGAATGGCTGAGTGCTGACACCACACCACAACGGGCAGAAGAAATCGCCCGTGATGCGGCAGTTCCGGAGAAGGACTTCACCTGGCGCCCGGTGAGCGCGAAGGTGGGCAACATCCATAATCAGGGTAGTGAGCTTATTGAACCCGCTCAGTAAGAAATACTTCACCCTCATAAACAAGTAGCTGGCCTTGTTACGGCTGACTTCCCCAATTAGACTGGCCTTACCTTTTCAGAAACTTCACGAAATCTAAACACATTAATGAAAATGCAATTGCAGTCCGTACAGGCTCTGCGCGGACTGGCCGCGCTCTCGGTGATGGCCTATCACTATCGTGAGGAAATTGATGCACAGTTCTCCGGCCTGGGAAGTTCCATGTTTAACTGGGGGCTCACCGGGGTAGACCTTTTTTTTGTGCTGAGTGGCTTTGTTATAACTCTCTCAGTTTCACGCATGAATTCCGGAGTTGCGTCAGCGGCTGACTTTCTTAAGCGTCGTGCAGCTCGCCTGTTACCTGCCTATTTCATTCTGCTTGCCGTTAACTTCCTGCTTGGCGGAGCAATGGCCACCTTCCACTACCCCGATAAGGTCCTGAATCTGATCAGCGCGCTGACTCTGACCGTTGCTTATACGCAGCACGGACCTTTCTATGTTGATGACGGTGGATTGTATGGGGTCCGGTGGACGCTCAATTATGAGTTTCTGTTTTATCTGCTGATGTCCGTATCCCTGCTGACCCGATGGCGCTGGGCTGCATTAGCTGTTCTGCTGACGACACTCCTCATCGTCGTTCCCGTCGCCAGTGGACAGAATCTGACGCTGAATACAGCCGGTTATGACTTCCCGCATGGCTACCTGAACCTGATGAGCAACCCAATTATCTGGGAATTTGCTGCGGGAGTAGTGACGGGGCTCCTGTGGCCGCACATGCGCAAATTGCCGGTTGCAGCACGTATTCCGATGCTTGTTGCAGGCATCCTGCTGGCCGTAATTCAGATCGTACTAAATCGCCATGTGGGCCATGGTTTAACTGAATCCGGTACGGTGCTGGCATTGTTATTAGCAGCCGTTGCCTTTAACGATGACTGGCTGGCTCGTATCACACCAGGATGGCTGGTATTCATCGGCGACATATCCTTTTCGCTCTACCTGTTGCATATGGTGACCATGCGGGTAGTGAAAAAAAACCTGCCCGTAGAGGGTGTCATGCTTTTTATAACAGCGATGATTGCGTCGGTGTTCCTGGCCTGGCTGTCTCGTCGTTATGTCGAACCTTTGGGCCAAAAGCTGTTTATGCGCGGGGCGACTTCACGCTCCCCGTCAGATTCAAAAGAAATGAGCAGGCGTACCGAAGCACGAAACATCTGACGTACAATAAAAGCGCGGGGAAGATGAGTGTCCCCGCGGCATGTCCTCAGTATTTCCGCTAATAAGAATGCTGTTTAAAGAATCGTCCGGAAGTGATTTATTTGATTAGGGGAATATCACTGAGTCGCGTCGTGTATCTGGGCGAGAGCATTTCTCTTTTCATCTGCCAGCTGCTGTCACGCGCTCCCTGCCCTGCAAACCAGACCTTTCCCCTCCCGGAACGATTTATCTTATCAAGAGCTGACATCAGCGCATCGGCGTTTGCACGCGGCTGCTGTTCACTGAACATGTCATACAGCGCCACACCCGACTGATAGAAATCGGCCAGACTGACGCCGGCTTTTGCGTACCGGTATCCGGCGTATCGCTGCCCGCCGTCACGTTCAGTGCCGGACAGGGCGCATATTCCGTTGCGGCTGTCGGACGCAGCAGACCGGCACACCCGGCCAGAAAAAGCTGTATCCCCTCCCCCGCTGCCCGCACGTAGCCGGGCGCGTCAGCGCTCCCTTCCATCAGCGCTCTGACCTTCGAAACTTCACTTTCCGGGCCTGTGACCCGCAGCCTGTTGGCACACCAGTTCGGCATGTCGACTACTCCGTTAAGGTTTGCACGGTGCCATCTGCACCGTGCCGCCACTGCAGCCGGGCGGACAGCTGAGCAAACAGGGGCGACAACGGAAGCCGCACGCGCCGCCGGAGCGGACTGAATGTCCCGCGCGGCGGGGAACGGGTGAGTATGTCGGCGAAGCTTCCCTTGTTGGTGAGGCCGCCCGGCTAAGGTGGAGGCACGGTGCAGCTTAATCAGCCGAAGCACGGCTATGGCCACACGGGTCATTAACCGGCGTCAGGCGAAACGATGACGCCGTTAAGCAGCGGAGCGCAGCGACTTCCGTCTTAACGTGCCGGCGATAAGCGCAGGATGATTTCTGAAAAAATGCAGAAACTGCACTTTTTCAGCGCTATGATAAGAGAAAACCGTGAGGGGAAATGCACATGACGGGATGGCAGCTGAGGCTGTGGCGGAAAGGCTTGCTCTGGAGCCGTGAACGGGCCGCCGCAGAACTGGGGGTGAGCCTGCGCACCTATCTGATATATGAAAATGCCGACGCCGTTAAGCGATCGGTGGCCATGGCCACGGTGACACTGTCGCTCATCAACCTTATGCCGGCACTGCGATCCGATCAGCTGAGCAAGGAGCTCCTGCTGCAGATGCTGCAGGATATGACCGGCGACGTGGCAGAAAATGAAACTGAACAGCTTTAAGGCAGATGAGCCTGCTGGGCTGCTTTTCCTGTTCCACCCTGCTTGTAAGATAAATTTCTCCCATTAACACTGTATACATAAACAGCATTACTCAGAGGAGGATTTATTATGCGCTACGCACACACAGCCACTGCCGGTCCGGATGTAATTCGCCCGGAGGCCTCATCATGAAACCCGCAACCTGTGCTCAGGGCCTGATGCCGTTCTGGCCACCTCTCAATACGCCCCGGGTTCGCGTACCGCTCTTTGCCGAGCCCTGTGCGGCCGGCTTCTCCTCCCCGGCCGCGGATTACGTTGAAAAAGAGCTGGACCTCAACGAGCTGTGCATCCGCCGGCGCGCCTCCACCTTTTTTATTCGCGCCAGCGGCAGCAGCATGGAAGGCCTCGGTCTTTATGACGGCGATGTCATGGAGGTTGACCGGGCAGAAGAAGCCGCGCACGGCGACATCGTCATCGCGGAGGTAGACGGCGGATTCACGGTCAAGCCCCTGCAGCTGCAGCCGCGCCTTGCGCTGCTGCCCATGAATCCGGCTTACCCCGTCATCTATCCGGAAGAGCTGCAGCTGCTTGGCGTGGTCACATGGTTTTTTAACAGTACGCGCGCGCGCCGGAGGTAACCATGCCTATGTTTGGATTAGCCGACGCGAACAAGTTTTATGCCCGATGCGAGACCTTGTTCCGCCCAGACCTGCGCGGCAAACCCGTGGTGGTGTTAAGCAATAACGATGGCTGTGTTATCGCGAGATCCGTCGAAGCCATAGCTTTGAATATAAAAATGGGTATGCCCTGGTTTCAGCTTAAAGCACAGGAATACCCTGAAAAAGTTCAGCTTTTTTCAAGCAATTACGCCTTACACCATTCAATATCGCAGCGGGTAATGACTGCACTAGAGGAGCTGACGCCGAAGGTTGAGCAATACAGTATCGATGAGAAGTTTTTGGATCTCACCAGTATTGATGGCTGTGAAGGTTTTGAGCATTTTGAGCGCTGGCTGCGCGCCCATGTTCTCGCAACTACAGGCCTTACTGTTGGCGTTGGTATGGAGCCAACTAAAAATCTGGCAAAATCCGCGCAGTAGGCAAATAAAGAATGGAAGCAAGTCAGGGACGTCCTGGTTTTAACGCCCGGCAATCATCAACGATCTTAGACGCTACTGCATAATTAGCCAGTAGAAGAAATATAGGGTGTAGGTCGCCGCATTGGTAAAAGACTTAACCTGATAGGTATTAAAACCGCTCTGCAGTTAACCCGCGCACACCCACAATATATACGTGACAACTTCAGCGTTGTGCTGGAATGCACATTCAGGGAGCTCAATGGGAAAGCATGCATCCCACTGGAAGAGTTTGCGCCTGCCAAACAGCAAATAGTTTGTAGTCGAAGTTTTGGTGAACGCATCACCATAAAAACCGGTATGCAGCAGGCCTTGTGTCAATACGCTACGCGCGCGGCAGAAAAGCTTCGTAGCGAGCGACAGTACTGTCGCCACGTTAGCGTTTTTATTCGCACATCACCTCATGCAAACGGTGAAGTCTTTTATGGAAAAAGCGCGGGCGAGAAGTTAACGATTCCTAAACAGTATACGCGCGAGATTATTAAAGTCGCTATGTGTTCACTCGATCACATCTGGCTAGAAGGACGCCGTTACATGAATGCAGGCATAATGCTTGACGACTTCACGCCAAATGGCGTCAGCCAACTGAACCTGTTTGATGATAACCAGCCTGAGGCTAATAGTGCGAAGCTGATGAAAGTGCTCGACGGCATCAATCAATCTGGCCTGGTAAATGTTTGGTTTGCGGGGCAGGGTATTAATATAGAGTGGAAGATGAAAAGAGAAATGTTGTCACCGGCATGGACATCGAACTGGAAAGATATCCCCGTAGCAAAAGTATACTGATGCTAAGTAAAAACAAATACCCCTGGCAATTGAGGCATATTTCCAGCATCAATCACGTTGAAGCCCCGGGAATTTCAGCTTGAAATATTACAAAATTAATTATTAAAAACAACAATTTAATATACTTTTTTGGTGGGTAATTCTATCTGAAATTTAATTATCATTCTCTACATCTAAAGTCCTCATCTGTAGTGAGTCCTTAACTCATGCGCAGCCAACCTTGGTACAACAAATAAAACGAATCCGAACAGAGGCAGGGGAGGGCGGTCTTTAGGCCTCTCATTGAATATAGTTACAGTCATCGACACAGAAAATCGCGCCCGTGCAACATTTTTATGAATATCAAAAAATGTTGCACGGGCAAATTATAAATGTACACTCATTTTATTGATTGCCAATGGAGTTGAGTGATGAAAAGTACTTACGGTGGCGTGGATGAAACAGCCCGCAGGGCGACCGCAATGCTGCGCAGTATGAGCGATGACATAATAGGGAAGCGTCACGAGTTTGGCCTAGATAAGTATTACCAGACTTACACACGTAATACTGTGGCAAACATGCCAAAACTGAGTCGCCGCGCAGTAGAGCAGGCGATTGCAGAGATGGAAGAAGAAGGGTATGTCTTTGGAAAAAAAGATGCAGGCAATGCCAAGCACTATGCTCTGACAGTACAGGATGTAGTGGACATCTATGAACACCGTAAAGTGCCCAAATATCGTGAGCTCCACGAAGAAGGTGGTCCGTTTACTATTTTCATCGTCAATCTTAAAGGTGGCGTGTCCAAGACTGTTAGTACCGTAACGCTTGCGCATGGGCTGCGCGTCCATCCCGATCTTCTGCAATATGACCTGCGCATTTTGGTTGTTGATCTTGACCCGCAGGCATCCAGCACGATGTTCCTTAATCATTTAAGCAGTATTGGTTCCATTATGGAAACCGCCGCTCAGGCCATGTTGAATGATCTGGATGCGGAACAGATAAAGGAAGACATTATTCTTCCAACCATTATACCTGGAGTGGATATTATTCCGGCGTCCATTGATGATGGCTTCGTGGCCAGTCAGTGGAAGGAACTCGTGAGCGAGCACCTGCCTGGCATGAAGCCTTCTGAAGTACTGCGCCGCAATATCATTGATCGCGTCGGTAAGGACTACGATTTCATTTTTATCGATACCGGGCCACACCTTGATGCCTTTATGCTCAATGCGATTGCCGCAAGCGATCTACTTTTGACACCAACGCCGCCAGCCCAGGTTGACTTCCATTCCACATTAAAATATCTGACACGTTTGCCAGAAATGCTGGAGAAGCTTGAGGATGAAGGCATTACTCCAAGAATCAAAGGCAACATTGGATTTATGTCAAAGATGACCTCTAAGCGTGATCATGAGATGACGCATGGTTTGGCGCGAGACGTCTTCACGTCATACATTCTGGACGCGACGTTGCCACGCCTTGATGGGTTTGAGCGCTGCGGTGAAACCTTTGACACAATAGTCAGTGCCGATCCTCAGTCATATCCGGGTAGTGCGGAAGCATTAAAAAATGCAAAGCGCGAGGCGGAACGGTTTACGCAGGCAGTATTTAAAAGAATTGAGTTCGTGAGGGGGATGAAATGAAGAAAGAGCTGAAAGGGTTAGGGCGTTCAGTAAGTGAATCCAGCTTTTCTAAAAAATTAAGCGAGACAGACGGCAACCGAACTTTTGTCCTGAAATCAGGTGCCGAAGCAAGTTTTACGCTCACACATGTACTTCACGACGAAATTGAACAGCAAACTTTCGTTGATGCCGGCGTAAACGGCCGTGATCAGTCATTCATCACCAAGGAGTCGGTTAGTGACATTGCCCGCACTATTAAGCTTCAACAATTCTTCCCGGCGATCGGCAGAGAAGTAGAAGGGCGGATTGAAGTACTGGATGGCTCTCGCCGCCGTGCAGCCTGCATATTTAATGGCGCGGCTTTTGATGTTTTGGTGACTAAAGACGATTTATCACTGGCTGATGCCCGTCAACTGGCGATCGATATCCAGACGGCGAAAGAGCACACATTACGTGAACTGGGTAAACGACTAAAGCTGATGTATCCGGAAGGAACGACGCAGTCTGAAATGGCGAAGGCAGAGGGCATATCGCCCGCTAAAATCACCCGCGCTTTTCAGGCCGCATCAGTGCCCGATGAAATGATCGGCGTATTCCCCTCCGTTAACGAGCTTTCAATCAGCGATTATCAGGCTTTGCTTGATGTAGCGGAGAAGGCCAACGTTAAAAACATCTCCATTAGCGACCTTGTGATTAACGTCCTTGAGAAAATGGACGAAGATACCAATTTGACGGCTGATGAGACGGCTTACAAAGCCAAGATTATTGGTTATTTCCGCACTGAAGTCGCTGGCCTAAAAAGCGGCAAACCAGCCTCTAAGGTCGTGACTATTAAGATGGCGGATTTTGCGGATAAGAAGCAGTTCGCGCGCAAGAAGACTGATTCAGAAAAGCGACTCGTTACATATGAGTTTGCTCGCCTTCCAGCAGTTTATCAGGCGGAGCTTGATGCTGCTGTTAAAGAAGTAATAGCGCGAATGCAGGCTGAAAGTAATAACTAATTAACACCATCATATGAAAGAGACACTTTTCAGCCTGTGAGCTGTTTGTGTCTCATTCAAGCAAGCAGAAAAAGTGAAACGCCCCCCCTATAAAACCCACTGTAACTTCCTGTAATTAGTAAAAAGTTTCTAAATGTTTCACATTGAAATTCCCAGATAACTGCTTACCTGCCCCAAGATTAGATAAAACCTTAAGTTAGTAATGTCGGTTGGTTTTTCTCCATATTTCCCGGTCCGCCAATCCGTTGCGAATTCTGATGGTGTCTGGTAATCCAGCGATGAATGGAGACGACACTCGTTATAATACTGTCGCCAGCCATTAATCGTTTTCCGGGCATGAAGAATAACGCTGAACCAATGTTCATTTAGACACTCATCGCGAAAGCGTCCGTTAAAACTCTCAATAAATCCGTTCTGCGTTGGCTTACCTGGCTGGATAAGCAGTAGTTCCACACCATACTTAAAGGCCCATTGATCGAGCGCGCGGCAGGTAAATTCCGGGCCCTGATCGGTTCTTATTGTCGCCGGATAGCCCCGAAACAGCGCGATGCTGTCCATAATACGCGTGACCTGAACACCTGAAAAACCGAAAGCAGCGGTGATCCTCAGACACTCCTCGTTAAATCATCCACGCATGTCAGGCACTTAATCCGGTGGCCGCTGGCAAGTTCATCCATGACAAACTCCATCGACCATGTCAGGTTTGGCGCATCCGGACGAAGAAGCGGAAGCCGCTCAGTCGCCAGCCCCTTACGGCGTCGCCTGCGCTTTACGCTTAGGCCGTTGAGATGACAGATGCGATATACCCGTTTATGGTTGAAGTAAAAGCCCTCCCGGCGCAGTAGCTGTCAGATGCGTCGATAACCACAGCGGCGGCGTTCAGTTGCCAGCTATGTAATGCGTAGAGACAGTTGCGCGTCAGCAGCCGGACGCTGAGCCCCATAACGACAGGTTGAAAGGGACAGACCTGCTAACCTGCAGGCTCGACGTTGCGACAGATCCGTAGCCTTACACATGGCCTCCATAGCTTCCCGCTTCTGGTCTGTAGTCAGAACTTTCGGCCCAGAGCCACCTGAAATGCCTTCTTATCCGGCATGGCTTCAGCTAGCAACTTCTTGGAGCGGGCTTTCTCCTCTTCAAGTGAATTGAGCCGCTTTACTTTGGGAGCTTCCATACCACCAAGCTTCTTGTGGCAGGTGTAGAAGGTAGCGTCTGAAATAGCATGCTTGCGGCAGAGTTCCCGAGCCGAAACCCCGGCTTTGGCCTCGCGGAGAATACTGATGATCTGTTCGTCGGAAAATCACTTCTTCATGGGGACGTCCTCATGTGACTAATGAAGACATTACTAACATCGAGGTGTATTAATAAACGGGGAGCTGGTCAACTAGTATCTGTTGATGGCTTATAAAATAGCAGTTTTTTTCGTAAATTCAGCTCCTTCATTAAATGCACGTGTTAGCAGACTTTTGTTAGCACTTTTCAATGAAGACCACTATAGCGAGTAAGTTACTCTCTACAGTGGTCTTCAACCCATAAAAATGGTCTTCAGGCTTGATTTCCAAACCAAGTAATTAGAAAAATTCATTTTTAAACAATGCATTGAGCATCAGTAAGTACCACTCGGTCATCCTCCTATACCCTAGATCCCCGGCATTTTATGCATAAAAAACTACCTATTATCCCTGTTTTGATATACGAAACTTACGAGTCAATTAGCCAAGAGTAAGAACTCTTTCGTGTAGTGGTGCTCCTTGGCTTTTTACGGTTAGGCAGCCCTGCACAAGTACTCTAATTCGTAGTCTATAAAGATCGTGCTTAACTATTATCCTCTAAATGCGCAATATTTTTCATAAGCTAATGGTTATATCGTTCGTCTGGACTTTATCCACGTTATCCACAGGCCAGATCCAATAACTTGATCCTAATATGATCCCATCAAGATCCTAAACAGATCCCTAAATCGCTGCAGGCCATGGTGTTAAAGGCTTAAACCCCTATAGATGACTGCTATAGTGAGCGTAATGACTATTGTAGCGAGCAACTTGACCGCTATAGAGAGCTCTGAGGACCTTTATAGTGAGAACATAATGACTGCTATAGTGAGTAAACGCCTGATTTACTGGTTAATAAATCATTTAGATGATTATTTGAGCTCAGCCTTTCTGCTAAAGGGCTCGGCTTCGCTTGTAATCTCTTGAACTCTTAGTTTTAAATAGTTATGCATCTAAAACAGCACCATAAATTGGCAATAATTCGTTTTTAAAGTTATCAACTTACTAGATCCGATAACAGATCCATATAAGAACCTAGATGTTCCTAATAGATCCCGGTACGTTAAGGAGCCTTAATCTAACTGGGTTTACTAATAATCTCCGACCGCTATAGCGAGAAAAAGACTACTGTAGAGAGTAATTAACCCGCTATAGTGAGTAGAATAACCGCTGTAGTGAGTGCTAGTATCCACTTTAACGAGTAACGGCGATTATCGCTTGTTCATATCACGGATTTTCAAATGCCGAAAAAAGAACAAGAAATCAACCTGATAGCTGAAGCGTTCAGTGAAACGGATAAACGAACTGGTGAAGTTATTCACCTTACGCCCAACAGCAACAATACTGTTCAGCCAGTAGCGTTAATGAGGCTAGGTCTATTTGTCCCAACACTGAAATCCACCGCTAATGGTCGGAAGAATCAGATGTCCTCTATGGACGTAACTGATGAGCTTAAACAACTCTCGATCGTTAAGGCAGAAGGTTATGAAAACATCAAGATCACTGGCGCACGCCTTGATATGGATAACGACTTTAAAGCATGGGTCGGGATCATTCATGCCTTTGCGAAATACAAAGTGCTGGGCGATAGCGTAACGCTCCCCTTTGTTGATTTCGCCAAACTATGTGGCATTCCCTCATTGCGCTCGTCTGCGAAGCTTAGAACGCGTCTGGAGGCCTCTCTAACGCGTATTGCTACCAACACCATCCACTTTGCTAACAAAGAGGGTGAATATTACGTTACGCATCTGGTTCAGTCAGCTAAATACAGTGTCAAAAATGACACCGTGACATTGCAGGCTGATCCTAAGATTTTTGAACTTTATCAGTTTGATCGCAAGGTATTGCTTCAGCTACGCGCTATCAACGAATTAGCGCGCAAAGAGTCTGCTCAGGCACTTTACACATTCATTGAGAGCTTACCCCCTGATCCCGCCCCGGTGTCCATGCAGCGCCTTCAGGCGCGCTTAAATTTGACCTCGCGGCCTAATACACAATATGCAACCGTCAGAAGGGCTATGGAGCAGCTGAAAGAGATTGGGTATCTCGATTACACGGAGTTCAAACGAGGATCGACGGTCTACTTCTCAATCCACTACCGGCAACCTAAGTTAAGGCCTGCAAATATCCCAATCAGTCTCCCTGAACTTGAAGACGATGAATTGGATAGTGACCATGAAATTGCTCTGGCTGAAAAGCCAGTGAAGCCGAGAACAGCTCCTAAAGCCAAGGAGGGAGCTGCCGGCAAGATGGTCATGTTGTCAGAAGAAGAGCTGGTTATGCTGGAAACCATCAGGAAGCGCAAGAATAACTAAAGTCAAATACTGACAAGAGATGGCACTCAACTATGAGTGCTTTTTTTAAACTTTGAATAACTAAGACCGCTGTAGTGAGAAGGCTACTCGCTATAGCGGTCTTTAAATGGGTCATAAATGTGACTGTTATCACTCTCACTACAGTGGTCATTTAATTTAATTTTAGGGAGGTGACTTTAAATAATATTTAAAATTAGTAACTTATCTCACATCAAAACTAACTGCTTTATTGAGAAAACGCTAATTAATGCCCCGTCGGTTTTGACTGCTGTAGCGAGAAGACATAACGGCGTAAGCTTAACTTTTTACAGAGCGTCCTGATCACTGCCCTTATAATTTTGGTCACAAAGCATGTTGGTAATGACTAACTGTGCGCATTACCATTAGGCTCTGTCATTTAATATAAAGCCATCTATTTGGACTTTAGTCTTTATACTCATCACAGCGGTCATTAACATCTACTCGTTATAGCGGTCATCCTAGTTCTACGTCTCGACTACTCACTACAGCAGTCGTTACTCCCCATAGCGGTCATTGCTTATTACTAATTACTACTCATAAGATGAATATGTGGAGTCATCCAAGCTCATAGGTAAATCTACGCTTTATTTTGAGCATATAAGGAGCCCATTGCCCACCACGATTTTTTCCATTCGTTTAGAGAAGAAGCTGTCCGCCAGATGTTCGAGTGGAGCTATTCCGTCGCGGACTTTTCTGAACATTTTGGCTTCTCGCAACACTGCCTATACAAATAGGGCGGCTGCATGATACCAGCTGTTAGCGGGGACCGGGCATGGGATATGCTGGATGCCCAGACGGAGATACCCCGACTGAAAGCGCAGCTCAAGCGAACTGAGGAGGAGCGGGATATCCTGAAAAAGGTGGCGCGTTACTTTGCAAGGGAGCCCGATTAAAGTCCCGCTTCATTAACGCTCACCATCAGTTCTGGTCGAGCACACTGATGTGTCAGGTTCTGAAGGTTCCCCACTCCGGTTTTTACATCTGGCTCTACTGACCGGTATCAGTCGCAGAACAGGATAATAAGCGGTTGCTGACTCTTGTATCCTGATTGGAGGCGGCTGTGGATCTCCGCGGGTCCACAGCGACCTGCAAGGAACATGGGGACGTCCGTCAGTAATCGCTCCTAACTATCAACCTGCAGCGCAAGCAGGCCCGGCTTATTAAGCCTGTTCTTTAGAGGCTGATTACCGGAAACGGCCGCATGGATGTCTTGTTTAAATACTTCTTTTGAGCGCGACGTCAGCGGCAGCACTTCATTTACCTGGCTTTTGCAAAGTAAAACTGGAGCGATTTAAATGCTTCTCAATGCGGTGTGGAAAGGATGTAGACATACGAGTTCTTGCGTAAAGCTTCTCAATAAACCACCATTTTGGCAAAAATAATACCCTTTCCGAGGTATCGCTGTTCCGGTAGGCCGCGCTGCCAGGTCTGAAACGATGTATGAAAAGGCCGGGATGTGGTGTGATCCTGTCATACAACGCGCCTGCCATCACGTGACGAAGGCCAGAACCGTATTACCCGCCGGTGAATATCGACTGCAGCACAGTAGAAAGCAAGCTCTGCTGAACGACAGACAGCCTATGGCCCGCGGCAATGCGTTATTAACAAAGGTCCCCAGGGCGCCACCAACATACCTTAATAAATTTCACGCCGATATGATTCCGCAGCAGGACAACGCACGCATCGCCTAGCGCATCCTCAGAAAAACCCTGATTAAAAGAGTGGCTTTTATCCATGGCGATTTTCTAATCCATGTGGTTGTATTAATTGAGTTTTATTTTATTATGCAGCCGCATAACACAAACAGCCCCCCTATTTCCAAGACGCGGCTTGCAGCCTGAGAATAATTAATTATTAAGAATAATCCTGAAATTTTATCCGTTGTGCCGCTTCTTCACCTGTAACAGCTGGCACGGATTTGGACTTTCTCAGGAATCTTTATTTATGCTGGGTCACGACAGAGTATCAAACTCGCCATCTAAGCTACCCGCGCTAATCAGACGCTTTGTGCTGGCACAAATTGCCGTTCAGGTTGGTGTAGCACTCACCCCTTTCTGGGCCATCACCGTGCAGGCTGCGCTTAACTCACAGGAGGAGGATGCCTATTACGGACGCGCTGCCAGCCACTTCAGCACCATTGGTCAGGCGGCACAGGCGGGCAACCTCAGCGGCATGGCGGCCCAGCAGGCAACCGGCGCCGCGACGCAGGAAATCCAGCAGTGGATGCAGAAATTCGGCACGGCCCGCGTCGAGCTGGGTACTGACGATCGCTTCAAACCTCGCACCGGCTCAGCGGACCTGCTGGTCCCGCTTTACAAAAGCGATTCCCGGCTTTTATTCACCCAGAATGGCCTCCGCAATGTTGATGGTCAGTTCACCGGGAACTTCGGTCTGGGTCAGCGCCACTTCACTGACAGCCAGTGGATGCTGGGTTACAACGCGTTCTACGATCAGAACTTCAGCCGCGGCCATAAGCGCGTGGGGACCGGTGTCGAGGCGTGGCGGGACTACCTTAAACTGTCAGGCAACGGGTACTGGCGTTTGTCAGGCTGGCGCAACTCAGTGGACGTTGAAGATTATGACGCGCGTCCGGCTAACGGCTTCGACGTGCGCGCTGAGGCCTGGCTGCCATCCTATCCGTCTCTTGGCGGACGCCTGATGTACGAACAATACTATGGAAATGAAGTGGCACTGCTGAGCAAGGACAACCGCCAGAAGGATCCCCGGGCCGTTACCGCCGGTCTAAGCTGGACGCCGGTCCCGCTGGTCTCCTTCAATGTGGATCATAAAAAGAGCGGCAGCCAGAACGACACCGTTTTCGGCCTTCAACTCTCCTGGCAACTGGGGCAGTCGCTTGCATCGCAGCTTGACCCGGCTGGCGTGGGTGCAAAGCGTACGCTGGTTGGAAGCGGCATGGATCTCGTCGAGCGTAACAACACGATCGTACTGGAATACCGCAAGCAGCAGCTTATTGAACTGACCCTGCCTAAAGAAATTGCAGGGCAGAGCGGCAGCACGCAGCCCATCGCGTACACCCTTAAAGCTAAATACGGCCTGGAGAAAATCGTCTGGAACGACGCTGCAGTGATTGCCGCAGGCGGTAAGGTGATGGACGCGGGTAACGGCGTTTATCAGCTGGTGATGCCAAAATACCTCGCCGGCACCGCGAACACACATTTGCTGAGTGGCGTAGCGTACGATACGCGCAACAATGCTTCGAAAGTTGCGACCACGAAGGTTACCGTTACCCGTCCTGCAGTCAGCGCGACCAACAGCACGACCACCTCATCGGTGAACGTCCTTCCGGCTGATGGCGCTACCACTTCCGATATTATTATCACGCTGGCGGATGAACAGGGGCAGCCGGTCAGCGGCCTGGGGGCCGATCTGAAGGTTGAGGTTGAAGAGCAGGCTGACCCCATACAGCAGAAGGCCAGCAACAAAGTCATAAGCAAGGCTAAAGCTGCACCCGTATCAGTGAAAGCGGCAACGCTCGGGGATGTGACGGAACGGGAAAGCGGCGTATATGCGCTGACCCTTACTGCCGGCACGCGCGCCTCTGTTGCGATCGTCTCGCCTGCTTTAGATACGCTGGCGCTGCCATCGGTATCTGTGCGGCAGGTAAGTGATGCGGCTTCGGCTGTGGTGAAAGAGGGCGATATTCAGCTGGTAATGGATAATGTCATCGCTAACGGCAAAAATGAAAGCCAGGCGAAGGCGCGAGTGACTGATGCCTATGGTAACCCCGTACCTGATGTGTCGGTTGCCTTCACACTGAGCGGCACGGCGCAGGTTGCGGCGGGCAGCAGCCTTACGGCAACCAGCGATAAAGATGGCTATGTAACCCTGCTCTTCACTAATACGGTGGCCGAAGCAGTAACAGTCACGGCGACAACGCCTAACGGTGGCAGCGCACGGGTTAATGCGCGCTTTATTGCTGATAGCAGCTCTGCAACACTTCCGGCAGGCAATCTGAGCGTGGACCGCAACAGCGCGCTGGCTGATGGTCAGGATAGTGTTACCTTCAGCGCGCGCATCATCGATGCCAATGGCAATCCGGTTCCGGGTGTCCCCGTCACCTGGGGTGCCGATGGCGGTAAACTCAGTACAGAAAGCAGCGATACTGACACAACGGGTATTGCCAGTGTGAAGCTGACAAGTGTAGTAGCGACCCCTTTACAGGTAAGCGCAACGGTTAATAACGGTAATGCTGTGAACGCGCCGTTGGTAAACTTTACCGCAGACAGCGGTAACCTTGACGCGAGTAAGTCAGTTCTCAGCGCAGCACAGCCCGCGATTGTGGCGGACGGGGCTGACAACACACTCATCAATCTCACTCTCAAAGATCGCAACGGTAATCCGGTGAGCGGTCAGACGATAGTGTTCTTCAGTAGCCTCAGCGGTACGGCGGCAGGCGGCGTAACGGATCATGGTGACGGCAGCTACAGCGCGAGTTTTAGCGGCACCAAATCCGGCACCGCGACGATAACTGCCAGCGTGAACGGTACGGCGTTTTCAGTCGCAGCTGTGAACATCAGCCTTTCGGCAGATTCAGGTAATCTTGATTCAGGCAAGTCCACGTTGAATGCAACTAAATCATCAATTGTGGCAAACGGTACAGACGCTTCGGGCATTACGTTGACGCTCAAAGATCGTAACGATAATCCGGTCATCGGTCAGACGGTGGTTTTTGCCAGCAGCCTGAGCGGCAGCACGCTTGCAAACGTAACAGATAACGGTGACGGGACCTATACGGCAAACTTGACGGGCACGAAAGCAGGTAGCGCCAGCATTACGGCAACCGTCAACAGCAACAGCTTCAACGTTGCTGCGGTGAACGTCAGCCTGACGGCGGATAGCGAAAACCTGGATGCAACTCAGTCGGCGTTCAGCGCTTCTAAAGGCTCTGTCGTTGCCAACGGCGCCGATGCATCGGTCATTACGCTGACGCTGAAGGATCGCAACGGTAACGTGGTAAGCGGGCAGACGGTGGCGTTTGCCAGTAGCCTCTCGGGCACCAGCCCGGGTAGCGTCACGGACAACGGTGACGGCACGTATACCGCCAACTTCACTGGCACCAAATCCGGCAGCGCGACGATTACGGTGACCATCAATGGTAAGGCGTTCGCAGTCGCGGCGGTGAACGTTAGCCTGACTGCGGACACCAGCAACCTTGATGGCGCTAATTCGACGCTGGGTGCATCAAAGGCATCTGTTGTAGCTAACGGCATTGACGGCTCGGTGATCACATTGACATTAAAGGACCGCAACGACAACGTCGTGAGTGGTCAGGCGGTGGTGTTCTACAGCAGCCTGAACGGCAGCGGGGTGAGCAGCGTCACAGACAAGGGTAACGGTACCTATGTAGCTACCCTGACCGGCACAAAAGCGGGCAGCACCAGTATTACCGTCAGCGTTAACGGCGTTGGATTTGGTGTGACGGCTACGAGCGTCTCCTTGACAGCGGACAGCGACAACCTTGATGCAGGTAAGTCTACGTTGGGCGCATCTAAGGCAACAATTGTGGCTGACGGTACTGACGGGTCGGTGATCACCCTGACGTTGAAAGACGCCAATGACAATAAGGTAAGCGGTGAGAAAGTGGCATTGAGCAGCAGCCTTGCTGGCAGCATGGTGAGCAGCGTAGTTGATAACGGTGACGGCACTTATTCTGCCACCCTGACAGGTACCGCAGCGGGCGATACAAGTATCACGGCCATGATTAACGACAGCATTTTTTCCGTAACTCCGGCGACGATCACTCTGACTGCAGACAGCAGCAACCTTGACGCTGGTAAATCTCTGTTGACTGCATCCAGGCCAGTGATTGTGGCGGACGGTACTGACGGTTCGGCTATCACCCTTACGCTGAAGGACCGTAACGACAATCCGGTAAGCGGCCAGAGCGTGGCATTCATGAGCAATATGAGTGGCAGTACGATCGATAGTGTCAGGGACAACGGCGACGGCACTTATACCGGTATTCTGACCGGAACGAAAGCGGGCAGTGCCAGCATTACGGTTACGATTAACAACAGCAGTTTCGCCGTAGCAGCGGTTAATGTCTCTATGACGGCTGACAGCAGTAACCTTGACGCAGGCAAGTCATTGTTAAACGCATCCAGGCCAGTGATTGTGGCAGACGGTACCGATGGTTCGGTGATCACCCTGACGCTGAAGGATCGCAACGATAATGGAGTAAACGGCCAGGCGGTGGCATTTGTCAGCAGCCTCCCGGGCAGCGCAGTGAGCAGTGCAGCCGATAATGGGGATGGCACCTACTCAGCCACACTGACGGGGACTACGGCGGGAGCTACCAGCATTTCGGCAACAATCAACAGCAGCAATTTTGCTGTAATTCCGGCGACGGTCACTCTGACCGCAGACAGCGGCAACCTTGATGCAGGCAAGTCACTGTTGAATGCATCCCGGCCAGCGATTGTGGCGGACGGTGCGGACGGTTCGGTTATCACGCTTACGCTTAAGGACCGTAACGATAACGCGGTTCGCGGCCAGGTAGTGATGTTGAGCAGCGGCCTTGCGGGTAGCGCCGTTAGCAGCGTGACAGACAACGGAGATGGAACTTACACCGGTACCCTGACCGGTTCGAAAGCGGGCGATACCAGTATTACGGCAATGGTAAATGACAGTAACTTTGCCGTAGCAGCGGTGAACGTCTCCCTGACGGCGGACAGCAGTAACCTTGACACAGGCAGGTCTCTGTTGACTGCATCCCGGCCAGCGATTGTGGCGGACGGTGCTGACGGCTCTGTTATCACCCTGACGCTTCGCGATCGTAACGATAACGCGGTTAGCGGCCAGGCGGTGGCGTTCGTCAGCAGCCTTAATGACAGCGCCTTCGGCAGCGTGCTGGACCATGGTGACGGTACGTACACCGCAACCCTAACGGGTACGAAATCGGGTAGATCAAGCATTACGGTGACAATAGATGGTAAGGCATTTGCAGTGACTGCCACTGACGTAACACTAATGGCTGACAGCGCCCACCTTGACGGGACGAAGTCAACATTAAGTGCTTCAGAATCAAGCATCGTTGCTAATGGCAATGCGACTTCCATCCTCAGGTTGGTGCTGAAAGATCGTAATGATAATCCAGTGAGTGGTCAGTCAGTCACATTCGTTACCAGCCTGTCCGGGAGCAATGTCGGCAGCGTAACGGATAACAATGATGGGACATACAGCGCAGAACTGACAGGTAGCGATTACGGAAGCACGACTATTGGTGTTGAAGTGAACGGCGCCGGGTTGAGCATGGCGGGAACATCGGTTACGTTTTTGGCTTTATCCGGAATTGAGACCGCAGGGCATATCTTTTCATTGAGCGAAGGATTCCCTCAGACTGTGTACCAGGGCGCAACGTTCCAGTTGAAAATTAATGGTTCAACACCTGCCTCTGGTCAATATACCTTTACGTCAGACAATGCAGCGGTAAGTGTCACTGCTACTGGTAAGGTCACCGTAGTCGGTAGTATGACGGCTGCGAAAACAGCCAGGCTTGAGGTAAAGCATAATGCAACAACAGTATCGATGGGCAGCTATACGCTCAATCCCGTCAGCTGGTTTATCAACAATGGTTCTACTCCTGGCAACTATAGTGCCGTATCATCGTTTTGCAGTACAAACGGTATGTCCGTGCCAACATCAGCGAATGTAACTAATGCAACGACCATTGGTAGCGATGGTACGCGCGCTGTAGGTACATTGTACGGCGAGTGGGGAGGTGCAGCTAACGGTGGGTTCGGTAACTATGGATACCGCACCAGTACGAATACCGGCGGCATTTCCGGTGAAAGGGATTCCATTGCACTGGCAACAGGAAATCTGTTCCGCTCAACCGAGGGGACGACCCATCGCATGATGTGTGTGAAGGCGCTGTGATCATAAATAGGTGAATTGGAAAGTATCATTTTGATTCATTCAGAATCGGGCCCGCTTGATTTAGCGGGCTTTTTTTTTAAACAATAGAGGAAGAAGACTGCGCCTGGAGTATTTTCTTTCCATGGTATTGACTATAAACAACGATTTAGTAGAAAACCCTCATAGCGATGCTAAGTTAAGTAACTAGTAAGCTGTACTTAAAATCAGTTAATGGATGGATGAACTTGGCGCAGATTGTTTACATTTTCAGAATGTTATTTCTGGTTGTAATTCTGCAACCAATCCACGCCAGAGCGGAGAGTCCGGCATCATGGACACTGCTGTCGCACATACATGCGCCAGATTCGCCTGCTCTTACGCTTACCCCTGAACAGCAAAATTGGCTACAACATAAAAGGGTGCTTAACATAGGCATCCGTGTTAATGATGCGCCCCCATACAGTCTGCGCACCATAAATCATGAATATGAAGGGCTAAGCGCCGATTATCTGGCTATTGTGGCGGCCAGACTGAATCTCAAGGTCAACGTTGTACGCTATGAGCGTGATGAGCTATTATGGCGTGCCCTCGCTCGAGGCGAAATAGATCTCATACCCAGTATCACTGCTTTTCCGCCCACAAACAGTTATATTTCTTCCGCCGCCTATGCAGCAGAGCAACCGTTGATTGCCATTAGAAGCACGAACGCCGAACCGCTTCCCGCTGATTTGGCTGATAAGCGCGTGGCGATGGCTGCGGATTATTTACCGCTGGATGTTGTGAAGGCAGTTTATCCAAAGGCCCGTTTTCAAATATATGATACCTACCAGGAGGCACTCAGCGCGGTCGCGTTTAATAATGCACAGGTATATATTGGTAACAGTTATCCCGTTGTACGCAACTATCTAAATAATCTTCGCATAGAGCGCGTTGCCAAAATACCTGCGCGGAAAATTGTTTTTGCCTTGCGTCGAAGCGATACCATTTTACATACTTTAATTAATCAAATCCTGGCGGAGATACCGCAGGGAACAGAATTCAGGATACAGCAATACTGGCAGACGGGTGTTGAAAGTGATTTGCTGCACATCAGTCAACCACTGGTACTGAGCGCTGATGAACAGAAGTGGGTTAAGGAGCATCCCGTCGTCAAAGTTTTGATATATGGTCGGGATAATTTCGCACCTGTTGCCTTTTTTGATCAGTACGGAGAGGTGCATGGTATAGCGCTGGATGTGCTGGCCTGGGTAGGACTGAAAACCGGATTACGGTTTAGCTTTAAAAGGGGCGATACCATTGATGGTATCCTCAAGGAGGTGAACACCAGGCAGGCGGATATGATCGCGGTATTGGCACCTAGCCGTGCCCGGCAAGAACAAATTAATTTTTCCTATCCCTATAACCGCAGCGCGTTTGTATTAGTAACCGGAACCAAAAAAAATAACATCACGGATCTTGCAGACCTGCGCGGAAAAACGCTTGCCGTTGTGAAACAAGCTGCCCTTGCTGATGAAATTAAAGCACGTTATCCGGAAATCAGGCTGGTTTATTACGGTAATGATGATGAGATGTTTAACAGCGTAGCAACAGGAAAGACGGATGCGCTTGTGAGCATCGTGATTACTGCGGATTATAAGATTAATAAACGATTTCGTGACGAGCTTAAAATTGTCAATACCATCGGCGGGGATCCGGCATATCTTTCGTTTGGTGTAGGTAAGGCAGATCCAGAGCTTCTGTCTATTCTTGATAAAATTCTCCGCTCAACGCCGCCCGATCAACTGGAAATTCTTGCGAACCGGTGGCGGCCAAATAATATGGTGGTGATTGATAGCTTCTGGCAACGAAATCGAGTCACACTGACTGTGTCTGGGCTTGTCACCGCCATCATCCTGCTGATGACACTGGCTCGCCTGTTATGGCTACGTAAGCAAATGAATCGGGCTGAATTAGCGCGTAAACGCGTAACTGAGCAATTGCGGATGCTTGAAAAGCTCGTTGAAGGCTTGCCATTTCCCATGGCATTACGCAACAGGGAGGGGCGTCTTATCTATTGCAATCAGCTTTATGTTGAGAGAACTTCATTGACCTATGACCAGCTGCAGGGGCGCACGCTCGTTGAAACACCGCCTTATTTGCAAGCTGACGAGATCGACTTCTGGCATAACCAGATTATGGACTCCATCAAATACGACAGACCTTTTTCAGTTGACCGTGAATATACACTGTTACATCAGGACACCTCTGAAGAGAAAGCAGCCCATATCTGGCTTACACCCTGGCACGATGAACAGGGAAACGTGGTTGGTGTAATTACTGGCATGTGGGACATTTCAGAACGATTGAAGTTATTACGTAATTTGTCTGAAGCAACTGAAAAAGCTGAAGAAGCTAATCGTTCAAAGTCAACTTTTTTATCGACAATGAGCCATGAGATTCGGACCCCAATGAATGCAGTTATTGGCATGCTGGATATGGCTATTAAGTCTGGCAGAGAAGGTAAACACGATTTACAGGCGCTGGAAGTGGCGCACGAGGCGGCAGAAGGATTAATAGGTTTAGTCGGGGATATCCTGGACTTGTCGCGTATTGAAGGGGGACATCTGGAATTCAATCCCGGCCCACTGAACCTGGGTAACCTGATAAACCAGTTAATGGTCATCTTTAATGGGCTGGCGCTGGATAAAAACATACTGCTGAATAAGACATTTCCTAGTGAGCCAATCGTTGACGTGATTGGTGATTCTTTGCGCATAAAACAGGTGCTGTCAAACATTCTCAGCAACGCTATCAAATTTACGGATTACGGCGGTGTACATCTTCACCTTGAGCAAATTATCGATACGGAAAAGCGTTTAGCTCGCTATGTCATCAGTGTAAAGGACAGCGGTGTAGGCATACCCGCTGAACAGCAGAAAGCCCTGTTTAAACCTTTTGCACAGGCGGATAATCGTCGTGCCGGTACGGGCTTAGGCCTTTATATCAGCAGGACCTTGTGTATGGCCATGTCGGGCGGGCTGACGCTGAGCAGCGTGCTGCATGAAGGCACGCTGGTACGTGCAGAATTTGAACTGGAACTGGCAAACTCATCGGTGAAAAACGTGACGAAAAATGCGGCTGTGCCTGTTACGGAAGAGGCTGCGTTGAAGGTGCTGGTAATTGATGATAATGCAGCGAATCGGATTCTCATGGCAAAACAATTAGCCTGGTTAGGCCATCATTCCCATGCGGCTGCGGATGCAACGGAAGGTTTTTTACTGTGGCAGCAACATGAATTTGATGTATTAATCACTGATTGCAATATGCCCAATGTAAATGGATATCAGCTTACTCAACGTATTCGTGATTTCGAGAAAGATAATGGGCAGAAACCCATATGGATCTTTGGTTTCACTGCTAATGCTATGCAGGAAGTTGTTGAACGCTGCCTGAACGCGGGAATGAACGGATGTTTATTTAAGCCCTGTTCGATCGAAATGCTCGCTAAGGCCCTGAATGAATTTTCTGAGCAGAATAAATAAGGTTGCGCTGCAGTAGTCTGTGAAAAAGTAACAATGTGGAGTCGAGTATCGGCTCCACAATCTATATCAAAAGAACATTCAGGGTGACTACAATCCATGGAGTTTTGCAAAATCAAACACGTCCCTCAGGCTTTTGGCGCCGATTTTGTGCATAATATTGCGTTTATGACTACTGACTGTTTTATTGCTTAAAAACATTTCTTCAGCAATGATTCTATTAGTTTTACCTGTGATTATTTTATATAAAACCTGGATTTCACGGTTAGTTAATTGCAATAAATTGTCGGGGGCATTAAATATTTTATATACACATTCCGGACGAAAACTGGTCAAGGCATCGTCATTCTTTTGAGTGATTAATACCCGGAGTAGATTCTCAAGTGGTTGATTTTTATCAAGATAAGCTTCCAGAGTAAATCGGTAACTGCGCATCAAATGGAACATGGCGTTGGAACTGGAAAAAATTATCACTTTCAAGTCAATAAAAAGTTTTTTTAAATAATTAAGACGCTGTATAGACTCATCTTTCATCGAATGGGGATCGATGATAACATAATCAGGATTTTCCAGTATAATATGAGAAAAAAAGGTGTCTGCGTTAGAGGTAGCTGCGACCACATCAAAATCAGAACCCTGTAAAATATATTCTAACCCAGCAATAACCAGCGGGCTGTTATCAAAAATAACAATCTTCTCCATAATCTTTACCTTTGTGTATTCCATGGCTTAATCTCGCATATTTAGTATAAAGGATATACAGGACAGGTCTGTGAAGCGGTGTAATATTAGCTTTTATTAAGAAAAAATGACTCAAACGCACTTTAGGATAACTTTTCAATTAACTTATTATTAACACTATCTATTTCAGTCAATAGCAATTCCACCAGCGAAATAATTTCTGACCAATCCCGATTTTCGTTACAGGCACGCTCTACCGCCTCACAGGCTTCAACGAGTCTTTGCTCACGCATAAGATTTGCTCCGCCAAGAATACGGTGTGCCATTCGCCCCGTTTCTTCGTGATTTTCCTCATTAAGAAACTGCTGCAGCGCGAGTGCATCTTCCTGATTTATTGATAATATTTCTGCCATTATTTCAGGCGTTTGCACGGCATATTGCAGTGTATTCTCCTCAGCCAATGTATGAGAAGGGAAGAGGCCAGCCAGAATAGTGCGCAATTCATTAGCTGATAGCGGTTTAAGTAGACATTCATCCATGCCTGATGTAATACAGCGTTGTTTGGCTTCGGGGCCGGTTAAAGCAGTTAAGCCGAAAATGGGTATCCGTGTTGCGCGCTGTTTAGCTTCACGACCGCGCCATATCCGGGCCAGCTCAAAGCCATCCATTTCCGGCATGGTGCAGTCGGTTATGATCAAGTCAATCCCCGGTTCAAAATCCCAGTGCGTAAGCGCGTCGAGTCCATTTTCCGCTTCAGTAACCTTATGCCCCCAACTTTCTAATTGCTGACGCAATGCGCGGCGGCCGGGTGCGTAATCATCAACGATCATGATGTTCATCCGTGGAATTACAGCCTCGCTGGTTGCAGGCTGATGGCGTAGTTCTTCAGTAACTGGCTCTGCATAAAAATGAAAACTGACCACCGTGTCTTCTTCATCACTTTCAATCGTCAGCTCAGCGCCAATGCCGTCTGCCATTTTTTTGCAGGCGGCAAGCGTCATTCCAGTTTCAGACCATCCTGTTGACTGTGCTTCTGACATTTTTTCCTGCTGAATGATGCCCTGATTGGCTACCTCAATGACCAAAGGCACGGTGGGAGCGTCTGGTTCAGTTCGCCCCTGATACACGGCGACAGAGATTACTTCCCCAGCCCCATGCTTGATGGCGTTTCGTATCAAGCTTGAGAACATCCGAATCAGCATAAGTGAGTCAATGGAGAACGTTTCAGTTTTAAGTTCGTACTCCGCTTCAAGCTTCAAGCCATTTTCTTCGGCCTGGAGTCGGTAGAGCGCCGTTATGCTCTCTATCAACTGAGGCAGATTAACCACACGTACCAGCCCCTTAAGCTGCTGGTTATCAGCGCGGAATATATCGAACACATCGCCAATCAGTGACAGCAAGCTACACGCGGCCTCCCAGATTAACGGCAGATTTTCATTAGTGCACGCTTGTGGCTGCTGCAGCTCAATTTCCAGCAGGCCGATTATGGCATTGAGGGGGGTGCGTATCTCATGCCCCATGCTTTGCATAAAGGCATTTTTACTGGCATTGACCTGCTCAAGCTCATCTTTTGCTTGCTTGAGGTTGGCAATGAGCTTCTCTTTTTCACTGAGATCCAGCCAGCCACCAATTAACCCGCCGACCTTTTCATTATTATCGCGCCACGGTACAGACCAGCCTGATAGCAGCCGGCTCTCTCCATCAAATTTCAGTGAGCCGGACCAGTATTGTTCTTCGCCCAGAGCTAAAACCTGCTGATAACGTTGCTCAAGATGCGTAATGTCAGCAGCATCCATACTGTCTATATCAGCAATGGTTTTGCCCAACAACGCTTCTCCGGAGCGTTTAACGGTGTCGCTCCAGCTCCGATTAAAATGAATTAAGCGTCCAGCCCGATCGCGGGCATAAATTGCGACCGGGGTGTTGTCAATGAGTGTTTGTGTAAAGCTTAACTGATTGGTGAGCTCAACTTGCAGCAGCTTTCCACGCTGAATGATCCGGTAAAGATGAACTATCCACCACGCTCCGGCAATCACTATCAGAAGGGTAAGGATGGACCATACCAGCGTGCTCACCAGATGATCACGCCAGGATTCGCGGGCTGGTGGGGTTAACTTATGCCAGGGAGCGGCAAGCGACATCATTCTATCCGGGGAAAGATCGTTTAACGCTTTGCGAATGATCTGTATCGGAAGCAGTCTGTTGTCCGCAGAACTCATCATCAGGCTAAGTGATGGTGTCGGCACTGACACCGCCAGGCGAAGCGCATTATCCTGATGTTCGCGTAACAAATAGTTGGCGGCCAGCTGAGGAATAACCACCCCCCGCACTCGCTGCATATTAAGCAACTGCATGGCCGCACCGGTTGAATCAGCTTTTACCAATCTGACTGAGGGATACCACGTCTCAATCCAGGGAATCAGCGGGTTGTCACGGCTGATACTCAGTCGCTCTCCTTTGAGATCGTTAAATGAATTGGGCAGGGCGACATCTTTGCTCATTACTACAACCGCGGGTGTGGTAAACAGCACCGCATGATAGGCGTCCAGGGTACTCGCCGATTGCTGATGCCAGTGGTTAGTCACTAGTGCGTCAGGGTGTTGTAAACGCATTGCCGCGAGTTGCTCTGCATTATCGTAACCGTAATAGGTGAACTGCAGATTGTAGCGCTCTTTAAGCTCATCCAGTATGTCAATAATTAAACCTTCAAATAGTCCATCGTTATTGCGGTAACTCAGGGGCGGATCCTGCTGATTCAGCAACACCTCAATCTGTACGTGATTTTTTAACCACTGTACTTCTTCTGTTGTCAGTCCAAGGGGATTTTGCTTAATCACCGAGCGGCGATCTACTCCCCAGCCTGCAGCAATATGGATGCGGCTGGCTAAAGGCAGCTGTTCCAGCGCGATGTTTAAAGATGCATGAAGTAGTGTTAGGTGCCGATCGACGCCAAAGCTGAAATTTTGAGTGCTCAATGCCGTACTGGGGTGCAGATGCACGTTTTCCAATTGGTGATATCGAACAAGATATTCAGCCGTCGTACGGTTTAGCCATAAGGCGCGGAATTGTCCGATGAGTACAGCATTAACAGCCATGTCGTAATTGCTGAAAAAGCGAAACTGCGCAGCAGGGTAGTTTTGACGCAGGCTTTTAGGGGTAATTTCATCCTGTATCGCCCCGATCAATCCCTGTGAATGATTGGTAAGATTTTCCTTACTTTGCATGAGCAGAACATTTTCATCTATGAGCCAGGGGATACTGGCTATGATGTTATTATCAGGCCAACGTGCTCCATCCCACAGGGCCAGCATCTGCACCTGATGGAGACGAAGCGCTTCCATCGCCTCCTTACTGTCTGGGTAATAAAAAATCCGAAATTTTACCTGCAATATATTCTGAATCGCGGCCAGATAATCTGCGTTAATCCCCTGATAGATGCCGAGCTCCATTCCTTCCCCCAGTGGAGGATGGGACGGCCCCCAGACTGCCACACGAATTTCCGGGTGTTCCTTTAACCAGTTATGAATATGAGCATTGAGCTGAACCTGCGGCTGATACACCTGCATACGCGGCTGTAGTGTCAACTCGGTTGCGCCTGAGGCGATTGCGGCAGAACACGCAATGCCGTTAAGCAGGAAGAGGGTGACGATAAGAAAAAGGCGCATATGAAGCAGAAATTTCCTACAAAGTAATCACAGTGATAGCAACAGCCTAGCGGCAGATGTGTCAGTATCATAGCTAAGCAATGAAATGTATTGGGTCAGATTTGACTATTATTGGATAGTTATTCCTATATTAATCCAGGCTGGGTCTGAGTCCGGACAACGAACCAAGACGCGTCTCATAGGAATGGAGCCCGATAAAAACAAGAATTATCCCAATTACAACTCGTTTTGCGCGACGTAGATGATGACGTTTTAAAGAATTGTATGTGTGTTTCTGCAATTCGTTTTGGCACTCCCTGCAGATCATCTGAATCAAATTATGAAATTAATCGGCCCATCGGTTCCTGGGGTCACAATAAAGAGGCAAGGTATGACAGGTATGAAAGGCCCAACCATTCGTATTGCATTGCTGGACGATCATCCAATTATACGTCGATCATTTGAAGTGGTTGCCCGGAATGAACCGGATACTTCCATAGTTGGAAGCTTTGGTCACAGCAGTGAGTTGCTTACCTTTTTACGTACGCATGAAAGTGAGGTAGATGTCCTCGTGCTGGATTACGTGCTTAATAACGATGAACTCGACGGCTTATCACTGATTAAGCAACTCATAGTGCGTCACCCAAACCTGAAAATCTTGCTGTCATCCTCTATCGAGAGCGTAGCGGTTATTCGCAGTGCCTATATGGTGGGCATTAAAGGCTATATCGGTAAGCGTGAAGAAACCTCCGTCTACTTTGATGCCATTCGCGCTGTGTATAAAGGTCAACGCTATGTTCCAGATAATATCGCCAGCGCGTTGTCTCAGGTTCCCTCTCGGAAGCGTGATGAAGCTTTGCTTAACGGGCCAGTAGAGCAGGGGGGCGAAATGCAATCCATTACTGAACTGAGTAAATTACTGACAGCACGGGAAGCGGAAGTCATTCGCTGTTTCCTGGACGGAATGGAAATTTTTGAAATCGCGGCGAAATTGAAGCGCAGCCGCAAAACGATCAGTGGGCACAAACAAACCGGTATGAGAAAGCTCGGACTATCCTCTGACCTTGAACTGTTCAAGTATCGTGAAGATCTTTTTCAGTAATCAAGCCATATCGCCACTTCAACATCGTTCTCCTTATTATCATGGCGTATAGCTATCTATATATCTGCACTGATAATTAAACTTAAGTGGTTAATTACTGATGAGTAAATAACCACTTAAGATTGCAATTCTCGTCGGATTAAATCACCAGATACGCCAAATCATCATTCACAGTATGAGGCATAGCTGCATTTGCAATGAATGACTCCGGGAGCGTGATGGATTGATGATTCCATTCTGCACAGATCAGATTTTCTGCAACACTATCGCCGGCCTGCATTAAAATCTCTTCTGGCATTTCTGCCAGCCTGTAGGAGGGCTGCACGACAGAGGGAGCACTTAACACTTGCTCAATCTGAGGCGCGAAAACCGGCTCAAACTCCGTATCTGCAGGATGCAGGATACCAAATGAGAGCACTGGCTCATCAACGAATGGCATCATATAGGGCAGGTTAATCTGTTCAGATGGCGCATAATCTGGCGTAAGGGCGATATTATCGAGCCAGAGTGAAGCAGAGGAAGTAAGAGGGGTGACGGGCATGATAATCAGATTAACGGGCTCATTACTGCTGGCAACAAACTCGCCGCGTAAATAATAGCTGTCGCCCTGCTTATAAACCTCCATCGGTATAGCGATTTCGTTTACCACAAGATCAATCTGCGGTGGGGTACCTTGCGAATATCCAACTTCCATCTCGAATTGATAACGAGTGCCTCTCTGAAGTGAGAATACCTGTTCGAGCAGGGGCTCGTCAGTGGTAAATGTCTCCTCCGTAAAGTGCAGTTTGCCTTGCGTTAATATTTCCTCCACTACCAGCCCATCACCCAGTTTCCAGCCACCCAATGAGCCATCATTAAAATCTGCCGTTAAGCTTTCAGCAATTTTTGACTGAGTGGTTTGGTACTCAGATACCTTAGCAGAGACTGGCTGAATGATTTCGGGTGGTGATGAAACTGCCTGTACGATTTTCACTGACGTTAAATCATATTGATCAGCAACAGAATTTTCAGATAGGGGGGCATTATTCAATGGTGCGCCGTCTTGCTGCACTGATGCTGGTGCACTCTGGTCACTAAGCATCGATACGAATGTAGGAGGCTCAGCAATCTGTGTCCCAGTTACGAAGACTTCGACAGAGGAGGGGGAAATTGCATTTACGACGTCAGTCAACTGGGGTGTCGTTAGAGTTTCTACAAATGGGACAACAAAGTCATTCTGAAAATCGATTGTATAAAGTGTTTGAGAGCAGCCGGTCAGGTGATGACGTAAAAGATAATTGCTGCCGTGTCGTTCTTCGAAGTCATCTTCATCCAGCCGCGCCGAGGTATCGGTAGCGTTAAAAGCGACTAGTTCTGATCGTTGTCCGTCTTCCGGAGGTGCCTGGAAAATATGTTGTTCAAGCTGTGTCATAAAGGTAGATTCCGGTTGCTTAAATGTACCTATGCTGATGAAAATCCATACGGCAAACACTAAGCCCGGTCTTGTTTACAATCCCTTTATTCCTTGACCCAATTTGGCTATGCGTTTAAAGGCTTCATAATCAGATACAAAAAAGACATACACAAATATCATCTTTAATTAATACCCAGTCCGTCCTTGAATTTCACTCATTAAACAAGCTGAATGAAATATTTTGAATTACTGCATATTTTTACTAACCCTTCCAAGACCGTGCCTGTATTCCCCTTAGAGACGATTCTGTAAAAAGTGCTGTTATCTGGGCCAGGATCAAATAGGACCACCCAGTTATAACCGCCCAAGTTGGGTATGGAATCTCATTGGTTTAAAGGGTCTATATGAGTCTCGTACAAGTTAACGCTGCAGTGGTTGATAACAACACCATTGTCAAAGCCGAAGCGCTGCGCACTGAGAAGGTGGGGCAGCCTGTTAAAATCAAGGCGATTAAAGGTGCCAAATATATTCTGACTGAAGGTCAAAATGGCGTTGCACCTGAAAACATCACCGTTAAGCGAGTGGGCAAAGACCTGCACGTCATACTGGAAGGCACTGATGCCGAACAGCCTCAGCTGATTATTGAAGGTTTCTTCGATAAACCAGGTGAGCTGGTAGGTAAAGCTGAGGACGGTCAGTGGCACGAATACATCTCTTCTGATGGTGACAGTGATAACGACGCCGCCTTCCTGATGGACGGCGAAAGCTCTGCGCTGGTGTTGGGCGCAGGCACCATCACGGGACTTGATGGACTTGCACTGGCACCCTTTGCATTATCTCCTGCATTAATTGCGCTGGGTGCCTTGGCAGGTATCATTGCTGCAGCCGGATTAGCGACCGCTATTGCCCATAATCGTGATAAAGGCGGTAATAACGGTGGCGGAGATGGTGGAGAGGGCGGCGGCGTAGAAACGCCAGTGCTGAAAGACGTTACTGACGATAAGGGAGATTTTCAGGGCCCAATTAAAAGCGGCGACGTTACCGATGATAATACCCCAACATTTGTGGGCACCGGCACGCCGGGTAATACAGTTATTATTCGTGATGAAGGAAAAATCATTGGTTCAACCATCGTAGGCGAGGATGGGAGCTGGACATGGACACCTGAAACGCCGCTTGAAGACGGTGAGCACCACTTTGAACTGGTTGAGCGCGATGATAATGGTAACGAAAGTGCGCCTGGCGACGAGTTTGTGGTGATCATTGATACCGAGGCTCCTGAGCGTCCAACCATTGACAGCGTGCTAGATGACGCCGAGCCGAAAACCGGCCCGATCAGTAACGGCGGCTGGACCAACGATGACACGCCAACCTTTAGCGGCAAAGATCAGATTCCTGGCGACACTATCATCATCATCGACAACGGCAAAGAAATCGGCAGCGTCATCGTTGGCGCAGACGGTAGCTGGGCATTTACACCATCACCAGGTTTGCCGGATGGTGAACACATTATTGAAGTGATTGCACGCGATCCAGCAGGCAACCGCTCTGAGCCGTCTGACCCTTGGGTGGTCAACATTGACACCGAGATCCCAGGCAAGCCCGGCGAAGGCAACACGCCAGGCATTGGCGACATCATTGATGACGTCGGCGCAATCACCGGTTCCATTCCGGACGGCGGCGTCACTGACGACACGAAACCGACACTGGAAGGCTCCTTCCAGAAGCCAGGCACCATCGTTACAATCATTCAGGACGGCGTGCCGATCGGTAGCACCGTGGCCGATGAAAATGGCGGCTGGCGTTTTACCCCTCCAGCCGATCTGGCTGACGGCGACTATAACTTCAGCATCATCATCGAAACACCGAACGGCTACACTTCACCAGAATCCGACCCGTGGTTGGTGATTGTTGACACCACCGCGCCCGTTGCTCCGACCATTGACGAACTGATTGATGATCAGGGCAGCGTTACAGGCGTAATTAACGACGGCGACACCACTGACGACGCGCAGCCTGAACTGCGCGGTTCCGCAGAGCCGGACAGCCTGGTCATTATCTATGACAAAGGCGTAGCCATCGGCTCTACGCATGCTGATGCGAGTGGTAGCTGGAGCTTCATTCCGGTGCCTGCGCTGGTGAACGGCGACCATGAGCTGAGCGCAAAATCACAGGATGCGGCAGGCAATATTTCTGATGAGTCCAACAGTATCGGCTTTGACCTGATTGCCGGCGGCAGCGCCACCGCCCCGTCCATCATCGGCGC
>NZ_JBTRDW010000014.1:0-74349 GCF_054823405.1 Kluyvera sp. 1366
ATCAGTACAGAATCGGTGGAGCGGTAGTTCAGTTGGTTAGAATACCTGCCTGTCACGCAGGGGGTCGCGGGTTCGAGCCCCGTCCGTTCCGCCACCCTAATTAGGGGCGTAGTTCAATTGGTAGAGCACCGGTCTCCAAAACCGGGTGTTGGGGGTTCGAGTCCCTCCGCCCCTGCCAGAAAATAATCCTTTGCTTCGGCAAAGGATTTTTTTTGTCCAAAATTCGGCAGTGAAATGAGTTTGAGTTTCACTGTGATCCACTCAAACTCCCTCATTTATTATCTTATTGTGTCAAAACCGGATATTTAAGCAGCTGACGAATGTGACTTTGCTGATCGCTATTCTGCAGCCACACCGCATATAACGGTCGCACGGCGACGGGTGTATCTGGAATAACCATCAAATCACTATAAATGCCGTGCCAAAAATCAGGTAAAAAGGCACAAGCACCGGTGGTATGCAGTAATTCGCGTGTTAAATGTGCGGATGTGGTGGTTAATACGGGAACATCATCACTAGACAGATAACTTTCATGCTGATGAAAATCTGCGCCCCATTCCAGCTTGATATAGTCATATTTTTCACGCTTCTCGGTTTTACGCGCCCGGAATAATGCGAGCGAAATATGCCCTATTTGCTGGCTGGTTAACTCATCCATTTTTGGCGCTTCAGTTGTGATCAACAGGTCCAACTGACGTTCATGCAATTGCTTAACCAGTAAATGTCGCTGGGCGATACGTGCCTCAAGATGAAGGCTTTCTCGATTCTCATAAAGTGTTTGCAACCAGGGAGTTAAGTACGCTTCCCAAAGGGATGCGCTACCTCCTATTGAAAGCTCATGATGCTGTTGTGTATGCGAAACTTCCTTTTTGGCCATCAGCCAGGTGCTCATCAGGCTTTCGGCATAGGGTAATAAACGCTCGCCTGCTGAAGTCAGCCGGATGTTATTACGGTGACGAGTAAAAAGGTTTACGCCCAGCTGATTTTCCAGCTGACGAATGCGAAAACTAACGGCAGATTGCGTGAGGTAAAGCGCTTCAGCAGCACGCCCGAAATGGCGTGTTCTGCTCACTTCGAGGAAAGTTTTCAGTAATTCCGTATCCACTGCATTCTCCCAAAAATTGTTTGTCGTACTGATTTAAATGTTTTGTTTTACACTCTGTCAAGCCTATCTAATACTCCGCGCCATAAATAGCACGGCCATATGAGAGTCAGGAGCGTGTAAAATGGCGGATAGCTTCGCAACAACGAATCGTTTCTTTGATAACAAACATTACCCACGTGGTTTTTCGCGTCATGGTGATTTCACCATTAAAGAAGCTCAGCTTCTGGAGCGCCACGGTTACGCCTTTAATGAACTGGATCTCGCTAAGCGTGAACCCATTACAGAAGAAGAGCGTTCATTTTTAGAAGTATGTCGTGGTCTTCGTGAGCCACAAACGGAAGCTGAACGTGTATGGTCGAAATATACCGCACGTATCAAGCGACCTAAGCGTTTCCATACGCTATCTGGCGGCAAGCCGCAGATGGATACGGTGGAAGATTTTAGCGATAGCGATGATTAAGAATAGCGGGGCTTATATAAGCCCCGTTTTTTATTCCAGAGTCTTGTGCACATAGATCATTAAGCGGTCGATGCTGCGATATCCCACCGCTTCCTGCAAATGACTACGAGTAATCTGCTCTTCACCTGCTAAATCAGCTATTGTCCTGGCCACCTTTAAAATCCGCTGCCAGGCGCGTACTGAAAGCCCCAACGAATTCAACACTTCTTCCAGCCATTCAGCATCCTGCTGCTTCAATGGACACCAGCGTAAAATCTCTGGGTTAGAGAGATGAGCATTCACTTTTCCGCTGCGTGCTGTTTGAATCTTTCGTGCGGCGAGGACGCGAGTTAAAACTTCAGCGCTGCTTTCGCTGACTTGTTGTTTCTTACTTAGCGATCCACTGGGCAGAAGTGGGACCTCTAACGATAAATCAAAGCGATCGAGAAAAGGTCCTGATAACCGATTGAGATAGCGCAACACCTGCTGAGGTGATGAGCGATTATGGTTGCCCTGATAATGCCCGGTCGGGCTGGGATTCATCGCGCCGATCAATTGAAAGCGCGCAGGATACGTCACTTTAGCGCGCGTGCGTGAAATGGCGATTTCCCCGGATTCAATCGGTTCGCGCAAAGCATCAAGCGTTCTGCGCTCGAACTCAGGCAGCTCATCGAGGAATAACACGCCATTGTGTGCCAATGAGATTTCTCCCGGCCGCGGCAAGGAGCCGCCCCCAACCAGCGCATAGAGTGATGAACTGTGATGAGGCGCTCTGAACGGCCGTTTGCGCCACTGATGATGGAGATTGCCACTGCTTACCAGGCTGGCTATAGCGGCGCACTCCAGCGCTTCCTGGTCGTCTAACGGTGGCATGATACCGGGCAGACGCGTCGCCAACATGGTCTTGCCGGTGCCAGGCGGCCCAATCAGTAATAGGTTATGGCCGCCGGCTGCAGTGATCTCCAGTGCACGTCGGCCCTGATCCTGGCCAATGATATCGCTGAGGTCCCGCTTTTCCTGTTCAAGCGTTTCGGGCTGATAATGCGCGACAGTGAGAGTGGTTTTGTTATGGAGAAACGCACAGATTTCTACCAGATGTTTGCCTACCAGCGTCTCGCCATGTTGAATCAACCCTACATCCTGTTGATTCTGTTCAGCTAACACCATTTGTCTGCCCGCTTGCAGTGCCGCCATCGCAGCTGGAATAGCGGCCTGAACGCCACAGAGCGCGCCGTTAAGTGCTAACTCCCCCAGGAATTCATATTGCCCGAGTTTTGCGTCTGGCAGCTGCTCAGAGGCCGCCAGAATGGCGATAGCGATGGGGAGGTCATAGCGTCCGCCCTCTTTTGGCAGATCGGCAGGCGCCAGATTGATGGTGACGCGTTTCGCCGGGAAGGTGAACCCGCTATTAATAATCGCGCTTCGCACCCGTTCCCGCGCTTCTTTTACCGTGGTTTCAGGCAGTCCAACCAGCGTCAGGGCCGGCAAGCCGTTGCTGATGTGCACTTCCACCGTCACCAGCGGAGCCTGAACACCCAGCGCAGCTCGTGTTAATACCTTCGATAAAGACATAACCGCTCCTTGTTGTCCTTATCATCAAAGCAGCCAGACAGATGAACAATGGCTTACTGCTCAACTTCAGAGCCAGATTCCTTACATTCCCTGATAATTGCCGCTCTTTCACTGAAAATCAGAGCTTGATCGTAAACTCCAAATGAAGATTACGACGCGGGCGTTATGAATTTTTATCACAAATGTAAATAACCTTTTATTTACAATGTGATAACGGCGGGCCGCCAGCGGCATCATAAAATTTTCCAATGAAAATTATTGTCAACGACACGCTAACTATGGTAACTCTGTAGGTATTACTTCGAACAATCGAAAAAATAAACAACACATGAAAGCCCTTCTACAAGTGATTAGCCTAGTCGTGATTAGCGTGGTGGTGATTATTATCCCACCGTGCGGGGCATCGCTTGGAGAAAGAAAGGCTTAAAAATCAAGTCTGGAATTCCAAAAACCCCCGCACCGAAAGGTCCGGGGGTTTTTTTTTGACCAGGCTAAATATCAGCAAATTAGCGAGGAACAGATTATGAGCAGTAGCATAAAATTCTGTTGTTCCCCTAGGAATACAGGAGAATAACCATGACAGGTGCACAGTGGGTAGTTCAGGCTTTACGCGCGCAGGGTGTCGATACAGTGTTTGGCTATCCTGGCGGCGCAATCATGCCAGTGTACGATGCGCTCTACGATGGCGGCGTGGAACACCTACTGTGTCGTCATGAGCAAGGTGCGGTGATGGCTGCTATCGGTTATGCCCGCGCAACCGGCAAGACTGGCGTATGTATCGCCACTTCGGGGCCCGGCGCCACCAACCTGATCACCGGTTTGGCGGATGCGATGATGGATTCGATCCCGGTTGTGGCGATCACCGGCCAGGTATCATCGGCCTTCATCGGCACCGACGCCTTCCAGGAAATAGACGTTCTTGGTTTATCGTTAGCCTGCACCAAACACAGTTTCCTCGTTGAATCGCTTGATGATTTACCCTCAGTGATGGCAGAAGCTTTTGCCATCGCGCAATCGGGTCGTCCCGGCCCGGTACTGGTCGATATCCCGAAAGACATTCAGATCGCCAATGGCGAACTGACGCCTCATCTGCTGCCAGTTGAGGAAGAAATCAGCCACTCCGCTCAGCACATTGCAGAGGCGCGCGCATTGATGGCGCAATCGCATAAGCCGATGCTGTATATCGGTGGCGGCGTGGGTATGGCGCAGGCGGTTCCAGCCTTACGTGCCATGGCGCAGGAAACCGGTATCCCGATGGTTTCTACGCTGAAAGGTCTTGGTAGCGCGGATGCCAGCAGCGATCTTTATCTCGGAATGCTGGGCATGCACGGCACCAAAGCCGCTAACCTCGCGGTACAATCCTGTGATTTGCTGATTGCGGTTGGCGCGCGTTTTGACGACCGCGTTACTGGCAAGCTGGACACCTTCGCACCGCACGCCAGCGTCATCCATATCGATATCGATCCTGCCGAGCTGAACAAACTGCGCCGTGCTCACGTTTCACTGCAGGGCGATATGAATCAGGTGCTGCCGGCACTGAGCATGCCAATGCACATTGATGGCTGGCGCAAAGAAGTCAGCGCGATGAAAAGCGAGTTCGACTGGCGCTACGATCATCCCGGCGAAGCGATTTACGCGCCGTTGCTGCTGAAGCAGTTGTCTGACCGCAAAGCGGACAGCGCCGTGGTCACCACCGATGTAGGTCAACACCAGATGTGGGCCGCTCAGCACATGAGTTTCACCGCGCCAGAAAACTTCATCACCTCGAGCGGTCTCGGCACTATGGGCTTTGGCCTGCCGGCGGCGATTGGTGCGCAGGTGGCACGTCCAGAGGACACAGTGATCTGCGTGTCTGGCGATGGTTCTATCATGATGAACATTCAGGAGCTGGGCACCATCAAGCGCGGCAAGCTGCCGGTGAAAATTCTGCTGCTGGATAACCAGCGTCTCGGCATGGTGCGCCAGTGGCAGCAACTGTTCTTTGATGGTCGCTACAGCGAAACCATTCTGACCGACAACCCCGATTTCCTTACGCTGGCCAGCGCGTTTGATATCCCAGGCCAGCGCATTAGCCGTAAAGATCAGGTCGACGCCGCCCTCGATGCTCTGCTGAACAGTGAAGGTCCTTACTTCCTGCATGTTTCGATAGATGAGCATGAAAACGTCTGGCCATTGGTACCGCCAGGTGCCAGCAACGCAAACATGATGGAGAAAACCGCATGAATCAGCATCAATTGTCTATCGAAGCCCGCTTTCGTCCTGAAATATTGGAGCGCATTTTGCGTGTCGTGCGTCACCGTGGTTTCCAGGTGTGTGCAATGAATATGGCCACCGCGGTCAATGCGGAGAACATTAATATCGAAATGACCGTTGCCAGCCAACGCTCAGTCGATTTACTGTCTTCGCAGTTAAGCAAACTTATGGATGTCGCTTGCGTCGAGATCCAACAACAGACAACACAACAAATCCGCGCATAGTCGCCAAAGGAAAAAGCAATGAGTACGAAGAAAGCAGACTTTATTTGGTTCAATGGTGAGATGGTTAAGTGGGAAGACGCCAAGGTCAGCGTTATGTCTCACGCCCTGCACTACGGTACTTCTGTGTTTGAAGGCGTGCGTTGCTACGACTCACACAAAGGTCCAGTGGTGTTCCGCCACCGTGAGCATATGAAGCGTCTGCATGAATCCGCCAAAATTTACCGTTTCCCGATTAAAGCCAGCGTTGATGAGTTGATGGAAGCGTGCCGCGAAGTGATCCGCGTGAACAAACTGAAAAGCGCTTATATCCGTCCGCTGGCCTTCGTGGGTGACGTGGGTCTGGGTGTGAACCCGCCAGATGGCTACACCACCGATGTAATCATCGCTGCCTTCCCCTGGGGTGCTTACCTGGGCGCTGAAGCGCTGGAAAACGGTATCGATGCCATGGTTTCTTCGTGGAACCGCGTTGCACCAAACACCTTGCCAACCGCCGCGAAAGCGGGTGGTAACTATCTCTCCTCTCTGCTGGTAGGCAGCGAAGCGCGCCGCCACGGCTATCAGGAAGGTATCGCGCTCGACACCAACGGCTATATTTCAGAAGGTGCTGGCGAAAACTTGTTCGAAGTGAAAGATGGCATTCTGTTCACGCCGCCGTTCACCTCTTCAGCGCTGCCGGGCATCACCCGTGACGCCATCATCAAGCTGGCGCAAGACATGGGTATTGAAGTGCGTGAGCAGGTTCTGTCGCGCGAATCCCTGTATCTGGCCGACGAAGTCTTCATGTCAGGTACTGCAGCGGAGATCACTCCGGTGCGCAGCGTCGACGGCATTCAGGTCGGCGAAGGTAAACGTGGTCCGGTCACCGGTCGTATCCAGAAGGCATTTTTTGGCCTGTTCACTGGCGAGACGGAAGACAAGTGGGGCTGGTTGGATCCGGTTAACGCATAACGAGATTTTTTGCGGGCGTCAGATGGCGCCCGCAACTTTATTATTACTGGAGTAAATAGAGCATGCCAAAGTACCGTTCCGCCACCACCACCCATGGACGTAACATGGCCGGTGCCCGTGCCTTGTGGCGCGCGACAGGAATGACCGACGACGATTTCGGTAAGCCGATTATCGCCGTGGTCAACTCATTCACCCAATTCGTACCGGGCCACGTGCACCTGCGCGATCTTGGCAAACTGGTTGCTGAGGAAATCGAAGCAGCTGGCGGCGTGGCCAAAGAGTTCAACACCATTGCGGTGGATGACGGTATCGCCATGGGTCATGGCGGCATGCTGTATTCACTGCCTTCACGTGAGCTGATTGCCGATTCAGTGGAGTACATGGTCAACGCGCACTGCGCCGATGCCATGGTATGTATCTCCAACTGTGACAAAATCACTCCTGGCATGCTGATGGCGTCACTGCGCCTCAACATTCCGGTGATCTTTGTGTCTGGCGGCCCGATGGAAGCCGGTAAAACCAAACTGTCTGATCAAATCATCAAGCTGGATCTGGTTGATGCGATGATTCAGGGCGCCAACCCGAACGTCAGCGATGCCGACAGCGATCAGATCGAACGTTCTGCTTGTCCAACCTGCGGTTCCTGTTCCGGTATGTTCACCGCCAACTCGATGAACTGTCTGACCGAAGCGCTGGGCTTGTCGCAGCCGGGTAACGGTTCACTGCTGGCCACACACGCCGATCGTAAAGAGCTGTTCATCAATGCCGGTAAGCGCATCGTTAGCTTGACCAAACGCTACTACGAGCAGGATGACGTCAACATGCTGCCGCGTAACATCGCCACCAAAGCGGCGTTCGAGAATGCGATGACGCTGGATATCGCCATGGGCGGTTCCACCAACACCGTTCTCCATCTTCTGGCTGCCGCGCAGGAAGGCGAGATCGATTTCAATATCTCCGATATCGACCGTCTGTCACGCAAAGTGCCGCAGTTGTGCAAAGTGGCGCCAAGTACGCCAAAATACCATATGGAAGATGTGCACCGTGCGGGTGGCGTTATCGGCATTCTCGGTGAGTTAGATCGCGCCGGTTTGATCGACACCAGCGCGCGCAACATTCTGCAGCAGAGCATGCGTGAAACCATCGATCAGTACGACATCATGCTGACCAAAGATCAGGCGGTGAAGGATATGTTCCGCGCCGGTCCTGCTGGTATTCGTACCACCAAGGCGTTCTCGCAGAACTGCCGTTGGGACACGCTGGATGATGACCGTACCGAGGGTTGTATTCGTACTCGCGAACACGCGTACTCGCAGGATGGCGGCTTAGCTGTGCTTTACGGCAACATTGCCGAAGATGGCTGTATCGTTAAAACCGCGGGTGTAGACAAAGAGATCCTCACCTTCAAAGGCCCGGCGAAGGTGTACGAAAGCCAGGATGATGCAGTTGAAGCGATCCTTGGCGGCAAAGTGGTAGCCGGCGACGTCGTGGTGATCCGCTACGAAGGACCGAAAGGCGGACCGGGCATGCAGGAAATGCTCTATCCGACCACTTATCTGAAATCCATGGGCCTTGGCAAAAGCTGCGCACTGATCACCGATGGTCGCTTCTCTGGCGGCACGTCAGGCTTATCGATTGGTCACGCCTCTCCGGAAGCGGCGAGCGGCGGCACCATCGCGCTGGTGAAAGATGGCGACATGATTGAGATCGATATCCCCAACCGTGGCATCAAGCTGGCGGTACCGGATAACGAACTGCATGCCCGTCGTGAAGAAGAGCAAGCGCGCGGCGATGCGGCTTATACCCCGCACGGCCGCGTACGTGAAGTCTCCTTTGCCCTGCGCGCCTATGCATCACTGGCGACCAGCGCAGACAAAGGCGCGGTACGCGATAAGTCCAAGCTGGGAGGCTAACCGATGGCTGAGTCTCAACCGCTCTCCGCGACGCCAAACGGCGCGGAGTATTTGCGCGCAGTGCTGCGTTCACCGGTGTATGAAATTGCCCAGGTGACGCCGCTGCAAAAAATGGAAAAAATTTCATCGCGTCTTGGCAACACCATTTTGGTGAAGCGTGAAGATCGTCAGCCGGTGCATAGCTTCAAGCTGCGCGGGGCTTACGCGATGATTGCCGGGCTGAACGAAGAGCAAAAAGCTCGCGGCGTGGTCACGGCTTCGGCCGGTAACCATGCGCAGGGCGTGGCGCTTTCGGCCAGCACGTTGGGCATCAAATCACTGATTGTGATGCCGCTGGCCACGGCAGACATCAAGGTTGATGCAGTACGCGCATTTGGCGGTGAGGCTTATCTGTTTGGTGCCAACTTCGACGAGGCGAAAGCCAAAGCGATTGAGCTGGCAGAGCAGCAGGGTTACACCTTCGTTCCTCCGTTTGACCATCCGGCGGTGATCGCCGGGCAGGGCACGCTGGCGATGGAGTTGCTGCAGCAGGATGCGCATCTCGATCGCGTCTTCGTGCCGGTCGGCGGCGGTGGTCTGGCGGCGGGTGTCGCGGTGCTGATCAAGCAGCTGATGCCGCAGATCAAAGTGATTGCCGTGGAATCGGAAGATTCAGCCTGCCTGAAGGCCGCGCTGGAAGCGGGTGAACCGGTAGATTTGGCGCGCGTGGGCTTGTTTGCGGAAGGCGTAGCGGTCAAACGCATCGGCAGCGAAACCTTCCGTCTGTGTCAGGAGTATCTCGATGACATCATCACGGTGGATAGCGATGCAATTTGCGCAGCGGTGAAAGATCTGTTCGAAGATGTGCGCGCCGTGGCGGAACCTTCCGGCGCGCTGGCGCTGGCGGGTATGAAGAAGTACATCCAGCTGCACGACATCAAAGGTGAGCGCCTGGCGCACGTGTTGTCGGGTGCCAACGTCAACTTCCACGGCTTGCGCTATGTCTCCGAGCGTTGCGAACTGGGCGAACAGCGTGAAGCGCTGCTGGCGGTCACCATTCCAGAACAGCAGGGCAGTTTCCTCAAGTTCTGTCAGACCATCGGCGGGCGCTCCATCACCGAGTTCAACTATCGTTACGCCGATGCGGATAACGCCTGCATTTTCGTCGGCGTGCGCTTAACGCGCGGGCTGGAGGAGCGCGGTGAGATCATCAGCCAACTGAGCGAAGCCGGTTATCACGTGGTGGATCTGTCGGATGACGAAATGGCCAAGCTGCACGTGCGCTACATGGTCGGCGGACGTCCATCGAAGCCGCTGCGCGAACGCCTGTTTAGCTTTGAATTCCCGGAAGCACCGGGCGCGCTGCTGAAGTTCCTGCAGACGTTGGGTGCGCACTGGAATATCTCGCTGTTCCATTATCGCAGCCACGGCACCGATTATGGCCGCGTGCTGGCGGCATTTGAAGCCAACGATCAGGAACCGGATTTCGAAACCCATCTCACCGCGTTGGGTTACGAATGGCATGACGAAGCGAGCAACCCGGCGTTCCGTTTCTTCCTCGCCGGGCAGTGATTACAGCTGGTGCCAGAACGCATTGATAAGCGGCTCTCCGAGCCGCTTTTTTTGTACGCAAACGCCGAGTTCCAGCGGTGCGACAGACTCCACATTCTCCAGCGTTAACACGCGATTGCGCACCGGTTCCGGGCTGTTCTCCAGCACCACATCCGGCAGCAGCGCAATACCACATCCCAGCGCCACCATTGACACAATCGCCTCATGACCGGAAACCGTGGCATAAATCTGCGGATTGGGAATGCGCTGGCGGCGGAACCATAAATCGATGCCGCGGCGTGCAGGTCCTTGTTCCGGGAGGATAAACGGAATTTGCGCCCAATCGGGTTGCTCCTGCGTCGCCTGATTGCGCACCGGGCAAGGCAGCGCCGGAGCGATCAGCACCAGCGGAATCAGGCCCAGTGGCGTAAAATCTATGCTGGCCGGCAGCGATTCTGGGCGACCGGCAATGGCGAGATCGGCGTCGCCGGACTGCACCATCTCAATCGCATCGGCGGCATCACCGGTAGTAAGTTTGATCTCTACCTGCGGATGTTCAGCACGAAAGCGGTCAAGAATCGGCGGCAGATGGCTGTAAGCGGCGGTCACCGAGCAGAACAGGCGCAGTTCACCGCTCAGTGACGGGCCGTTAAGATCCATCACATGGCGTAACTGCTGATACTGCAGCAACGTCTGCTGCGCAAACTGGCGCAGGCGCTCACCGGCTTCGGTTAGCGTGACGGTGCGGTTATCACGCAGGAACAGCGCGTGACCGACATCCTCTTCCAGGCGCTGAATCTGGCGCGAAAGAGTTGAAGGGCTGACGTGCATGGCACGCGCGGTGCGGCCAAAGTGGCAGCTTTCAGCCAGATGAAGGAAGAGTTTCAGGTCTCGTAAATCCATGCGCGTATCGCCTCAAGGTTATGTTGCAAATTATGCAATGTGACCTTGCTAATATATCAATTTAAGCAACGGATTTCCTGTCATATGATGGGGTCATTCGCGGCGTAAGAGATAACGTCGTTACTGAACAAAAACAAACACAACATCTAACCGGAGTACCCATGGCTAATTACTTCAACACATTGAATCTGCGCAACCAATTAGCGCAGCTGGGCAAATGTCGTTTCATGTCACGCGACGAATTCGCTGATGGCGCTAGCTTCCTGAAAGGCAAGAAAGTGGTCATCGTTGGCTGTGGTGCTCAGGGTCTGAACCAGGGTCTGAACATGCGTGATTCTGGTCTGGACGTGGCGTATGCCCTGCGTGCTGAAGCGATTGCTGATAAGCGTGCCTCTTTCCGCAAAGCGACCGACAACGGCTTCAAAGTCGGTACTTACGAAGAGCTGATCCCACAGGCCGATCTGGTGGTTAACCTGACGCCAGACAAGCAGCACTCTGCGGTCGTTCAGGCTGTTCAGCCGCTGATGAAAGATGGCGCTGCGCTGGGTTACTCACACGGTTTCAACATTGTTGAAGTAGGCGAAACCATCCGTAAAGACATCACCGTCGTGATGGTGGCGCCGAAGTGCCCGGGTACGGAAGTACGTGAAGAGTACAAGCGTGGTTTCGGTGTACCTACGCTGATCGCCGTTCACCCGGAAAACGATCCGAAAGGCGAAGGCATGGCGATTGCTAAAGCCTGGGCAGCAGCGACCGGCGGCGACCGTGCAGGCGTGCTGGAATCTTCCTTCGTTGCGGAAGTGAAATCTGACCTGATGGGCGAGCAGACCATCCTGTGCGGTATGCTGCAGGCCGGTTCTCTGCTGTGCTTCGACAAGCTGGTGGCTGAAGGTCATGACGCGGCTTACACCGAAAAACTGATTCAGTTCGGCTGGGAAACCATCACCGAATCACTGAAGTTTGGCGGCATCACGCTGATGATGGATCGCTTGTCTAATCCGGCAAAAATCCGCGCTTATGCGTTGTCTGAGCAGCTGAAAACCATCATGGCTCCGCTGTTCCAGAAGCACATGGATGACATCATCTCTGGCGAATTCTCTTCAGGCATGATGGCTGACTGGGCTAACGACGACAAAAACCTGCTGACCTGGCGTGAAGAGACCGGCGCAACGGCATTCGAAAACGCACCGCAGTTTGATGGCAAAATCGAAGAGCAGGAATATTACGACAAAGGCGTCGTGATGGTTGCGATGGTCAAAGCAGGCGTTGAGCTGGCATTCGAAACCATGGTTGACGCGGGCATCATCGAAGAGTCGGCTTACTACGAATCACTGCACGAGCTGCCGCTGATTGCTAACACCATCGCACGTAAGCGTCTGTATGAAATGAACGTGGTGATCTCGGATACCGCAGAATACGGTAACTACCTGTTCTCCTTTGCGGCAGTTCCACTGCTGAAAGAGTTCATGACCACGCTGCAGCCGGGCGATCTGGGCAAAGCAGTTGAAGGTACGCAGGTGGATAACGCGCAGCTGCGTGACGTCAACGAAGCCGTTCGTCAGCACCCAATCGAATCTGTAGGCCGCAAACTGCGTGGCTACATGACCGATATGAAACGTATCGCTGTCGCTGGCTAAGCCACGCGCGACACAGTTTTCAGCACAATAAAAAACCCCGGCTTGCCGGGGTTTTTTGTTATTGGTGCTCGCTGTTGCTCTAGGTATGTGCTCGGTGTCCCCCTCCTCGGTCCTCCCCCATGAATGGGGGAGGAAGATGCTGCCATATGTTAGTTCTGAAGCTGCATGTGGCAGCGTCTCCTTCCCCCGCTAGCGGGGGAAGGCCGGGATGGGGGACAGCAAGCACGTACAAAGTACAGTCAGCTCAATCACACCGCTTCATACAGCGTTTGATTTCGCGTCTCTTTACAGGCAATCAGCGCGATCAACGTCAGCACCGCCATCGAAGCCAGATAGAAACCCACCGCCTGCAAACCGTAATGGGCGTTCAGCCAGGTGGCGATATAAGGCGCTACCGAGGCACCAAGAATCGACGATAGGTTGTAAGAGAACGATGCGCCGGTATAACGCACTTCCGTTGGGAACAGCTCTGGCAGCAGCGCGCCCATCGGACCAAACGTCAGGCCCATAATGCTCAGACCAAGGATCAGGAAGCCCATTACCAGCACCTGAGAACCGGAACCCAGCAGCATTGGGAACATCAATGCAAAGGCGATAATCATCAACGTAATGGTGATCATGGTTTTACGACGACCAAAGCGATCGGCCAGCAGACCGGCAATCGGCACCATCACACCAAAACCAATCACCGCCACCATCAGCATCCACAGGAAGCTGTTACGCGAATAGCCAAGGCCAGCCGGTGCGGGTGCAGTGCCGTAACTCATCGAATACACGGTCATGATGTAGAACAGCGTGTAAGTGGCGAGCATGATGAAGGTGCCGAGAATGGTGGCGGTCAGATGCTTACTCAGCAGCGTGCCGATCGGCATTTTCACCTGTTTGTTCTCTTTCTGCACTTTGGCGAATACCGGGCTTTCATGCAGCGAAACGCGCACATACAGGCCAATTAACACCAGCACCGCTGAGAGAATAAACGGCACGCGCCAGCCCCAGTTCATGAACTGCTCGTCGGTCAGCAACCATGAAAGCAGCAGGAACGTGCCGTTAGCGAAGAAGAAGCCAATCGGCGCGCCGAGCTGTGGGAACGAACCATAAAGCGCACGTTTCTTCGCCGGAGCATTTTCGGTCGCCAGCAGTGCTGCGCCGCCCCATTCGCCACCAAGGCCAAGACCCTGACCAAAACGCGCCAGCGCCAGCAGCAGCGGCGCTGCCACGCCAATGGTTTCATAACCTGGCAGTAAACCAATCAGCACCGTCGAGACGCCCATGGTCAGCAGCGATGCCACCAAGGTGGCTTTACGGCCAACGCGGTCGCCAAAGTGTCCAAACACGGCAGAACCGATAGGACGCGCCACGAAGGCGATCGCGAAAGTCGCCAGCGACTGCAACGTGGCCACGGTCGGATCGCCCTGCGGGAAGAAGATGTGCGGGAAAATGATCACTGCGGCGGTGGCATAGATATAGAAATCGAAGAACTCAATGGCGGTGCCGACAAGCGATGCCACAACCACTTTGCCACGTGAATTGACCGGTGTGTCGTCGTGTTTTTTGTCGAGTGTTTCTGTGATGGAGGCTTGCATAAGTGTTTCTTAATTGTAAATGTAGACAGAGAATCTTACGCACCTGGTTTGCGGCATTCAATGGCGAAAAACCGCGTCAGACCGGGCTTTTTCGGCGAATAAGTGGATAATTTCTGAGTTGCTGCGATCAGTGGCGGATGGGAACGGGAAGTGTCACTTTTTTGGCGGGAATCTCTGCAAAAGGGCCAAATTAAAGTGACCCTTTAGCGTTTCCTGCTGGTTTTTGCTGAAAAAGCAGCCAGCAGGAGACATTTTTAGCTAGTACGGCAATTGTAACAACCTCGTTGGCTTATTTAGCCTGATGCGGCTGCGGCATCTCTTTATCATCTTTGTATTTGGCGGTGGCGATCCACGCGGCGCAGAACAGCGTCAAACGCGCAAAGAAGTAGAAGAACGCCATTAAGCCGAGTACTGAACCAAAGGCCGCGCCCGACGGCGAGCTTGCCAGCTTCGGCAGCGTCAGCGTCATTACAAACTTGATCACCTCAAAGCCAATCGCCGCCAGCAGGGTGCCGCGGAACAGCGCTTTTTTACGCGGCTTGTGGCGCGGTAAAATCCAGAAGATCCACAGGAACAGCAGATAGTTAGCCAGGATAGAGATGGATAACGCAATCACCGTCATCGCTGGACGCAGCCACTCAATGTCTTCCAGCCCCAGCGCGTTAACGATCGCTGCCTGCGCCGCGCCGGCAATCGAGGTCAGCGACAGCGTAATCACCAGCGCAAACATCAAACCCAACAGCGAAATCAGATCGCGCGCGTACTTCTTCCAGAATTTCTCCTGATCGTCCGGCGTGCGTTCCCACACGTCGCGTGACTGCGCGCGCACCGCTTCACGCAGGTTGCCCATCCAGTTAATGCCGGAGTAGAGCGCCAGCAGCAAACCGGTTAATCCCACCGTAGCGCGCTGCTGAATCGCGGTATTCACCGTATTTTTCAGCGTGGTGGCCAACGTCGGGTCGCTGATGCTGTTAACGATTTTGTTGATCAACTCGGTGAGCAAATCCTGATTCGACGCCAGCACAAAACCGACCGCCGCAAAGGAGACCATCAAAATCGGTATCAGAGAGAGAAAGGAAAAGTAAGTGATCGCCGCGCCAAACTGGCTACCGAGACGATCGTTGAAGCGTTCCAGCGCGCGCATAAAGTGCGCCACCGCCGGAATCGCCTGGAACCAGGCAGCGAAGCGCGACACATTTTGAATCGAGCCATCCACGGTTTTATTGCCGGTTTTAATGTCAATCAGCGGCTTGGCTTCTGCCTCGGCCGCGGTCTGTTTAGGGGTTTTGTCCGTCATAGACGATAGTCATCCTGTTCACTGCGAAAATACAATTATAGTCTGCTAAGTTACATATTCCTGCAGGACTTGGCTGAGCCATTCCATAAACACTCGCACGCGGCGCGCCACGTTGCGGCGATGCGGATAAAGCAGCGAGATCGGCATCGGTTTCGCCGGGAAGTGATGCAGCACTTCCACCAGTTGCCCTGATTCCAGCAGCGGTTGCACGCCAATCGCCGGCACCTGAATAATGCCGAGCCCTGCCATACAGGCGGCGCGATAGGTTTCGGTGCTGTTTACCGTCACTACGCCGCCGGTTTGAACGTAATGACACTGTTTGCCATCAAAATATTCAAAGCCCAATGAAGGTTGTCCCAGCTGCTGGGTGTAATGCACCATCGCGTGTTGCGACAGATCTTCCAGCCGCACCGGCATGCCGAAGCGGGAAAGGTAGCCGGGGCTGGCGCAGTTGATCAACGCGTGCGAGCCGATTTTCCGCGCAATCAGCCCGGAATCTTTCAGTTCGCCAACGCGCACCACACAGTCAAATCCTTCGCGAATCACATCAACCTGACGATCGCTGCTGCTCAACTCAATTTCCAGACCGGGATAGTGCTGCAAAAACTCCGGCAATCGTGGCAGCACAAAGCCGGTCGCCATCGCCACCGACATGTCCACGCGCAATTTGCCGCTTAAGGTGCCGGGATCGTGCTGGAACAGGCTGTCCATGTCGTCGAGCATCGACAGTAAATCGAGGCAGCGATCGTAATAAACCAGGCCGTCTTGCGTCAGGTGCACACGTCGCGTGGTGCGATGCAGCAGGCGCGTCCCCATTTGATTCTCCAGCGCCTGCAGCTGGCGGGATACGCTGCCTTTCGGTAAACCTAAGCTTTCTGCCGCACGGGTAAAACTGCCCATTTCTGCCACCCGCACAAAAACCTGCATAGCGTGAATTTTATCCATGTTGTTCACCGATTGTTGTTGTTAGTGAAACAGTGCTGCGTATTCCTCTGCGTTTATAGATCAATTATTCACGAATATCCTTAACACGTGTTCAATTTTCCAACTGGAGCGAAACATGAGTCATAAAATTGCATTGATTACCGGCGGAAATCGCGGTTTAGGCAAGAATGGGGCGCTGAAACTGGCTGCCAAAGGCACCGATATCCTGTTTACCTATCGCGGTCACGCGGAAGAAGCGCAGGCGGTTGTGCAGGAGATTGAAGCGCTGGGCGCGCGTGCGGTGGCGTTGCAGCTGGATGTAGGCGACACCGGCACGTTTGACGGCTTCGTGGCGCAGGTGAAAGAAGCGCTACAGAAAACCTGGCAGCGTGACAGGTTTGATTATTTAGTGAACAACGCCGGTCACGGTCACTACAAGCTGTTTGCAGAGACCAGCGAAGATGAGTTTGATGCGCTGGTGAATGTGCACTTCAAAGGGCCGTTCTTCCTGACGCAAAAACTGCTGCCGCTGATCGTTGATGGTGGACGCATCCTGAATATCTCCAGCGGTTTAACCCGTTTAACGCTGCCAGGTTCAGGCACGTATGCCTCAATTAAAGGCGCGATGGAAGTGTTAACGCGCTATCAGGCCAAAGAGTTAGGCGAGCGTCATATCCGCGTCAACATTCTGGCGCCAGGCGCGATTGAAACCGACTTCGGCGGCGGTCGCGTGCGTGATACCAAAGATCTCAACGATCATATCGCTTCAGTCACCGCGCTGGGCCGCGTCGGCTTGCCGGGTGATATCGGCGATGCCATCAGCGCGATTCTCAGCGATGAAACCGGCTGGATCACCGCACAGCGCATTGAAGCCTCAGGCGGCCAAGGTCTGTAAAAATATAAACTGATGCACATATTCGTAGCGGCGCAATTTATTGCGCAATAAATTGCGCCGCTACGGATGGTGCAGATTACAATTACAGCTCAATCGTCCCGTCAATCACCGTCACGGTTTGGCCACCAATCCAGATCGCTTTATCGCTAAAACTCACCTGAATGCGACCTTCCCGCTGAATCGCGCTGCCCTGACGTGCCCGATAATCCCGCGTTTGCTTGTTAGCCTCGAAATAGCGCGCCAGACAGGCGTTGGCGCTGCCGGTCACCGGATCCTCAGTCAAGCTGCCGTTCTCAACCAGCAATGCGCGCACTTCATACTGCTCGTTTTCGCCCGACGGTAACGCACCAAAAATTGCCGTACCGTTAACCTCAGCATGCTGATGTAAACGGTGTAAATCGGCTGCGGACGGCACCACATCCAGCACCGCTTGCGCGCTACTCATAGGAATCAGCAGCCAGCGAATACCCATATCAACGATGGTCGGCATTTGGCTGAGATCGAATGATTCACTGTTCAGCGCGCTGCTCATCAGCGCATCACTGAACGGCGTTAATGTGGCGGCAGGCGCGGCAAACGCCAGCGCTCCGTCATCGCTGATTTTCACCTCAACCAGACCAACGCCGCACTCCTGCACGATTTTGCCCGGCGTTTTCAGCGGCCAACCGGCTTCCAGCAGCGCATGCGCGGTACCTAACGTCGGATGCCCGGCAAAAGGCAGTTCACCTTCGACGGTAAAAATGCGCACGCGGTAATCCGCCGACGCATCCTGTGGCGGCAGCACAAAGGTGGTTTCCGACAGATTGGTCCAGCGCGCAATCGCCGTCAGCTGCGCGTCACTCAATCCCTGTGCATCCATGATCACCGCCAGCGGATTACCTTTAAACGCCGATGAGGTAAACACGTCCACCTGTTTAAATGCGACCTTCATTGTCACTCCTTCCTCGTTGAGGTTGTCTGAAATCGGGATTTACATCCTGCTGATTGCGAAAGGCCAGCAACAGGGCTATGAATAGATTAAGAATTCTGGAATCGGAGTCCGCAATGTTAAAAGTTCTTGGCCGTACTTCATCAATAAACGTGCGAAAAGTTCTGTGGCTGTGCGCAGAACTCGATATTGCGTACGAATTAGAACCCTGGGGCGATGATCCACAATCGCTGCACTCGAAAGAGTTTATGGCACTCAATCCCAACGCCATGGTCCCGGTAATAATCGAGGACGACTTCGTGCTGTGGGAATCCAACGCTATTCTGCGCTATCTCGCCAACAGCAATGGCGGCGAATGGCTCTATCCCGACAATCCCCGCGCGCGCGCGCCAGTTGATCAGTGGATGGATTGGCAAGCCACCGAACTTAACACGTCCTGGCGTTACGCATTTATGTCGCTGGTGCGCAACTCGCCGGCGCATCAGGATCCCCGCTTGCTGGCGGCGGCGGTGAAAGGCTGGACGCACACCATGAACATACTCAACCAGCATCTGGAGAAAACCGGGCGCTATGTCGCAGGCCGCAATTTCTCGCTGGCCGATATTCCGGTTGGGCTGGCGGTGAACCGCTGGTTTGAAACCCCGCTGGAACACCCTGACTTCCCGGCGGTGCAGACTTATTACGAACGCCTGACCGAGCGTGAGCCTTACACCACCTGGGGCCGCAACGGCAAACCCTGATCCTGTCCCGGCGCGAGGCCTGTCATTTCACAGGCCAGCGCGCCGGTGCGCTGCAGCGCCCACGTATAACGTTCATCAAACGGGTAGCAGCAGGAGAGGCGCAACGCATGTTTGTAACGATCGCTCAGGGAGTAGAGCGCGCCCGGCGTCACACAGATTTGCTCCTGCAGCAGACGATGAAACATCTCTACGGTATCAATGTTCCCCGGCAGTTCGACCCAAAAAACAAACCCGCCGCGCGGCAGGGTCGCGCGCGTGCCCTGCGGAAAGTGGCGTGCCAGAATCCCGCGCGCCGCATCCAGATTGGCGGCATAGCGCCGACGCAGCGTGCGCAGATGATGATCGTAGCCGCCGCTGGCAAGAAATTCGGCCAGGGTTTCACTTAACAAGCGTGATTCCGCCATCGACGACACCGCTTTCAGGTGAGCGATAGCGTCATGAAAACGCCCGGCAGCAGTCCAGCCGACGCGGAAATCAGGCGCCACGGTTTTGGTAAAGCTGGTGCAGTAAATTACCCAACCCTCGCTATCAAACGCCTTTACTGGCGGCGACAGCGGCCACTCAAACTGCAATTCGTCGTACAAACCATCTTCCAGCAGCGGAACGTGGTAAGTGTTCACTAACTTCGCCAGCCGCTTTTTATTCTCCAGCGGCATCACATATCCCAGCGGGTTCTGCGCGCCGGGCATGGCGATCACCGCCTGAACCCGCTTCTCCTGCAGCAGCATCTCCAGCGCATCCAGCGACAAACCCTTCTGCGGATCGGTAGGAATTTCCAGCGCTTTCAGCCCCAGCGACGCCAGCAGCGGGAACAGGAAGAAATAGGTCGGCGACTCCAAACCAATGCAATCGCCGGGTTTAGTCACCGCGCGCAGCGCCAGCTGGAGTGCTTCCATGCAGCCGTGCGTCAGTGTGATCGCCTGCGGCGGCAAGTTGATGCCGTTGTGCAGGGCACGACGCGCAATCTCCTCCCGTAAGCGCTCACTACCGGGTGGAAGCGCATAGCGTCCGATAATGTCGGGATTCTGGCGCAAAATCGATGCAGTAATTCGCCCGATTCGCGCCGCCGGATAGAAGGTGCCATCCTGCGGACAGGCTAATGAGATATTGGTGTAATCGGGATTATTTTGCGCCGCGAACACTTGCTCAATCAGCTCCAGCTTCTGCGCGCTGGGATCGTTGATTTTTGCCGGCAGCGGTTTTACTGAACGCGTCACGGCGGGCAGCACGCCACGCACGTAATAACCCGACTGCGGCCGCGATTCAATCAGGCCGCGATCTTCGAGGATTTGCCACGCATTGAGCACGGTATTGATACTCACCTGATGCGATTGTGCCACGCGGCGTATCGCCGGCAGCCGTTTACCCGGCTTCAGCGTGCCCTGATGTATCGACTCGGCAAAGCTATCGACCAACTGCTGATACAGCGTTTGACCGGATGAGAGTGGAAGGGACACAAAAGCCTCCGCGCGCGATGGGTACAATTCATTTTTGAGACAACTGTACCCATTACAATAGTGGTTTTGTGTCTCTGTTTCCATTGCAACATACGCATTAGCATGAAGGCATCATTGATTCTTCAGGAAGCGCATCATGCTCGATCCCTCATTCTTCAGCTACGTCACCGTGATGTCGATCACGCCGGGTCCAAATAACCTGCTGCTGGCAACGTCGGGTGTTAACTTTGGCTTTAAACGCACGCTGCCGATGCTGTTTGGCATCCTGCTAGGCTGCGCAATACAGATGCTGCTGGCGAGCGTGGCGCTGGATGCGCTGCTGCACTGGATGGGCGCGATTCGCCTGCCGCTGACGGTAGTCGGCTGTAGCTATCTGCTGTGGCTTTCGTGGAAGATTTTCCGCGCTGGCGCGCCGCAACTGCGTGAACGCCCGCGTCCCATGACGCTAATTGGCGGCATCTGTTTCCAGGCGGTGAATCCCAAAGCCTGGCTGATGGTCACCAACGTGGCGCTGATGTACGCCAACAGTAACGGCGTGCTGACGGTGCTGTTGGGATTCGCCGCACTGAATCTGCCGTGCATTTTGATTTGGGCAGCGCTGGGCGATCGCCTTCGCAGCCATCTGCAGGTCGCGTGGAAACGTCAGGCGTTTAACAGTTTGATGGCGCTGTCGCTGGTGGCGACAACAGTGTGGATGTTGTACGACGCGGTGCTGCTGAGCTAGATACTTCGGTGCGCAAAAATGCGCACTTTGCACTTTCCGGGTTGCCATTAATGGCGATCCGTTCGCCTTACAATCCGACCAGGCTTTCTAATGGAATTCCAAACTGCTTATGCAGATTACGGATCATTTCCAGTGACAATGAACGTTTGCCATTGAGCACTTCATAAACGCGATTGCGGCGGCCAATTGCGGGCTCCAAATCCTTGGCAGTAAGCCCTTGTTGTTCCATCCGGAACTTGATGGCTTCAATCGGATCGGCAGCCTCAATGGGATAATGCTTTTTTTCCCATGCCTCAATTAGCATGCTCATCACAATCATATAATCGCTCTCTGGCGTGCCGAGCTCGGGCACATGTTCAAAGAGCGGCGAAATAGCTTCAAGAGCCGCTTCGTAATCCTGTTCGGAATGAATAGGTTTAATGGTTAATGTCATTAGCGTTGCTCCACCGTATTAGCGTCAATCGCGTCATATTCCCGATGTGTGCCGATAAACTTTATAAATATCAGCTTCTGTGGATACGCAATGGCCGCTATCAGTCGATAATCGTTTCCTTTGATGTTGAATACCACTCGGCTGCCTTTAAGGATGCTGGCGTGGCGGTATTGTTCCTTAATATCTGCCGGGCTTGACCAGTCGGCCTTCTGTGCTTCATCAATCCAGGCTCTCAACGGCTGCGAAGAGTCGGGGTTCGCCGTCATAAACTCCCTTAATGACCTTACCGATATGATTCTCATGCAGCGCATCTTAATCCCGTTTTGGGACTATAACAAACTTGAATCCCAATTTGGGACATTTCTTGCGTTAGGCATAAAAAAGAGGCCGCTTTCGCGGCCTCTCATCTTGCCAGCCTCTGATACTACCTTGTTACTTACCCACCACGTGCGCGGTTTCGCGCGCTTCATCGTTGGCGGCATCAGGTGTAATCACCGGCTCGTAGTCGAGTTGCAGCACGCGGCTGGTATCGGCCAGCACTTTCTCGGTCAGTGCGACGTCGCCGTTCAGCTTGCGGCCCCACGATGGGATCACCATGCGGATTTTGGTCTGCCACTCCGGTGAACGCATCTGTTCCGGGAAGGCTTTCGCCATCAGCTCGAGCATAATCGGTGCGGCGGTGGAGGCGCCCGGTGAGGCACCCAGCAGGGCGGAAATGGTGCCATCTTCCGAAGTCACCACTTCAGTACCAAGACGCAGCACGCCACCTTCAACGGCATCATTCTTGATGATTTGCACGCGCTGGCCGGCAGTGACTAAACGCCAATCTTCATGCTTCGCCTGCGGCACGTAAGCGCGCAACGCTTCCATACGATCGCTGTCGCTTTGCAACACCTGATCAACCAGATATTTCACCAGGTCGAAGCTCTTCAGGCCAACCTGCACCATCGGCTTGAGGTTGCTGGTGTTCATCGCGCCGAACATATCCAGCAGCGAACCCTCTTTGAGGAATTTGGTTGAGAAGGTAGCAAACGGCCCAAAAAGCAGCACCTGTTTGCCATCCAGCACGCGGGTATCGACGTGCGGCACCGACATCGGCGGTGCGCCGACGCTGGCTTTGCCATACACCTTCGCCATATGCTGTTTCACCACGTCAGGATTTTCCGTCACCAGGAATGAACCGCCCACCGGGAAACCGGCGTAGCCTTTCACTTCCGGAATGCCGGATTTCTGCAGCAGCGGCAACGCCGCACCGCCGGCACCGATAAACAGCTGGCGCGTGGTCAGCACACGATTTTCACCGCTGGCCAGATTATGCAGCGTGACCTGCCAGCGACCATCGCTCAGGCGTTTGATATCACGCACTTCCTGGCGCAGACGCAGGCGGAAATTGGCTTTCTTCTCTAAAGAGGCAATCAGCTGACGCGTTACTTCACCGAAGTTCACGTCGGTACCCATTTCGGTCCAGGTCGCCGCCACTTTCTGTTTGCTGTCGCGGCCGTTCATCACCAGCGGAATCCACTCCGTGATTTGATCGCGATCTTCAGAGTAATTCATGCCGCGGAACAGCGTGCTTTTCTGCAGCGCATTGAAACGCTTACGCAGGAATTCAACGTTATCGTCGCCCCAGACGAAACTCATGTGCGGCGTACTGTTGATAAAACTTTTGGGATTGCGCAGGTTGCCTTTCTGCACGTGATACGCCCAGAACTGACGCGAAATCTGGAACGATTCGTTAATTGCGACCGCTTTGGCGATGTCGATGCTGCCATCCGCCTTCTGCGGCGTATAGTTGAGCTCCGCCAGCGCGGCGTGACCGGTTCCGGCGTTGTTCCAGCCATTAGAGGATTCAACGGCCACATCATCAAGACGTTCAACCATCTCAATCGACCAGTCAGGCTCGAGATCTTGCAGCCATGCGCCCAAAGTCGCACTCATCACGCCTGCGCCAATCAGCAGTACGTCGACGTCTTTTCGTTCCTGAAGGTTTGCACTTTCCATTGAAGCGGCGGCGAGCGCCAGATTTACCGCAGTAGTACTCATGAGGCGACATCTCCTCTCTCTGTTGACCTGAAGCTCAACAGGTTCGCAGGCGAAATAGCCGCGCTTCTTTCGAGCGCGTGGCGCTATCTCTCAAAGGTTAAGACTCAGGTATAAGTCACGGGGACGATAACGGTTAACTGCACGTTATGCATATGCATCCGAATATAACATTCTCGTATCGGAATTAAACGTTTGTTTATTTTTTAAAGGCGGAAATGATTCAGCATAAGAATTAATCAGCTCAACCTCGCGGTCATAAGGGATTTTTATCTCTTAATCAGACGGTTAGCGTAATGCAGTTGTTACGCTATTGTGAGGGGTTTTGACGGGGGTGAAAACGGCGGGTGATATGCATCACATTTTAATGTGTTGAAAAATATATGTTTTAACTAAATTGATTATTTATGCGGATTTTATGTTGCGCGATATTTCGCCATGCCGTGTAAAAGTAATGTTACATTTTTGTGGTGATGAATTGAGGTATGGCCGCGTAAAGCTGCCAGAAGAAAAATGCATCACCTTGCCGGAAAAATGATCAGCGCGATCGGCGGCGCCACAGGAAGCGAATGACGAAAAACTCGATCGCGCCCAGCAGCAAAAACCACAAACTAAAGACGATGGTATACAACTGATTAACATCCATCAGATGCAGGGTTACCTGCAATTGTTTTGCCAGCTCAATACCAAATGAAGGCGCGGGCAGCAGCAGGGCGGAAAGAAAGCCTAGCAGCAGAATGCCGCCTGGGATGATCAGCGTTTCGAATGGGTTATTCATGGTCATTGTCCAAATCAGTTAGCGCGGGCATTAGCGCATAAAACCGCGCTACGGTGCAATCCCCGCGCCGGCTCGCGCTCAGAAATTTCTTCTATTCCATTCACTTAGCGTCAAAAATAGCGGAAGTTAAGAGTTATAGCCTTTGCTATACTTAAATCCCTGATTTTACTGTCTTTTTTTTGCCGTTTTTGCGTGTTAGACTGCGCGCACTTTTTCATTACTGAACAATAAATGCGGAGAAGTAGCGGCTTTAGCGCCGGTTCCGCGGCATTGATTGAAAACCCATGACATTTATCGCAACCCTGATTTTGGCCTTTGGCATGTCGATGGACGCTTTCGCCGCAGCACTGGGCAAAGGCGCGTCGCTGCATCGCCCAGGTTTCAAAGAGGCACTGCGAACCGGCCTGATTTTCGGCGTTATCGAAATGTTGACGCCGCTGATTGGCTGGGCAATTGGCCTCGCGGCCAGCCGCTACATCATGGCGTGGGATCATTGGGTGGCATTCGTGCTGTTAACCGTGCTGGGCGGCCGTATGATGATGGAAGGTTTTCGTCAAACCGCTGACGAGCCGTGCGAAGCGCCGCAGCGTCATGGTTTTATGGTGCTGGCGTTAACCGCCGTCGCCACCAGTCTTGATGCGCTGGCCGTCGGTGTTGGCCTGGCGTTCCTGCAGGTGAATATCATCATGACCGCCGTCACCATCGGCGCGGCGACCACTATCATGGCAACCACCGGCGTATTGGTTGGACGCTTTATCGGCCCGGTGATGGGCAAATGGGCGGAAGTGTTGGGCGGAGTAGTGCTGATCAGCATTGGCTGCACCATTTTAAGCGAGCATTTAGGCTGGTTTAACTAACCACGTTGTCGTTGTGCCATTCATGGCGACCTCTTCTTAACACCCGCACCAACCCCCAATTCTGTGATCTACTTCAAAAATAATTGCGGTAAAAACGCTCAGCGGCTATACTTTTTGCGTATTTCTTCAACAATTTTTGAACCAGGTGCTTTATGAAACGCTTTTTCCGCTACGTGTTCCGTTCTTATGTCGAGACTTTCAAACACGTACCGCCGGGTGCTTTAAACTAAGCATTCCGTCAAATACCCTCGATAATCGCGGTCAGGGATCGACCTGTGGTTATCAACGATTTTCTTATCTATCCAGCCGCTAATCTCCCCATTTTTCCCCTAACTCGCTGATAAAACTCCTCAGCCATTAGATTTCGATCTGGCTATAGCCGCACGTTATACCCCGCTACTAAACAAGCATTCGTCACCCCATCTTCTGCGTGAAATAGTCAATTCAGGCCCTATAAACCGTCTGAAACGAGAAACATCATGCTGATCCCACAACCTTATTTACTCTTCCTCGGCGATGTAACCGATCCACTGGCCGCTAAAACCGCACGCGGCATTCACGTCTGGCGTCCAGAGCAGTGCGTTGGCGAAATCAAACTGCCGGGCTGCACCGTCACGCTTGGCCTCGACGTCCTCGACATCGCCGCTGCCAAAGCGCGCGGTGCCAAAACGCTGGTGCTCGGCACCGCCAATGCTGGCGGTTACTTGCCCACGCATTGGCTCGACACGGTCAAAAGCGCCATCTCTGCCGGGATGAACGTGGCCAGCGGTTTGCACCATCGTCTGGTGGATGAGCCGGAGCTGGTGGCGTTGGCCAAAGAGTTCGGCGTTGAACTGTTCGACCTGCGCCACATGCGCCCAAAACTGGAGGTCGGCAGCGGTAAAAAGCGCACAGGTAAGCGTGTACTTACTGTCGGCACCGATTGCTCGGTAGGCAAGATGTACACCTCGCTGGCGCTGGAAGCCGCGATGCGTGAACGCGGCATGCAAGCCGATTTCCGCGCCACCGGCCAGACCGGTATTTTGGTCGCGGGCGAAGGTATCGCGATTGATGCAGTGATTGCCGACTTCATCGCCGGCGCGGTCGAAGCGCTGTCGCCAGCCAATGACGCCGATCACTGGGATATCGTTGAAGGTCAGGGTTCGCTGTTCCATCCTTCCTATGCTGGCGTCAGCATGGGCCTGATCCACGGTGCGCAGCCGCACTGGCTGGTGATGTGCCATGAAATGGGGCGTCCGCATATGCGTCATCTGCCGCATCAGCCAATGGTCAGCCTGAAAGATTGCGTTGAAGCCAACCTGCGCGCAGCGCACGTCACCAGCGACGCGGTTCAGCTGGCCGGTTTCGCCATCAACACCTCGAACTACAGCGAAGACGAAGCGCGCGCCTATTGTGCAGAGATCAGCGCCGAATTCGGCGTGCCTGCTACCGATCCGGTGCGTTTTGGCATTGCGGATATCGCCGCGCTGCTGCAGGAGCGTGGCTAACATGCGGCGCATGCAGATTGAAGTGCTGGAGCTGCCGCTGGCGCGTCCGTTCGCCATCTCACGCGGTACGCGCACCGCAGTCACGGTGATTCGCGTGACGCTGGAGCAGAACGGCTTTATTGGCCGCGGCGAATGTACGCCAACGCCGCGCTACGATGAAACGCCAGAAAGCGTCAACGCCGAACTGGAAGCGCTGCGCGCTGCCATGGAAGCGGGCCTGAGCCGCCTCGATCTGCAAAGCCGTTTATCAGCCGGTTCAGCGCGTAATGCGCTGGACTGTGCGCTGTGGCGTCTCGATGCCGCGCTGGCGAAGCACACGCTGTGGCAACAGTGCGAGCGTCGTCAGCCGCCATCGGTGATCACCGCCGAAACCCTCAGCCTCGACTCCATCGAAAACATGGCCGCCGCCGCTGCCGATGCGGTATCACGCGGCGCCATCCTGCTGAAAATCAAACTTAATCGCGACGACATTCTGGAGAAAGTCGCCGCGATTCGTCAGGCCGCGCCGCGCGCCATCTTAATCATTGATGCCAATGAAGCCTGGTCGGGCGTGGATTTGCCCAGCCTGTTCAACGCGCTGGCGAGTTTTAACATCGCGATGGTCGAGCAGCCGCTGCCGGCGGGTCAGGATCAGGCGTTGCAGCGCTTCACGCACCCGATTCCGGTGTGTGCCGACGAGAGCTGCCACACCCGCGAGGACATCGCGCCGCTGCGCAATCGCTACGAGATGATCAATATCAAGCTGGATAAGTGCGGCGGTTTGACCGAAGCGCTGGCGATGGTGGAGGAGGCGCAGAAGCACGATATGCGGTTGATGGTCGGCTGCATGCTCGGTTCTTCACTGGCGATGGAAGCGGCGCTGCCGGTGACGATTGCCGCTGAACATGTCGATCTCGATGGCCCCATTTGGCTGGCCGCCGATAGCTCGCCCTTCCTTTCTTACGCTCAAGGCCAAATCTGGCTGTAACCCGCATGCGGAGCAACGATGACGGACACTTTACTTACACCCAACGCCGCCAGCGTTGCCGGTTCAGAACCGGTGCTCGCGATTCAGGATCTCAGCGTCAGTTTTCGCGGCCGCAGCGGCGAAAATCAGGCGCTGAAGGGCATCAGTTTTAACATTCATCAGGGCGAAATTGTCGCCGTGGTGGGCGAAAGTGGCTCGGGTAAATCGGTCACCTCGCTGGCGGTGATGGGCTTGCTAGCCGCATCCGGGCGTATCGATCGCGGCAGCATGCAGTTCCGCGATCGTCAGGGCCACGCGCATCAGCTTGCCACGCTGAATGAAACCCAGCGCCGTGCTTTGCGTGGCCGCGAAATGGCGATGATATTTCAGGAGCCGATGACCTCGCTCAACCCGGTGCTGCGCGTCGGCGATCAGCTGACTGAAGCGCTACGTGACCATCAGATTTGCGACAAAAGTCAGGCCGACGCGCGCGCACGTGAATTACTGCGCCAGGTGCGCATCGCCGATGTGGATCGCGTGATGAAAAGCTATCCGCATTCGCTGTCGGGCGGCATGCGCCAGCGCGTGATGATTGCGCAGGCGCTGGCCTGCGATCCGCAACTGCTGATCGCCGATGAGCCGACCACCGCGCTGGATGTCACGGTGCAGGCGCGCATTCTGCACATCCTGCGCGACCTGCAACGCGAGAAGCAGATGGCGGTGCTGTTCATCACCCACGACATGGGCGTGGTGGCAGAAATCGCCGATCGCGTGGTGGTGATGCTGCGCGGCGAAGTGGTTGAACAGGGCACGGTAACTGAAATCTTCAACGCGCCGCAGCATCCTTACACCAAAGCGTTACTGGCGGCGGTGCCGAAACTTGGCGATATGCGTGAGCACGCATGGCCGCAGCGTTTTCCGCTGTTGGGCAGCAATGCTAGCGATAACAGCGAGCAGCGCACCGCGCGCTATGACGAAACGCCGCTGCTGGATGTGCGTGGCCTGAAAGTGTACTACCCGATTCGCAGCGGGATTTTCTCGGCGCTCACCCATCAGGTGCACGCGGTGGAGCAGATCGACTTCAGCCTGTGGCCGGGTGAAACCCTGGCGATTGTCGGCGAAAGCGGCTGCGGCAAATCCACCACCGGCCGGGCGCTGATGCGGCTGATTAACAGCGACGCCGACAGCATCCATTTCCAGGGCAATGAAATCGCCAACCTGAAAGAAGCGCAGTTCCAGCCGCTGCGCCGTGAAATCCAGATGGTGTTTCAGGATCCTTACGCCTCGCTCAATCCACGTATCACTGTCGGCTTCACCATTGCCGAACCGCTGCTGCTGCACGGCAGGGTGAAATCGCTGGAAGAAGCGTCGCCGCAGGTTGATGCGTTGCTGAAAAGCGTGGGCTTATTGCCGGAACATGCGCGGCGCTATCCGCACGAATTTTCCGGCGGCCAGCGCCAGCGTATTGCGATTGCGCGCGCCATGGCGTTGAAACCCAAAGTGATCATCGCCGACGAAGCCGTCTCGGCGCTGGACGTCTCAATTCAGGCGCAGGTGGTGAACCTGATGATGGATCTGCAACAGCAAACCGGCGTGGCGTGGATTTTTATCTCGCACGACATGGCGGTGGTGGAACGTATCGCTAACCGCGTGGCGGTGATGTATCTCGGCCAGATTGTTGAGCTGGGCCCGCGCCAATCGGTGTTCAACCAGCCACAACATCCTTATACCCAACGTCTGCTGGCCTCGGTGCCGGTGGCCGATCCCCAGAACCGGCAACCCCGCACTTTCGAAGAGGGCGAAATTCCTTCGCCGCTACGCAAGGTGGGAGAAACGGTCATTAAACCGCGTTATCGCCAGGTTGCCCCGCAACACTGGGTCGCTGATTTTGTTTCGCGCTAACCCTCAATACCAGGAGATTTCATGAACCCGATTTTTCGCCGTACTGCGCTTGCGCTGGGATTGACCCTCTCGCTGGCCGCCGCCGCTCAGGCGCAGGATCTGCGCATTTCGATGTATGCCGACATCACCGGCCTCGATCCGCACGATACCTCCGATAACGTCAGCTACTCGGTGCAGAGCGGCATCTTCGAGCGTCTGTTCCAGTTCGATGCAAAGATGAAGCTGCAGCCGTGGCTCGCCACCAGCTACACCAGCAACGACAGCGCCACCGAATTTACCCTGACTCTGCGTAAAGACGTGACCTTCCAGGACGGCACGCCGTTTGATGCTGAAGCGGTGAAAGCCAACCTCGATCGCCTTGCCGACCAGAGCAAAGGCCTCAAGCGCAACAGCCTTTACAAGATGATTGCCAAGGTAACGGTGCTGGCGCCGGATCAGGTGAAAATCGATCTGAACCAATCGTTTGGTGCCTTCATTAACACGCTGGCGCATCCGTCGGCGGTGATGTGGAGCCCGGCGATTCTCAAGCAGTATCCGGAAGAAGCGCAGCTGCGTCTGCATCCGGTCGGCACCGGCCCGTTCAAGTTTGTAACGTGGCAGCCGGGCAAAGCGGTGACGCTGGCGAAATACGACGGCTACTGGCAAAAAGGCTGGCCGAAAGTGGATAACGTGATCTTCTCGCCCAGCCCGGAAGATGCCACGCGCGTTGCGGCGCTGAAGTCGGGCCAGGTGGATGCGATCTGGCCGCTGCCATCCGATCTGATCGCCACCGTGCAGAGCGACAGCAAACTGGCGGTGCAGCGCGATCCGAGCATTTATCTCTATTACATGGCGATCAACACTCAGCACAAACCGCTGAATGATGTGCGCGTGCGGCAGGCGATCAACTACGCCATTGACCGCGATCTGTGGCTGAAAGTGGCGTTTGCCGGCATGGGTAAACCGGCCAGTTCGGCGATTCCGGAAGGCGTGCAGTTCTACCAGAAGCAGAGCGCGCCTAACTATCGCTATGCGCCAGATGAAGCCAAAGCGCTGCTGAAGGCCGCCGGTTATCCGAATGGCCTCGATCTCAAACTGTGGGTCACCAACGCCACCGCCAGCGTGCGTGCCGCGCAGGTGTTAAAAGCGCAGCTGGCAACGGTGGGCATTCGTGCCACGGTCACGCCGATGGATTCCGGCACGCGCAACGCCAAACTGTGGGGCGTGAAGGACCCGAAACAGGCGGAATTTGATCTCTACTACGGCGGCTGGTCGACCTCAACCGGTGATGCCGATTGGGCCTTGCGTCCACTCTACGCCACCGAATCCTGGGTGCCGACCTCGTATAACGTTTCGTACTTCAGCAACGCCGAAGCCGACAAAGCGATTGCCGGTGGCTTAGCCACCGCCGACCCGGCCAAGCGTGGCGAAGCCTACGCCGAGGCGCAGAAAGTGTTGTGGAAAGAGGCACCGGTAGCGTTCCTCGGCACGCCAGACAATCTGGTCGGCAAACGCAGCACGCTGAGCGGTGTGTCGATGCTGCCGGATGGTAACTTCCTGTTTAATCAGGCGACGTTTAAGTAAAGGTTGGGTGGGGTTGGGGGCTCGCTGTCCCCCTACGAATGTGCTTGCTGCACCCCACGAATGTGCTCGCTGTCCCCCTCCTCGGTCCTCCCCCATAAATGGGGGAGGAAGATGCTGCCACATGCAGCTTCATCACTGGCATGTGGCAGCATCTCCTTCCCCCGCAAGCGGGGGAAGGCCGGGATGGGGGGCAGCCAGCACCATCTGGGAGCAACCAGCACCATCCCAAAAAATAAAGGAACCGCATGTTCGCATACATCATTCGCCGACTGCTGGAGATGATCCCCGTATTGCTGGTGGTCTCGCTGCTGGTCTTCGGCTTCATCAAACTGCTGCCTGGCGATCCGGCGCGTATCTACGCCGGGCCGGATGCGCCTTTGGCCGCGGTGGAAGCAGCGCGTCAGCATCTCGGACTTAACGATCCGCTGCCGCAGCAATATATCAACTGGATCGGCGGCCTGCTGCGTGGCGATCTGGGCGTCACTTATCGCACCCAACAGCCGGTGCTGGACGTGATCAAACAGGGCTTTATGCCGACGCTGTGGCTGGCGCTGGCCGGGTTTGCCTGGTCGGTGATTCTGGGCTTATTCCTCGGCGTATTTGCCGCACTGAAACGCGGTAAATGGCAGGACTGGACCTTAATGAGCGTCGCCGTCGGCGGCATCTCCATGCCCACTTTCTGGCTCGGTCTGCTGCTGATCCAGTTCGTCGCCATGCCGTTTGGCCTGTTCTCCGTCAGCGGCTTCAACCAGCCCAGCGACATCGTATTACCCGCGATCACGCTCGGTTCCTCGGTGGCAGCGGTAATGGCGCGCTTCACCCGTTCGGCGTTTCTTGAAGTGGCGCAGGAAGATTACGTGCGTACCGCCAAAGCCAAAGGGCTGCGCAATCGGCTGGTAACGTGGAAACACGTGATGCGCAATGCGTTGATCCCGGTGATCACCATGCTCGGTTTGCAGTTCGGTTTCTTACTCGGCGGATCGATTGTGGTCGAAAGCGTGTTCAACTGGCCGGGACTGGGCTGGCTGTTGATCGAGTCGATCAAGGCGCAGGATCAACCGGTGATCCAGGCATTAGTCATGCTGTTCGTGTTTGAATTTATCGTCATTAACCTGCTGGTCGATCTGCTGTATGCCGTGGTCAACCCAGCAATTCGCCTGCGACAGGAGCCCTGATGAGTCTGCAATCTCTGCCTGCCCAAGCGCAGGAGGCGATCCGTTCGCCGTGGCGTGATTTCCTGCACGCGCTGGTGCGTAATCCGCTGGCGCTGGTCTCCGGTGGCTTTGTGCTGCTGCTGGTGCTGGTGGCTATTTTCGCACCCTGGCTGGCGCCATGGGATCCGATGGCGCCGGACTGGATGGCGCTGTCATCGCCGCCGTCCAGCACGCACTGGATGGGCACCGACGAACTCGGCCGCGATCTGTTCAGCCGCATCATTTTCGGCGCGCGTATCTCACTGTACGTTGGCGTGCTGTCGGTGACGCTCGGCATGGTGGTCGGCGTGCTGCTGGGCCTGCTGGCGGGCTATTACGGACGCTGGATCGATATGCTGATTATGCGTGGCTCCGACGTGCTGTTCGCCTTTCCCGGTATGCTGCTGGCGATTGCGGTGGTAGCGATTCTCGGTCCGGGACTCAACAACGTCATCATCGCGGTGGCGATCTTCAGCGTGCCGGTATTTGCCCGTATCGTGCGTGCTTCTACGCTGTCGCTGAAACAGGCGGCGTACGTTGAAGCGGTGCGCTGCGCCGGTGCGCCGGATCGCGTGATTCTGCTGCGCCATATTCTGCCGGGCACGCTGTCAAACGTGATTGTCTATTTCACGATGCGTATCGGCACCAGTATTCTGACCGCCGCCGGGCTGAGTTTTATCGGTCTCGGCCCGGAACCCGATGTGCCGGAGTGGGGCAATATTCTGGCGATGAGCCGCAGCATGATGATGGCGGGCTTGTGGCACGTTAGCGTGTTTCCGGGTCTGGCGATATTTATTACCGTGCTGGCGTTTAACCTGCTGGGTGATGCGCTGCGCGACACGCTCGATCCTAAACTGAAGAGCTAAGCATGGACTTTCAACAACTGCAGCGCGACCTGCTGCTGCAACGCTGGCGCAACGAGCGTCAGCTGGGACAACCGCGCAGCGCCAGCGGGCCAACCAATCGCATCAGCGATGTGCCCGGCGTGCGCGTCGGTCACTACACGCTAGCCGACGGCGAGCGACAAACCGGCGTTACCGCGATTGTGCCGCCGGGCGACAATCTGTTTACCCAGCCGCTACCTTGTGCGGCGGCGGTGTTTAACGGTTTCGCCAAGCCGGTTGGCCTGGTGCAGATTGAAGAGTTAGGCGTGCTGCAAACGCCGATTCTACTGAGCAACACGCTGGCGGTTGGCACGCTGTTTACTACGCTGGTGCGCGATGCCATCAGCCGCAACCGCGAGTTGGGCCGCAGCTTGCCCACGGTCAATCCGCTGGCGCTGGAGTGCAATGACGGCTGGCTTAACGATATTCAGGCGCTGGCGATCACCGAAGCGATGGCGCAGCAGGCACTCTATGACGCCACGGCAGATTTCGAGCGCGGCAGCGTCGGTGCCGGGCGCGGCATGAGCTGTTTCAGTTTGAAAGGCGGCATTGGCACGGCATCGCGCAGTATTCCGTCGCTCAACGCCACGCTGGGCGTGCTGGTGCTGGCGAACTTTGGCGCGTTAACCGCGCTGACGCTGGATGGCGTACGCCTGGGTGAGATGATCGCGCCGCTGCTGCCGGAACTGACGCCGCAGCGCGATGCCGGTTCCATCATCATTATTATGGCGACCGATGCGCCGCTCGATGCACGTCAGCTGAAGCGCGTCGCCAAACGCGCCGGTGCCGGTTTGGGACGACTAGGCAGTTATTGGGGCCACGGTTCGGGCGATATCGCGCTGGCGTTTTCCACCCAGTCGCAGCCGCAACCGCCAGAAGAGTCCACGCTGGAACCGCTGCTCGCCGCCGCCGCCGATGCCACCGAACACGCTGTGCTGGATGCCTTACTCAGCGCCGAATCTGTCACCGGTTTTCGTGGCCATCATCGGCCGTCGTTAACGGAAGTATTGGATAAATTAATTTGATGAAAATCTTTATCTCAGCCGATATCGAAGGCATCGCCGGCGTGATGCGGCCGGAACAGTGTTCACCCGGCCACGCCGAATACCAACTGGCGCGTGGACTGATGGAACAGGAAGTTAACGCCGCAATCGATGGCGCCTTTGCTGGCGGCGCAACGGAAGTGGTGGTGGCCGACAGCCACGCGCAGATGACCAACCTGCGTGCGGAAAATATCGATCCCCGCGCGCGCATGGTGCAGGGCAAACCGCGCGGCTTATCGATGGTAGAAGGCATTGAGCAGCAGCCGTTTGATGGCCTGTTCTTTATCGGCTATCACAGCGCGGCGGGTGAACCGGGCGTGCTGGCGCACACCATTAACGGCCGTGCGTTCTGGCGCATTCACATCAACGGCAAGGTGATGGGCGAAAGCGACATCTACGCCGCAGCCGCTGCTGAACAGGGCACGCCGCTGTGGCTGGTGAGCGGTGACGATCAGCTTAAAGGCTGGATTGCCGAGCATTATCCCTCGGTGGATTACGTCTGCGTGAAACGCGCCATCTCGCACACCTGCGCCGAATCCATTAGCCCGCAGGCAGCGCAAAATGCCATTCGCGCTGCAGCGACGGCCGCCGTGCAACGCAAACGCCAGGTCAGCACCACGCGCCTGAGCGCGCCCTATGAGATGCAGCTGCAAGCCAGCAAACCGGTGCTGGCGGATCTGTTCAGCCTGATCCCCGGCGTGACGCGCATTGACGCGGTCACCGTAGGCTATCGCGCGGATGACATGAACACGTTGATTAGCCTGCTGAGCGCCTTCTCCTATCTGGCGACCACGCAGTCGTGATTTTCATCAGGTCGGTCCGCATTTCCTGCTGAATTTTGCTAACCTGCGCGCAATTTATATATAACAACGAGGCAGTCATGCAGCTCTGCAGTTTTTATCTTATTGAACAGCAAAGAAAAAGTTACGGTATTGTGCAGCAAGAGGGCGTGATTGATATCGGCTTGCGTCTCGGCGCTGACTGCCCGGACCTGAAAACCTTGCTGCAACGCGGCGCGTTAAGCGATCTCGACGCCTATGAGTCCCAGCCGATTGATCACCCGTTTAGCGCCATTCGCTTCCTGCCGGTGGTGGAAAATCCTGGCAAAGTGTTCTGCGTTGGCATGAACTACGCCGACAAACGCAAAGAGTTTGCCGAGACGATTGAAGCGCCGACGCTATTTGTGCGTTTCGCGGATTCGCTGGCGGCGCACCAGCAGCCGCTGCTGAAACCCATCACCACGCAGGAATTTGATTACGAAGGTGAACTGGCGGTGATCATCGGCCAAGCGGCCTATCAGGTGAAAGCCGCCGATGCGTTGCAGCACGTTGCGGGCTACAGCTGCTTTATGGATGCCACGGTGCGCGACATGCAGTTTACCTGGTTCACCGCCGGGAAAAACTGGCAGCAGACCGGCGGTTTCGGACCGTGGATGACCACCGCTGACGAGATCCCCGATCCGCAGCAGCTGGCGATCAAAACCTGGCTCAATCAGCGCGAAGTGCAGAACGACACCACCGCCAGCATGGTGCATCCGGTGGCGAAGATCATTGAGTACATCTCCGCGTTCAGCCCGCTGTCGCCAGGCGATGTGATCATCACCGGTTCACCGGGCGGCGTCGGTAAAAAACGCACGCCACCGCTGTTTATGTTCCCCGGCGATGAGATTGAAGTCGAAATCGAGAAAATCGGTCGTTTACATCATTACGTGGCTTAGCGCCCGTCATACTTCGAGCCGCCGCTGCGTTGGCTACGTGTGCTCACCCCAGTCACTTACTGATGTAAGCTCCTGGGGATTCACCCACTTGCCGCCTTGCTGCAACTCGAATTATTTAGGGCGTGCTGTCTGTAAAAAGCGCACCACGCGGCTACGATTCAACAGCAGCCGCAGCGTGTCGCCTTCGCGCGCAATCGCGAAGCGCTTCTCCCACGGTCCATCCTGCGCGGTGGCTAATAGGCGATCGTTGCCCAGCGACTGCAAACGCGCACGAATCGCCGCCGGGCCGATGCCCATGATTAAGCTGTCGCCCTCAATCACCAACTCGCTGCGCCACTGCGGCGCGAACCAGCGGCCCTGCAGATGATCGAGGCTGGCCTGATCGGCCTGCACCGGCACAAAACGTCGGGCGGCATGACCAATCTCTCCCACAATCGCCGCGCCAGCATGGCGTAGTTGCATCGGGAAAGTGCTGGAGAGCGACACCGCCGTGCCGTGCACATCGTCACGCCACAAGGTATCGCCTGCGCCGAGCCAGGTGGCGGTCACGCCTTTGATTTCCAGCCAGTCGGCGGCGTCTTCCGCCACGTAAAGTCCGGGCGTTAAATCGTGTCCTTTCTCCGGTAACGCACGATTGAGCAGCGCCGCCATCACGCGCAGCACGCTTTCTGAGGTGGTGACATCTTCGCGGTTGGCGACCAGCGCCACGCCGATTTTCAGCTCCGGATGCAGCAGGAAATAGCTCTTATAACCGGCATGCGAACCGCCGTGACCGAACAGCGTCTGGCTGCCAAGCGTCGAGCTGGTGATGCCCAAACCGTATCCGCTGGTGCGGCCATCGTTGAGATGACGCGGCGCGCTCAGGCGCTGCAGCACGCCCGCACCCGGCCCGCTATCGGCCAGCAGGCTTTGCAGCCAGCGCGTCAGATGATTCAGGCTGCCGGTGACGCTGCCCGATGCCGAGAGATGCAAACCGGCGCTGGAGAGCTGCCACTGCGCGCCGTTTTGCCAGTAGCCGGGCACTAAACCGGGCACAATATCGAACCAGCTTTCCGGCGCAATCAGGTTGATATCCAGCGGATCGCAGATGTACTGCTGCAGCAGGTCATTGAATAACACGCCTTTGGCTTTCAGCGCCTCTTCAACCAGCCGATAACCGGTATTGGTGTAGGAGATTTCGCTGCCGGGCGCGTAGTTGAGATCGCCTTCGCGCGCGACAAAATCCAGCAGGTCGTCGGCGCGGGTGGCGTTGTACACCGACAATCCCAGCAGCGATAAGGTTTCGCGCACGTCCGGCAAACCGCTGCTCATATCCAGCGCCTGGCCGACGGTGATCTGGCCGTTGGCGCCGCGCAGCTGCGGCAGATGCTGCACCAGCGGATCGTCGAGCTTGAGATAGCGGCGGCCCGGCCCGGTCACCAGCGCAGCAAACAGATGTTTGGTGATGGAGGCGAAACGTACCACGCTGTCGGCGCTGAACGGCGTTTGCTGCGCCAAATCAGCCAATCCGGCGCAGTGCGTTGAGTGAATCTGGTGCGCATCAAACAGGATCATCGCACCGCCCGGCGCGCCTGGCTGTTGCCAGCTTTCAGTGATCTGTTGTGCGACATCCGCGGCGCGTTGCCAGTAAGCGGTCATGCCGGTTCCTCCAGCGTCATGCTGAGATCGAAAAGTTGGGCGGTATGTGGATGCTGGATGCGCCGCGCGCGCAGATCGTCGGCGCTCAGCTGTTCCACCATCTCGCCATTCTGCATCACGCCAATGCGCTGACACAGATGCGTTACCACCGCGAGGTTATGCGTCACCATAATGTAGGTGAGTTTGCGCTCGCTGCGGAGATCGCTGAGTAAATTGAGTATTTCGGCCTGCACCGACACATCCAGCGCCGAGGTCGGCTCATCCAGCAGCAGCACTTCCGGTTCGGCGATCAGCGCGCGCGCAATCGCCACGCGCTGACGCTGGCCGCCCGACAGCTGATGCGGATAGCGGAAACGCACCGACGCGGGCAACCCCACTTCGCTTAACGTCTGGCTAATGCGCTGTTCGGCGCGATCAAGCTGATGCACCAGCAGCGGTTCGTGCAGGATGCGATCGATGGTCTGGCGCGGGTGCAGCGAACCAAACGGATCCTGAAATACCATCTGCACCTGACGATAGAAGGCGCGGCTGCGTTTGGCGCTGAGCTGCATGCCACCAAACAGCATGCTGCCTTGCCAGTCGGCATTCAGTCCGGCGAGCGCGCGCAGGATGGTGGATTTGCCCGAGCCGCTTTCACCGACCAGGCCAAAGCTTTCGCCGTTACCGACCGAGAAACTGACGTCTTTTACCGCCGTGTGCGCACCGAAGTTGATGCGCAGGTTATCGATTTGAATCATGGGAAGCCTGTTTTCATTTTTCACGCACCATTCCGTAGCGGCGCAATTTATTGCGCAATGCCCGGATGAGCACGGTGCCAACATCAAAATGCGCGATGAATCGCGCCGCTACGCATACGGAGCGGCTTGAAACTGCGTTAGTTGCGCCACGCGGCATCGCGCTGCAATACGGGTAAACGCTCGCGCGGATGGCGCAACGACGGCAAACACGCCAGCAAACCGCGCGTATAGGGATGCTGCGCCTGCTGCAGCTGCCCGGCATCGAGCAGCTCAACGATGCGGCCGGCGTACATCACCGCCACGCGATCGCAGAAGTGCGACACCAGCGGCAAATCGTGGCTAATCAGAATCAGCCCCATGCCGCGCGCCGATACCAGCTCGTCAATCAGCTTGAGGATCTCCGCCTGCACCGTGGCATCCAGCGCGCTGGTGGGTTCATCGGCGATTAACAGCTCCGGATCGGGCGCCAGCATCATGGCAATCATCACGCGCTGGCCCATGCCGCCCGAGACTTCATGCGGATAGCGTTTCGCCACGGCTGCGGGATCGCGAATCTTCACCTGCTCCAGCAGATCAATCGCCGCCTGCATCGCTGCTTTATGGCTGCCGCCTTTGTGCTCGCGCCAGGCTTCGGCAATCTGCTGGCCGATGGTCATCACCGGATTGAGTGAATATTTCGGGTCCTGCAGGATAAAACCGACGCGCTTGCCGCGAATTTTACGCAGCACTTTCTCGCTGGCACCGCGCAGATCGATACCGTCGAAGCGCAGCACGTCGGCGCTGACTTCCGCATTGCCCGGCAATAACTGCATCAGGCTGCGCGCGGTCAGCGACTTGCCGGAACCGCTTTCGCCGACAATGGCAAACTTCTCGCGGCCCACGCTAAAACTGACGCCGCGCACGGCTTCAACGGTTTCGCTGCGCGAGCGGAAGGCAACGCGCAGGTTCTCGATTTCCACCAACATTTAGCGCTCCTTGGGATCCAGCACGTCACGCAGACCGTCGCCGAGAAAGTTAAACGCCAATGACGTCAGGAAAATCGCGATACACGGCATCAATGGCACCCACCATTCGCTGAACAGGAAACGACGCGCGGTGGCGATCATCGTGCCCCATTCCGGTGACGGCGGCTGCGCGCCCATGCCGAGAAAACCGAGGCTGGCGGCGGTAATGATGATGGAGCTCATGTCTAGCGTGACGCGCACAATCAGGCTCGGCACGCACAGCGGCATAATGTGGCGCAAAATAATGCGCAGCGGCGAAGCGCCGGTCAGACGGCTGGCGGCGATAAAGTCGCTGTGGCGGAACTGCAGGGTTTCGGCCCGCGCCAGACGCGCATACGGCGGCCACGATGTCAGGGCAATCGCCAGAATCGCGCTCTCCACGCCAGGTTTCAGCGCCGCGACAAACGCCAGCGCCAGAATCAGCCGTGGGAAGGCGAGGAAGATGTCGGTCAAACGCATCAGCGCTTTATCGATGAAACCGCCGGCATAACCGGCGATGCAGCCAATCAGCAGGCCGAGCGGCGCGGTAAGCAGCACCACGGCGATCACCATGCCGAGTGTGGTGCGGCCGCCGTAGATAATGCGCGTCCAGACATCGCGACCCAGTTCATCAGTGCCGAGCCAGTGCGCGGCAGAAGGGGCCGCCAGACGGTTTTCCAGATGCTGCATGCCGGGATCGAACGGCGTCAGCCACGGCGCAAACAGCGCCAGCAGCAGCATCACCGCCACCACCAGCAGTCCGGCCATCGCCAGGGGATTACTGCGCAGGCTGAGCCACAAGCGATAACGCCGGCCCCACACCGCCTGGCGACGATTGGCTGGCGTGTCGTCGAGCAGCCATTCTCGTGAGAAGAAGATCATTTTACGCGCGGGTCCCAAAGTCGATAGAGAAGGTCAGCCAGCTGATTGAGCAGCACATACACGGTGCCGACCAGCAAGGTGGCGCCGATCACCGGGTTCATGTCGGCGTTCATCAGCGATGTGGTGAGATATTGGCCGATGCCGGGCCAGGCGAAGACGTTTTCCGTCACCACCGCGCCCTCCAGCAATCCGGCGTAAGTCAGCGCCAGCACCGTTACCAGCTGAACCGCCACGGTGGGAAACGCATGCCGCCAAATCACCCGCCGTGACGACAAACCTTTGGCGCGCGCGGTGATCACGAACTCGCCACTCAGCGCGTTAAGCATAAAGGTGCGCGTCATACGCGTGATGTAGGCCATGCTGAAGTAAGCCAGAATCAGCAACGGCTGCGCCATGTGGGCCAGCGCATCCCAGAAGGCGTCGGTTTCCCCTGCCAGCAGCGAATCGATGGTGAGGAAGCCGGTGACCTGCGGCACCATATCCTGCCAGATGATGTCCTGACGCCCGGGGCCGGGCGCAATGCCGAGCACCGCGTAGAACACCAGCAGGCTCAGCAGCGCCAGCACGAACACCGGCAGCGAATGGCCTGCGAGACAGATCACGCGAATGGTTTGGTCGACCCACGAACGTTGTCGTACCGCCGCCCACACGCCCAGCGGAATGCCGATCAGCGCCGCGATGATGATGGCCGCCGTTGCCAGTTCCATGGTGGCGGGGAAGAAGCGGGCGATGTCGGTAATCACCGGATTCGAGGTGAGAATCGATTTACCGAGATCGCCATGCAGCAGTTGATTGATGTAGTGACCAAACTGCACGTAAAGGGGCTGATCCAGCCCCATTTCCGCACGCACGCGCTCGACGACCGATTGCGGTGCGTTATCACCGACCGCCGCCAGCACCGGATCGGTGGGCATGACGCGGCCAATGAAAAAGGTCAACACCGACAGACCAAACAGCGTCAGCACCAGGCTTCCCAGGGTGCTGACGATTCTCTTCAGTAACGGCATCAGGCTTTTTTCACCTGCGCATACGGCCACTGCTCCAGCACGGTCATGTGGACATCACTCAGTGCTTTGCTGGTGGCCACGTTTTTGGTCTTCTGCATCATGAAAATAAACGGACTCTTCTCGCGGCCTAACTGCTGAATCTGCTGATAGAGCGCGATGCGCTTCGTCGGATCCGGCTCATGCAGCGCCTGCTCGGTGAGTTTGTTAAATTCATCGTCTGACCAGCTGCAGCGCCACGCCAGCGTTCGCGCACGCGCGTTATCGCTGTTGTCGGTGTTAACGCAGAAGGCTTCGGTGTTGGAGTTGGGATCAAAGTAATCGGCGCCCCAAACCGTCAATGCCAGCTGATGCTGACGCGCACGCATCTTGGTCAGCACCTGGCGGTTTTCGGCGGCGATAAGGGACATTTTGATGCCAATCGCGCCCAATTGCGTCTGAATCGCCTGCGCGATGTCCGGATAGGGTTGCATGGAGTAGTGATCGAGGGTGATTTCGAAACCGTCCGGATATCCCGCTTCGGCCAGCAGCGCTTTGGCTTTCGCCAGATCTTTGTGGAATGGCGTATCGTCCAGCGCCGCCGGGAAGCCGCTCGGCAGGAAGCTTTGATGGGTAACAAAACTCATCGACAGAATGTTTTTCTGAATGCTGTCGTAATCCAGCGCCCACTTCAGCGCCTGCCACACCTGCGGTTTTTTCAGATACGGATTATTGGTGTTGCACGACATCAGCATGATGGCCGACAGCGACTGATTCACCAGCGACACGCTGCTGTCGTTTTTCACCTGCAGCAGCTGTTCGGTGGTGAGGTCATACGCGGCATCAACATCGCCTTTTTTCAGCATCAGCGCCTGCGCGGCTGGGTCGGCGATGTGTTTAAGGATCACGCGTTTGGTTTTGCTGGCGCCTTTATATTGCGGGCTAATCTCCAGAATCACCGTTTCGCTGGCATTCCAGGTGCGCAGGGTAAAGGCACCGGAACCGGCGCTGTGCTGTTTCAGCCAGCCGTTACCGAAGTCATTGTTCTGCTGGTTCGCCAGACAGGCTTTCTTCGACACGATGCTGCCGACGGTGGCGGACAAGCAGTAGAGCAGGAAGGTTTCGGCCGCCGGCGCGCCGAGTTTCATCTCCACGGTGTGCGCATCTTTCGCGGTGACCCGCTGCGTAACGTTGTCTTTGGTAAAGCCGAACTGGTTGATAATAAAGGCCGGGCTCTTATCCAGCTTGACGATACGCTCAATCGAGAATGCCACGTCTTCTGCGGTAAGCGGCGAACCATCGGCGAATTTGGCCGCCGGATCGAGATGGAACGTGTAAGTGCCGTTATCGCTGCTGACGTCCCAGCTTTGCGCCAGTTGACCAATCACTTTATCGGCTTGCTTAGGATCGGGCGTGACTAGACGTTGATAGAGGTTGCCGCAGATCTGGCCGCCGGTGGCTTCGAAGCTTTCGTGTGGATCGAGGCTGGTGATGTTATCGAGCTGCATCGCGATCACCAGCATGGTCGGCGGCGTCGCGGCAAAGGAAGCATTCAGGCTGAGGTAGGAAACAACAGGTACAGCAGTGCATCCTGCAAGAAAACGTCTTCTGGTAACCATGTAAACTCCCAACTTATTGATAATTAAAATAAAAAATTGCCGTTTGATTGTTTTTTGTCTTGACTTTAGGCACCCACCGGAGGATTAATACCGGTTCTACGTCCTTTGTTTCACGCGTGTGGTTTTGCCCTTTTATGGTGCAATTTGCTCCGCCAGCTGGCAGTGCTGCGCTTTCCCCCGAACATGGAACTGAACAACATGTCTGACTCGATTACCCTCGATATTCCGGTCTTTGACGGCCACAACGACGTGCTGAATAAGCTGTGGCAGCACCATCAGCCGGACGCGGTTAATGCCTTTTTTACTGGCACCAAAACGGGCCAAATGGACTTGCCGCGTATCCGTCAGGGAAATATGGCAGGTGGCATTTTCGCCACCTGGGTGCCGTCCCACCCTTTGATTGCAAGAAGTGCGCCAGACCTCGCAGATTTTCCTCAGGAAATTATCAACTCAGCGCGCGACGCGACGTTTTCCATGCTGGCGCTGCTGCTGCGCATTGAGCAGGCCTCGAATGGCCAGGTGAAGATTTGCCGCAGCGTGCGCGAGATTCGTCACTGCATGGTGAACAAGGTGTTAGCGGTGGTGATGCACGTCGAAGGTGCGGAAGCGCTGGATACCCACGGCGAGCTGCTCGACATGCTGTATGCCAGCGGCTTGCGCACGCTGGGACCGCTGTGGAGCCGCCCGAATCAGTTCGGCGACGGCGTGCCGTTCTTCTATCCCTCGTCGCCAGATATCGGCAACGGCCTGACGGCTGCGGGCAAGCAGCTGGTGCGCGACTGTAATCGCCGCCGCATCATGGTCGACTTGTCGCATATGGATGAGAAAGGCTTCTGGCACACCGCGGAAATCAGCGATGCGCCGCTGGTGGCGAGCCACTCCAACGCGCATGTGCTCAGCGCGCAGTCGCGTAATCTCACCGATCGCCAGCTGGCGGCGATTGCCGAAACCAACGGCTTTGTCGGCGTCAATTTTGCCGTGCCGTTCCTGCGTGAAGATGGCGATCGTCATGCGCCGACCGGCGTCGATGCCATCGTGCGTCACGTTGAGTATCTGCTGGAAAAAGTGGGGGAAGAGGGCGTCGGTTTTGGTTCGGATCTCGATGGCGCCACCATGCCAGGCGATCTGAAGGACGTGGCCGGATTCCCGCTACTGGTGCAGGCGCTGGCGCAGCGGGGCTATTCGCGTGAGCTGCTGGAGAAGATTTGCCACGGCAACTGGCTGCGCGTGCTTGAAGCCACCTGGGGCGAATAATCATGCGGCTGCGGCATATCGAAGTCTTTCAGGCGATTGTGCAGACCGGAAGCATCAGTGCGGCGGCGCGTTTGCTAAATGTGTCGCAGCCGAATGTCAGCCGCGTGCTTAATCACGCCGAGCAGCAGCTCGGTTTTGCGCTGTTTGAGCGGCGCGCGCAGGGCATGGTGGTGACGGCAGAAGGGAGGCGCTTGCTGCCGGAAGTGGAAGATATCTATCAGCGTTTACAGGCGATTACCCAACTGACCGAGCAACTGCGGCGCGGCGAAGGGCAAACGGTGCGCGTCGGTGCTGCGCATGCGTTTGGTCAGATGGTATTAGCACCCGCGCTGGTGAACTGGCGGCAACAGGCGGCGTCGGTCAGCGTGGAACTGGTCACCGAGCACTTCAGCACCTTGTGCCGCATGCTGATGGATAATCAGCTCGATTTCGCGCTGGTGTTTGGTCAGCAGGTGGATGCCGATTTACTGGCGGAACCGCTGTTTCAGTCGTCGATGGTGGCGTTGCTGCCGCGCGATCACACCCACCATGAGCCGGTGACGCTGGAGTGGCTGTGCGCCAACAACCTGTTGATGATGCAGAATCAGGATCCGCTTGGTCGGGTGCTGCACCGCGCGCTGCGCGATAAAGGGCTCAATCCGGCGGTATCGCTGTCGATTAAAACCTATTCGGTGATTGCCGATATGGTGCTGGCGGGCGGCGGCGTCGGGATTGTCGATCTGTTTACCGCGTGCCGTTATGCCGACCAGCTCAAGTTGTTACCGGTCGCGCAGCCGCTACCGTTTGAAGTGATGTTAATCAGTCGCCGCGATCAGCCGCAGTCGCAATCAACGCTGCAGCTGAAACAGGTGATTCGCAACAAGCTGTGGGAGATCGCGCGCCAGTGTGAATCGCAGTTTTTCACCCACCCGGCATAACGCCAATTGCCGGTGCGCATATTCATAGGCATCCGGTCGCCATGCATGGCGACTTTACGGAGCTTATAGCGATTGTGAATTAAGAAAACGCATTGCTGCTGCAGCGAGGGTGTTGAGGCGACATCCCAATCCGCTGAACGATTGAGGGATTCCAGGACGAGCCGCATGGATGCGGCGAGAGGTGGCGTTGAGCAGGAGCGAATCGACACCGGTCCGTCAGGAATCGTGAATGAGTGAAGGTACCGCGAAGCGGCGGGTTGGGCTGGCGCAAGGCCTGGGAGTGCAGAGGGCGTGGCCAGACGCCCTCTGCTCGGTCGCCGCACGAAGGTGCTGCAACTGCCTCAGTACGAGGCGAACGAAAGTCGCACTGCGCTTAACTGACATGTATTACGCCATTCCTGGCGACCATTCAAACCCCATCGGTAATCGGCTTACGCACCAGCAGCAAATAGGCCAGCGCACCCACCACCGTCACACCGGCGCAAATCATCAACGCCAGGCTAAACGACTTGGTGGTATCCAGCACCCAACCGGTGATCACCGGGGCGAACGAGGCGAACACGAAGCTGGCGAAGTTCTGGATGCTGCCGACCGAGGCGGTCATGCGCGCCGTGACGTTGGCGTGAATCAGACCCCAGCACGATGTACCGGCAAAGTGGATGCAGAACAGCGCCATACCAATCATGGTGACCGCGCTGGTGGTGTCGGTGGCACGCGTTACAAAGGCGGTAAACGCGGCGGACAACAGCATGCCGGTGACGATTGAGATCTTACGCACCTTCACCGCATCATGGCCGCGACGCACCAGCGCATCGACCACATAACCGTTCAGCAGCATGCCCGCCGCGCCGAACAGGAATGGAATCGCGGCCAGTAAACCGGTGCTTTTCAGATCAAGATTATAAGTGGATTGCAGATAGCCCGGCAGCCACGCGATGTACAGCCACGCGGTGTAGTTGATGCCGCTGAAGCCAATCATCATGCCCCACATGGTGCGCTGCCTGAACAGGCCGCGCCACTCGGCAAAACTCAGCGGTTCTTTGCGCGATGCCACGCTGCCCGCCTGCAGATAGTGAATCTCTTCACCGCTCAGCGTGTTGTTATCGCGATCGCGGTACATCAGATACCAGCCGATGGCGAGAAACATGCCGAGCACGCCGATAGTGATAAACATGCCGCGCCAGCCCATCACCATCATCATCGCGGCCAAAATCGGTGGCGCAATCGACAAGCCAATCATCGAAGCGGCGTTAAACATGCCCATCGGCATGCCGCGATCTTTGATGTTGAACCAGTCGTTGATCACCTTGACGCCGCACGGGTTCATCGGCGCTTCGCCAATACCTAAGCCGATACGCACCAAAATAAACTGGGTGAAGTTATGCACCAAACCGGCGGCCGCCTGGAACAGCGACCAGAAGAACATACCAATCGCCAGCATGATGCGCGGCCCTTTGCGATCGAGCAGCGCACCGCACGGCAGCTGCGCTAAGCCGTACGCCAGCGAGAAGGCCGACAGCAGCACGCCAATTTCTGTCGCGGATAAACCCAGTTCTCCCCGAATGGTCATATTGGCCACCGACAGCGAACTGCGGTCGAGATAGTTGATCATGGCGGCGAACAGCAGCAGCAGCATGGCGGTAATCTGGATCTTTCTGATGCGCGGCGAGCGCACCACGTCACTGCGTGCCGGGATAAAATCTTGCCCGTCTGCAGCCGGTTGTGGCGCGTTTTCGCGGCCACGAGCCGAAGTATTTTCCATTGCGACCTCCCGGATCTGGGTACTTATCGTTATGCGTTTGTGTGGGATCCTGCGGCAGCAAAACGGTGCTGCCCCAACGGATAGACTTCGAGACTAGAAGCAATCAGATCGGGATGTTGCGGAGATGTTTCAGATTCGTGCGGGAGCTAATGCTTTGTGGTTTTTAATCGGTTTTTAATTGTACTGGCGGATCGAACGGATCATCGATGTCTTGGCGGTGCCGAGATGATTGTGTAGCGCACATAACGCTTCGACATCCTGACGGCTAATCAGCGCTGTCAGAATCGCCATATGTTCCTCCAGCGCCACGATATTTCTTTGCTTAAGATCGGTTTCATCCCATTGATAATGCGAGTGAAAAATCACGGAAATAATCTCCAGCGACTGATTAAAAAACGGATTGTTGGCGGCGGAGAGAATCAGCGTGTGCATCTCTTTATCCAGCGCGGCGAAGTGGCGGTAATTGCTGGCGATGGTGTCACGCATCGAACGATGGCGATCCAGCAGGTCGCGCGCCTGCATCCAGCGCTCATCCTGCGAAGGCAGGTTGAGAAAACGGGTCAGCGCGTGGGTTTCCAGCATTTCACGCAGCTCAAACAGGTTCTCGGCATACTTCTGATCGAACTTCTTCATGCGCCATTGTCCGCGCTTCACCGGTTCCAGCAGGTCATAACGCATAAAGCGCAGCAGGAATTCACGTACCACAACCGGACTGACCTTCACCTGCTGGGCTAACTGCAGCTCGCTAAAGGTATCGCCCGGCATCAGCTGACGCTGATTAATCAGGTTGAAAAAGGTCTGCTCAAACTGCAGCGCCTGCTGATCGATCGGCGGCGTCAGGGCGTTAAAACCATCTTCTTCGCTGGGATCGCGCACGATAACGTAGGTTTCATCCACCTTTTCCAGCACGCCGCGCTCATGCAGATGCTGCAAAGTGTGGCGCACCGTAGTGCGGCTGATGTTGAACATCTCGGCCAGCGCCGCCTGCGGGGGCAACGGCGAACGGATATGCCGTTTAGCAATGCCTTCCAGCATCTGGTTAATCACGTTCTGACGTAGGTTCTGGCTGCGGCTCATACGCGTCTCCGGTTTTTTATCTATTAAAAACCATACAAAGCCCAAAAAAAGCGGTTGGCTTCACACTTCCCCCAATGCAAAACGCTGCCATCGGCGATTTTCGCCATAACTGCGACAACAGCACAGGAGAAGCCAATGACAATGATGAAAACGCTGGTAGTCGCCGAGCCGCGCCAGATGGTATGGCAGCAGCGCGCGAAGCCGACGCCCGCCGCCCATGAAGTTCTGATCAAACCGATCGCCGCCGGCATTTGTGGCACCGATATCCACGCCTGGGCCGGAAATCAGCCGTTTTTCAGCTATCCACGCGTGTTGGGGCATGAGCTGTGTGGTGAAGTGGTGGAACTCGGCAGCCAGGCCAGCGGCTTCAGGCTGGGCCAGCGCGTGGTGCTGATTCCCTACGTTGCCTGCCAGCAGTGCGATGCCTGTTTGAGTGGCAAAACCAACTGCTGCGAAAAAATCTCGGTGATTGGGGTGCATCAGGATGGCGGTTTCTGCGAATTCCTCAGCGCGCCGACCAGCAATTTGCTGGCGGTGGATGAGGTTGATCCCGAAGCCGCCGCGCTGATTGAACCCTTCGCCATCAGCGCGCATGCGGTGCGCCGTGCGGCCGTTACGGCGGATGAGCAGGTTTTGGTGGTGGGCGCAGGTCCGATTGGCCTTGGCGTGGCCGCGATTGCGGCGGCGGCGGGGGCGAATGTGGTGGTGGCCGACACCAGCGAGCAACGCCGTGCGCACGTAGCGCAGAAGCTGGGTTTGGCGACGGTGAATCCATTAGACGCCGATTTTGAGGCGCAGTTGCGGGCGGAATTTGGTGGGCGTTTGCCGGCCAAAGTGATCGATGCCACCGGCAGCCCAGCGGCGATGAACGGCGCGGTGAAACTGATTCGTCACGGCGGCACCATCGTGTTTGTCGGCCTGCATAAAGGCGATCTGGTGATCCCGGATATCGAGTTCCACAAAAAGGAAACCACGCTGCTGGGCAGCCGCAACGCCACGCTGGAAGATTTCGCGAAAGTAGGCGAACTGATGGCGAACGGGCAGCTTCGTGCCGACATGATGCTCAATCGCCATTATGATTTTTCTACCCTGGCAGATCGCTTTGAAGCGGATGTGATTAACAACCGGGAACTGATTAAGGGCGTGATTCACTTCGAACGTTGATATTGGCACCAACCGTAGCGGCGCAATTTATTGCGCCAAGAGGGGTTGGCACGGTGCCTTCACTGATGCGCGCGATAGATCGCGCCGCGACACCATTGTGCCTCCTTCACCATATTGTCTGCATTGCCAAGCCAGCGTATTATCTCCCGCCTAAGGTGATGGCGTGCCACCTTCCCCAACCGCCGTTCTGGTCACAGACGGCTGATGACGCCTGACAACACTCGTATCCCTGCGCGGGAGACGGCGGTGTGTCAGGTGTTATTCTGTCCTGCCGCGGCCCTGCGCGTCATTCATATCAGGAGCTCCAAACTATGTTGAAATCGTTACTGGCGGTGGTGCTGGGCGGTGCGGTGGGCTGTACGCTGCGTTGGTTGATCTCATTACGTTTCAACGCGCTGTTTCCCAATTTGCCGCCCGGCACCTTGATGGTGAATCTGGTGGGCGGTTTTATCATCGGTGCGGCACTGGCTTTCTTTGTGCGTAATCCGCATATCGATCCCTTTTGGAAACTGTTAATTGTCACTGGCTTGTGTGGCGGCTTAACCACCTTTTCCACTTTTTCTGCAGAAATTGTTGGGTTGCTACAATCAGGTAAATACCTTTGGGCGATGTCGAGCGTGATGGTGCATGTTATTGGTTCGCTGCTGATGACTTTCGCCGGTTTTGCCGCGGTCAATCTGCTGGGATAACCATCGCGCTTGAAATAACTCCTCAGAGGTAGATACTGATCGCCATTCTGTGCGCGTGACGCACAGAATTTGTCACCGATTATCCGGACGATTAAGGAGCTGTGTCATGCGTTGTAACCCTAAATTCCTTAACCTGGTGTTGTTAAACGGTGAACCTGAGGAGAAGCTGCGTGCCGCACGCGCCGCCGGTTTTGATCAGGTTGAGATCTGGCGCGACGATGTGCAAGCCAGTACGCCACAGTTAGCGAAGCAGTTGCAGCTTGGCTTCACCAATGTGCAGGTGCTGCGCGATTTCACCGGTGCACCGGATCGCGACCGCCAGCAAAAACGCGAAGAGCTGCGTCAGTTCATTCAGATTGCCCAAACCATCGGCTGCGACACCATTCAGGCACCGGCCAGCACGCGTGAAGATTGTGTGGCGGCGCGTATTGATGAAGATTTACGTTGGATGGCATCGGAAGCCGCGCGCTACAACATGCGCATCATGTATGAGCCGATGGCGTGGTGCAGCGTAGATAACACGCTGCCGCTGGCGTGGGAACGCTTGCAACGGCTGGACCAGCCGAATATCGGTTTGGTGGTCGATCTGTTCCACATCTGCGCGTTAGGCGGCGATGCGTCGCAGCTGGATGGCATTCCCGCTGACCGTATCTACGAAGTGCAGCTGTGCGATATGGCCGACATGCCACCGCAGGATAAGCAGCCGCTCAGCGAGTACGCGCGTCACCAGCGCCTGTTGCCGGGCGATGGCATCATCGAAGTGGAACGCTTTGTCGATAAGCTGAAAAGTGCCGGTTACAGCGGGCCGGTCGGCATTGAAGTGTTCAACGATAAGTTGAAGGCGCAGCCAGCAGACGTGGCTGCGCAAAAAGCGTGGCAGGCGTTAAATCGTTACTGGCCTTAATCCTGTAAACATTGCGCAATAAAACCGGCGGCATCCATCGCACCCTGCGATGAAATGGTGTGGCCGGTTGCCGCTTCATAACGCGCTTCCACCGTCACGCCAGCCTGCTGTAAACGTTGCTCCGCCGATACGCTTTCGCTAAACGGAATCACCTCATCGGATTTGCCGTGAATCAGCAGCGCAGGCGTATACGGCTGCGGCGTTAGTGCGCCATCAAATGCCAGACGGCCGGAAAAGGCCACCACGCCAGCCAGCGGATAACGGCCCGACGCCAGCGCATCCAGCGCCATGATCGAACCCTGCGAAAAGCCCACCAGAATCACTCTGTCCCACACATCCGCCATGCCGTGCTGCGCCATCAGCTGCTGCAGCGTGTTATCAAAGGCCGCGCGCGCTTCACGCACGCGCGCCGGGCGGTTTTCGGGCGTGATGCCGGTCAGGCTAAACCACTGATATCCCATCGCGTGTTCAAAAGGATAGGGCGCATTCGGCGAGGCAAACGCCACATCCGGCAGCAGGCGAGCCCAATGTTCGCCGAGCACCGCGAGATCATCGCCGTTGCTGCCGACGCCATGTAAAAAAATCACTAACGCTTTTGCCATCGCCCTGTTCCTTATAAATCGTAGGCCGCCATATCCGGGCCAACCGGCACAATGCCGTTGGGATTCAGCGCTTTAATTGAATAATAGCCCTGCTTGATGTGATCGATATTCACTGTCTGACGCACGCCAGAGACCGAAAGCATACTCTTCAGATAACGATCGAGCAGCGGATAGTCGCGCAGGCGGCGCAGGTTGCATTTAAACAGGCCGTGATAGGCGGCGTCAAAGCGCACCAGCGTGACGAACAGGCGAATATCCGCTTCGGTTAAGCGCTCGCCGAGCAGGAAAGTGCGGCCATCCTGCAAACGCAGCTCCAGCTCATCCAACTGGCTGAACACATCGTTGAATGCCTGCTGATAACTCACCTGCGTGGTAGCAAAACCGGCGCGATAGACGCCGTTATTCAGGCGCGGATAGATCGATTCGTTTAGCGCGTCGATCTCAGCGCGCAGATCCTCGGGATAAAGATCGATGCGATCGTCCGCCAGCGCGCCAAAGCCGCTGTTCAGCATGCGCAGGATATCGGCTGACTCATTATTGACGATGGTTTGCGTCTTTTTGTCCCACAGCACCGGCACGGTGGCGCGGCCGGTGAAATCGGCATCGGCACGGGTGTAGAGTTCGTGAAGGTATTCGGCTTTATTCAGCCAGTCGCGATCCGCGCCAGGATAATCACCGAAGCGCCAGCCTTGCGCGCCGAGCTGCGGCTCAACCACCGACACGCTGATGACCTTATCCAGCCCTTTCAGACTGCGCGCCAGCAGCGTGCGCGAGGCCCACGGACAAATCAGCGCCACATAGAGGTGATAACGATCCGGCTCGGCAGCGAATGCGCTGGAACCATCTGCACTAATCCAGTGACGAAAACTGGAGGTCTGGCGCACAAATCCGCCTTGTTGATCGGTGGCTTGCACCGGATGCCACTCTGCACTCCACTTACCGTTTACCAGCATCGTCTTCTCTCCTCAGTGTTGATGAAGTGAGCATACAGCGCTGCTGGTTAGGCGATAATCCGGGCAAAATGGCTTTCATTGCTTCCAAAATGGAAGGAATTAGCCGGGCGGATGGTGCTGGAAATGGGCGGCGAGGAAATCGATCAGCAGCCGGGTTTTCTGCGCCAGATGACGCGCCGGCGGATAGAGCGCGAACAGGCCCATGGGCGGCGTGGCGAATTCCTCTAATAGCGAGACGATTTCACCGCGCTGCAGGGCGGGCGCGGCAATAAAACCTGGTAGCCGCGCAATGCCCAATCCGGCGATCGCTGCTTGCAAACAGGCTTCGGTATTGGAGAAACAGAGACGACCGCGAATCGGCATGCTGACGCTGTCGCCGCACGGTGTCACGAACGGCCAATGCCAGGGATCGCGGAAGTTGGTATCGCTGATGCACTGATGAGCCGCCAAATCGCGCCAGTGCTGTGGCGTGCCGTGTTGCAGCAGATAACCGGAAGACGCCGCCACGCGGATCGGCACATCGCCGAGGCGGCGCGCGATTAGGCTGCTGTCATCAAGCTTGCCGATGCGGATCGCCATATCAAAGCCTTCATCGACAATGTTAACTGCACGATCGGAGAAGTTCACGTCGAGTTCGATCTGCGGATAATGACGCGCGAACTCCACCAGCACGCTGGCCAACACCGCAGTACCAAAGGTGCCGGGCGCGCTGATCTTCAGGCGGCCGCTCGGCGTAGTGGCGCTGTCGCGCACCGTAGCATCCAGCGTATCAAAGGCTTCGAGTAGCGTTTTTACCCGTTCGTAATAGGCGCGACCGATTTCGGTGGGCGAGAGCGCGCGCGTGCTGCGTTTAAACAGCTGCACGCCGAGTTCCTGCTCCAGCCGGGAGACCAGTTTCGACGCCTGGCCGCTGCTGGTACCGAGGCGTTCAGCCGCACCGGCAAAGCTGCCGACTTCCAGCACGGCGACAAACATGCGGTCACAATCGAGGCGATCCATGAACATTCCAGCTGACGAGAAAATCGTAGGGTGCGGCCTGCGGGCCGCCCGTGTCAAATTCTGCACTGTGCATTTGGGGTGCAGTTCATGACTGGCAACCCTACAAAATCGCGCCGGTCCGCTGTGGATAACCGCCGCACCGGGCTAGACGGTCGGGGAAGGGAAATCGAAGCAGAACGCAGTCAGACTGGTGCAGGAGTAACGAACGATGACAAAGCTGGAAAAACAGTTGCTGAGCGCATTAAAGCAGCTACAGCAGGACTATTCGCTGCGGATGAGGGAGTGGGACGCCGCCTTAGGGGAATTGCAAACGATGTTTGGCACTACGCAACGGATGTTATGTTCGATTCACCCGCGAGGCTGTCTGATCTAAAGACCATTTTTCAATAAAGTAATTCAGGTGTGAAACTAATGGGGTATGATTAACCCCCATTAACCCTATAAACCAAATGGAATTGGAATGGAGATAGTTGGCGATAACACCTGTGTAACCAGCGTTGTACCCAAATCTAAAACCGTACTGTGCCGGGGTAAACCCCGGAAATACTGGATGGAGTTGCAGTTTGTTGATGAAAACAACGTGCCGGTTTCCGGACTGAACGTCAGTCTTGAATATCATCCTCTGGCTACGGCTGCGGAGGTGGCTGCGTCAAAACGGTTTGGCAAAGACGGCTACGATCCGACGCCTCCGCCAAATCCGCCGGTCGGCGTCACCGACAGCCAGGGCCTGGTGCGGTTTGATAACCTGTACTGGATCGGCGTTAACGTAAAAGCTGACGGGCAGCAGCTGGCTGACGAGATGGAGCAGCGCCCCTTGGGCGTCAGGCGCAACCCGAACAGCCATCCGGAAAGTAAAAACCGTTCCAGGCCGGCCACCCGGGATCTTACATGGCAGTCAGACGTGCAGAAAAAGGCGGATGCGGCCGGCCAGCGGCACCACTACGTGACAATCGGTCAGCTCTGCGACCGGCTTCCAGTGATTGATAACTGTAAAGAGAATGAACCACCCCGGTTTCATTTCCCCAGCGGCGATGTGATGAAAGGGACGCCGATTGCGCGGGAAGGCCTGGATCAGCGACATGTCATCGAAGTCTGTCCATTCCGGGCGTGGTCGCTGGTGCTGCACGACACGAAAGATTACTCGCTGGCGAACGGCTATAACCTTGGGGTGATGGCCGATATGGCCTACGCAAAGGGCGGTGATACGGTCATAAAACAGTTCTTTTTTGAACAGTGTCTGGATCTGTCCCGCACGCCCGAATACATCGACTTTCCGTCGTTTTCTCAGGCTCTGGTCGTTGACGTGCCGTTCAGTCAGCGTTATACCGCTGCTGAATTCCTGGACTCCAGTCAGCTCAGGGAGGGCGCTGCTAATCGTCCGTTGCTCGACAGCACGCAGCTTTTTTACGTGGAAAACGCGGAAAAGGTGGTGGTGTCATGGCGGGGAACCCAGGAGGCTCCTGACTGGTTCGTCGATTTGTCTTTTTCGCCGCAGCGCTGTCCCCCTGAACTTTCGGAGGCCGGTCATATTCACGGCGGTTTTTTGGATGCTTACCGGCTGGCTAAGGAGCGGTTTGGAGATAAGTTTAGCGATATCAAAGGTATCTTGGATAAAGGTAAGAAATTATACATCTGCGGGCACAGCCTTGGTGGGGCTCTGGGGCTGATCTATGCGGCGGAGATGAAGGCTTTTGAACCGCTCCTTTACACCTACGGTATGCCGCGCACCTTCACCGCAGACGCGGTAGGCCGCCTGTATCAGGTGACCCATTACCGGCACGTCAACGACAGCGACACCATCACCAGCGTGCCGTTTGATGCCAATCTGGACAACTGGCTGTACGGCAAGTTTGGGCCTCTCGGCGCCACGTTAGGCTTTTTCTGGACTCTGACCACCGAACTGCCGGCGCAGATGGGAGGGCTGTATATCGGGGAACACTACTGGCACCACGGCAAGCCGGTGGTGTTCTTCCGCACTACCCAGACCGGTTCATTCGAAGAATGCAGGGTGATGATGAATCCGAATACGTGCAGACGGCTGAAATACAGCCAGCAGTACAAGGTGAAGCTGTTCCTCGTTCCGTCAATGGCAGAGACAGAAAGCGAGGAGGCGAAAGAGGCGCAGGAGGCGTTTATCAGCGAGTTTCCGATGGCCGATATTCAGAAGATTTTCCCACGCAATACCAACCCCGCTTTTGACCACGCGAGCAACCCCGCCCGGCACTCGATGGTGAAAGAGTACCTGCCGTTTCTGAATAACCAGCTGCTCGAGATAGCTGATCCGGAGCGGAAGCTAAGCCGTAAAACGTACAGGGCCGACTTCAGGCAGCAGATGGACACATTCGGTGACAGCTCTCCCCCGGAGGAGCTGAAGCGAAACCGGATGTTCCTGGCCCTGCAGGATATGGTGGGGAATTCGCTGATTATTACCCGAAAGTATCCTGGCGGAGAAAATGCTCTCATTCGTTTCAAATCGGTTGCGGAGGAAGAAGTTGAACTGTCTAACTAAAACGCTCGCGGCGCTTTTTCCGGCAATTGCAATGTTGCCGCTGAGCGGCTGCGCCAGTCGTCTGGACTATACGCTGAACCCTCCTGTGAGTAACGATTGGGTGACTGTGACCGTAAAATTACCGCAGGAAACGGAGGCGCTGCCGCTGGATGTTTTGTACCGCTCAGAGACGTGTCGGAAAGAGGTCTATGACAATACCTCCGAGTCGCATATGGCTACCGTCAGGGGGGTTAACCCACAACTTGTCTCTCTCAGTCAGACGGACAGCAGTGGCTACCGGGAAGCGAAGATAGCCCTGAATGGCGGAGGCAAATGTGGCTGGAAGCTGAGCGGCATACGATTAGGGATACAGCTATCAAAAACATCTGCTTTAGCAAATGGAAAGAACATCATATCGACAAGTTATGTCTTTGATTTCGATGATGAAGGATACCGTAATGCATTTGGGTACGGTAACCCCAAAAACGTGGTGGGAAACTTACGGTTTGAGACTGATTTTTTCCCTTTGATTCAGTCTCATAGGGATGGTGAGATGGTAATTACACTGTTCGGGGGAGATATTCGTGATGAAAAATGGAAAAGGTATTATCGCGTTTCCAGCATTAGTAAAATAGTGATCGAGCCGAGTATTCATATGTCGAAGGTCGTGAGAGTCGTTCCTCCAAACTCGCTTCCCGGCGATCTTATTGCAACTTATCCTGATGGTAGTACAGGGATACTTCCGTACATCTATCCAGATTATGAAAAATTGTTGTCGATGAAATGAATAGCTAGTTAGGCTTTTTCTGGACTCTGACCACCGAACTGCCGGCGCAGATGGGAGGGCTGTATATCGGGGAACACTACTGGCACCACGGTAAGCCGGTGGTGTTCTTCCGCACTACCCAGACCGGTTCATTCGAAGAATGCAGAGTGATGATGAATCCGAATACGTGCAGACGGCTGAAATACAGCCAGCAGTACAAGGTGAAGCTGTTCCTCGTTCCGTCAATGGCAGAGACAGAAAGCGAGGAGGCGAAAGAGGCGCAGGAGGCGTTTATCAGCGAGTTTCCGATGGCCGATATTCAGAAGATTTTCCCACGCAATACCAACCCCGCTTTTGACCACGCGAGCAACCCCGTTCGGCACTCGATGGTGAAAGAGTACCTCCCGTTTCTGAATAACCAGCTGCTCGAGATAGCTGATCCGGCGCGGAAGCTCAGCCGTAAAACGTACAGGGCCGACTTCAGGCAGCAGATGGACACATTCGGTGACAGCTCTCCCCCGGAGGAGCTGAAGCGAAACCGGATGTTCCTGGTCCTGCAGGATATGGTAGGGCATTCGCTGATTATTACCCGAAAGTATCCTGGTGGTGAAAATGCTCTCATTCGTTTCAAATCGGTTGCGGAGGAAGAAGTTGAACTGTCTAACTAAAACGCTCGCGGCGCTTTTTCCGGCAATTGCACTGTTGCCGCTGAGCGGTTGCGCCAGTCGCCCGGATTTTACCATTAATCCGCCCGCCAGCACGGAGTGGGTCACTGTGGCTGTGAAATTGCCTCCTGAGACGGAAGTGATCCCAATGGACGTCTTGTACCGATCAGAGACGTGTCGGAAAGAGGTCTATGACAACACCACTGAGTCGCATGTGACTACGGTCAGAGGGCTGAATCCTCAGCTAGTGACTTTGCAACCTCATGGAAACAGTGATATCCGACAGGCGCGAATCGCCGTTTATGGGGGAGGAGAGTGTAAGTGGAAACTCAGTGCTATAAGGATTGATATACAGCTTAAAGGGAATATTCCGTTAGCTTCGGGGAAACATATTATTCCAACAAGCTATGTTTTTGGTTTTGATGATCAGGCTTATGGAAGCGGAGAAGGTTCCGGCAGAAAGCGGGAAGCTCATGGCGATATTACGTTAAAAACTGAGTTATTTCCTATGATCACTTATCATCGCGACCATGAAGTTACCTTGAAATTATTTGGTGGTGATCCTGATTATCTGAAGTGGAGTCGACATTACAGACTTTATGGTTCGAGGAATATAACTATTAATCCATTATTATATCTGACAAAAACAGTAACTTTGACGCCACCAAATCCGGCACCAGGCGATCTCACGGCCACTTATTCTGATGGAAGTACTGGGAAAGTTAAGGACATCTATCCCGATTATAACAAGCTACTTTTGATGAAATAGTTGCTTGTTTATAATTCTGAAAAGGATCTTCTAAAGATCCTTGTTTTCTGCGCGTAATCTCTTGGATTGAACCCGTTCCCGTACACATTCAGTGCGCTGCACCTTTTCCCACGCGGGAAAACCTGTTGAACTAGGCGCCTGCTTTCATCAGGCCGGGAGCCGTGAATGTCTTTGCTACATCTGTCGTCGCTGGCGGAGATCTCCGCCGTCGAATGGGATGCGCTGTTACCTGACGATCAACCGTTTTTACGCCACGCATTTCTCTTGTCACTTGAAGAGAGCGGCAGCGTGCGGCCCGAAAACGGCTGGCAGACGGATCACCTGCTGTGGCGCGAAAACGGCACGCTGCGTGCCGCGATTCCGGGCTATCGCAAACGCCATTCGCGCGGTGAATATGTGTTCGACCATGCGTGGGCGGATGCCTGTCAGCGCGCCGGTATTCCTTACTATCCGAAATGGCTGGGCGCGATTCCGTTCAGTCCGGTGACTGGCGCACGCCTGCTGGGCGATGAAGAAGCGGTGCTGAAACTGCTCAGCGTGCTGCCGGATAACCTCTATCAACACGGTCTGAGCGGCGCGCACATCAACTTCACCACGCCGTTCGCCAACCACATCATGCAGCAGCAGCCAGACTGGCTGGAGCGCCTCGGCTTGCAGTATCACTGGCATAACAAAGGCTACCGCGATTTTCAGGATTTCCTCGACACGCTGATGTCGCGCAAGCGCAAACAGCTGCGCAAAGAGCGTGAGCAGGTGATGAGCAGCGGCTTTGAATTCAGCTGGTATCGCGGCGATGAGCTGCGCGAAGATCAGTGGGATTTTGTTTACACCTGTTATGCCAACACTTACGCGGTGCGCGGCCAGCGGCCCTATCTGACCCGCCACTTCTTTAGCCTGCTGGCGGAGCGCATGCCGCATTCGATTCGCGTGGTGATTTCCTCGCTACAAGGGCAACCGGCAGCGATGGCGTTCTGCTTAATGGACGGCAGCACGCTGTACGGCCGCTATTGGGGCTGTCTGGCGGAGTTTGATCGGCTGCATTTTGAAACCTGCTTCTATCAGGGCATGGATTTCGCCATCGCGGAAGGTGTGCAGCGTTTTGATGCGGGCGCGCAGGGCGAGCATAAGCTGGTGCGCGGCTTTGAGCCGCACATTACCCACTCGTGGCACTATCTGTGTCATCCCGGCTTGCGCGATGCGGTGGCGGATTTTCTGCTGCAGGAACGGGAAGGCGTGCGCGGCTGGGCGATTGAAGCGCGCGACGCCTTACCGTATCGGCGTGGAGATTAATCCGCGCCGACAAAACCGCCGGTCTGATGCTGCCACAGGCGCGCGTAAAGTCCGCCGTGCGCCAGCAGTTCGCGGTGGTTGCCCATCTCGACAATCTCACCCTGCTCCAGCACCACCAGACGATCCATTTTGGCAATAGTGGAAAGACGGTGGGCGATAGCAATCACCGTTTTACCCTGCATCAGCGTTTCCAGGCTCTCCTGAATCGCCGCTTCCACCTCGGAATCCAGCGCCGAGGTGGCTTCGTCCATGATCAGAATCGGCGCGTCCTTCAGCAGCACGCGCGCGATGGCGATACGCTGACGTTGACCGCCCGACAGCTTGACGCCGCGCTCGCCCACGTGCGCATCCAGCCCGGTGCGGCCTTGCGGATCAGAAAGCAGCGGAATGAACTCGTCGGCGCGCGCGCGGATAATCGCCGCCTGCAACTCCTCTTCCGTCGCATCCGGACGACCATACAGCAGGTTTTCGCGAATTGAGCGATGCAGCAGCGACGTGTCCTGCGTGATCATGCCGATTTGTCCGCGCAGGCTTTCCTGCGTCACTTCAGCGATGTTCTGATCGTCAATCACAATACGGCCGCTGTTGATGTCATACAGCCGCAGCAGCAGATTCACCAGGGTGGATTTACCGGCCCCGGACGGGCCAATCAAACCGATCTTCTCGCCCGGCTTGATGTTGAGGTTGAGGCGATTGATCACCTGACGACTGCCGCCATAATCAAAGCGCACATCCTCAAAACGAATCTGGCCGCGCGTCACCTGCATGTTTTTCGCATTCGGTTCATCCTGCACGCTCAGCGGCTGCGCGATAGTATTTAGGCCGTCCTGCACCATGCCGATGTTTTCGAAGATGCCGTTCACCACCCACATGATCCAGCCGGACATGTTCACCAGACGGATCACCAAACCGGTCGCCAGCGCAATCGCGCCAACGCTGATCAGCGACTGGCTCCACAACCACAGCGCCAGGCCGGAGGTGCTGACAATCAGCAAGCCATTCAGCGTCGAGAGCGTGATATCCATGGTGGTGACCATGCGGCTGGCGTGCTGGGTTTTGTCGGTTTGCTCCTGAATGGCTTCGCGCGCGTAACGCTTCTCCAGATCGTTATGCGAGAACAGTTTGATGGTGGCGATGTTGGTGTAGCCGTCGACAATGGTGCCCATCAATTTCGAGCGCGCTTCCGATGACACCACCGAACGCTGTTTAACGCGCGGCACAAAGAAGCTCAGCGACACGCTGTAAGCCACAATCCAGATCACCAGCGGAATCATCAAGCGCCAGTCGGCTTCGGCGAACAGCACCAGCGAGGTCACCGCGTAAATCACCACATGCCAGATGGCGTCCACCAGCTGTACCGCCGAATCACGCAGCGAGTTACCGGTTTGCATGATGCGCTGGGCAATGCGCCCGGCAAAATCGTTCTGGAAGAAATTCAGGCTTTGACGCAGCACGTAGTTGTGATGCTGCCAGCGGATCATGCTGGTCATGCTCGGGTTAATACTTTGATGCACCAGCATATCGTGCGCAGCAATCACCACCGGCCGCAGAATCAGCGCGACAAAACCCATCCACAGTAATATTTGCCAGTTATCGCTGAACAGCGAGGCGGGCGTCGAGTGATTAACCAGGTCAATGATGCGGCTGAGATAGCTGAACAGCGCCACTTCGATCAGTGCTTGTGCCAGCCCGACAATCAGCAGCGCGACAAAGCTCGGCCACACCTGACGCAGATAGTAGAAGTAGAACGGCCAGACGCTGGCGGGTGGGGAATCGGTTGGCGCATCCTGGAAAATATTGATAAAACGTTCAAAACGGCGATACAACATAGAATCACTCTTCCCGAAATGGTGAGAGTTAACAGCTTAGTGCAAGTGAAAAGGGATTACCGATATGGATTTACACATTCGCGGTCGTGAGCCGGGCGATGCCGCCGCCTACCAACGCCTATACAGCCATCCTGACGTTTATCGCTGGACCACGCAGTTGCCGTGTCCGAGCATAGCGACCTGGCAGAAAAAATTCGAAAAGATGGATGAGCTGGGATACATCGGCTTTGTTGCGGAGATTGAGGGTGCGATGGTCGGTGAGCTCACGCTGTTTGTCGAACAGCGTCCGCGTACGCGTCACAGCATTAGTTTTGGTATCAGCGTCGATCCGGCGTTTGGCGGGCGCGGCATTGGTGAAAAGCTGATTCGCCACGCCATCGATTACGCCTACAACTGGCTCGGCATCATGCGCATTGAGCTGGAAGTGTTTCACGATAACGAACGCGCGCTGCGCCTGTATCAAAAGCTGGGCTTCGAGCGCGAGGGCGTGAAGCGCAAAGCCTGCCTGCGCGACGGCGAATATCACGATATCGTGCAGATGGCTAAACTAAAAAACTGATGGGTTTTGCGCAATAAATTGCGCCGCTACGGAATTGTGCACGCATTCGTAGCGGTGCGATTCATCGCTCGCGTTTGACCTTTTACTGACTCTTCTCAACGTACTTCTGCATATTCTCTTTGGTCACCAGCTCGAACGGGATCCACACGTGTGAATCCACTTTCTCGCCTTTGATCAGCTTCTGCGCCACATCCACCGACGTTTTGCCCTGGCCGACCGCATCCTGGAAAACCGTGACCTGAATTTTGTCCTGCGACAGCGCTTTCAGGCCGTCTGGCGTAGCATCGATACCGCCAATCAGCACCTTTTTATTGCTTTTAGCCAGCGCCATGGCCGCGCCTATCGCCATCTCATCGTTATTAGCCGCAACGATATCAATCGCTTCATCGTTGCCCAGCCAGCTATTCATCAAATCCATGCCTTCATTGCGCGCGTAGTTGGCGGGCTGTTTCTGTACCACTTTCATGCCGGGATATTTCGCCACCACTTGCTCAACGTCTTTGGTGCGTTGCAGCGCACCGGCGTCGGTCAGGTTACCGATCATGATCGCCACATTGCCTTTGTAGTTAGCCATTTTCGCCAGCGCTTCCATCTGCAAGGTGCCGGATTCACGCTCGTCGGAGCCGACAAACACCACGCCGGCCGGCAGCGATTTATCGCCCGGCGTGCGGTTGACGTACACCAGCGGAATTTTTGCCTGCTGCGCCAGCCTGGTGAGCTGCGGCGTGCTGGCGGAATCGACCGGATCGACGATGATCGCATCCACGCCCGCACCGATAAAACTCTGCACCTGATCGGTCTGACGTCCGACATCGCCGCGTGCATCTTCAAACTGGATATCGAGTCCACGCGCTTTGGCTTCTTTATCAATCGACTGACGAATAATGGTGAGGAAGTTTTGATCGAAGTAGGCCATCGACACGCCAATTTTTTCCGCCAGCGCCGATAGTGACGTCGATAGCAGGCCGAGCAACATCATCGCCTTGAGGATTTTCATCGCAGACTCCAGAGTAAGCTTGTTATTAGAATGAATGTTTCATCGATATTAAAAATGGCTCAATGAAATCATTTTCAGCCTACGAGCCCGCCACCCGGCTGACAATCAGCAAGGTTGGATTTTGCAGCTAAGCGCACACTTTGCTCTCGGGTGCGTCTTACTTTGCGCGCTCATAGTTGCACTGCGAAGGATTTTCTTAGAGTTGGCGCACATTGCGGTGCAACAGCCTGCTGATTTTTGAGGTTCTGTGCAGCACCGCACCTCACCTTGTGCCAGCGGCTAAATCTGGCGCTATTTTGCGCCGTCGATTCCGCCATTCGCACAATGACCGTGGGTGAAACTGCTTTCTATAGTTGCTCAACAGGGAAATAAAGCGGTATTCCGGCATGTTTCATTTGAGGAATTCAGCCCATGCAAAAAGCCAATCATCGTCCACAGAACAGCCACGTACGTATTGGGATCCTTTGCCTGATCCTGTTTCTTTCCGTAGTGGCGTATGCCGACCGCTCGATCCTGTCGATCTCAGGATCGGCGATCAAAGATGAGTTTGGACTTTCGGCGATCCAGCTTGGCCTGATCCTCTCGGCATTTAGCTGGGCCTATGTGATCGGCCAGATCCCCGGCGGCCTGTTTCTCGATCGTTTCGGCACTAAAAAAGTGTATGGCGTGACGCTGGCGCTGTGGTCGATCTCCACGCTGCTGATGGGTTTTGTCGGCGAGTTCTCTAGCGGCATGACCATGGCGCTGACGCTGATGTTTGCGCTGCGTTTCGCGCTGGGCCTGATTGAAGCACCAAGTTTTCCCGCCAATGCGCGCGCGGTGATCATGTGGTTCCCCAGCGCTGAACGCGGCCGTGCTTCTTCACTCTTTGCCTCGGCGCAATATTTTGCCGTCGCCATCTTTTCGCCGCTTTCCGGCTGGCTGGTGTCGCGCTTCGGCTGGGAATGGCCGTTCTTTGTGCTGGGCGGCATTGGCGTGCTGGCAGTGTTTGTCTGGATGGGCTTAATGCGCAGCCCGCGCCATCATCCGCAGGTCTCGGAAAATGAATTGCGCTACATTGAGCAGGGCGGCGCGCTGGTTGATATCGATTCGGCACAAACGCTAAAAGCGCGTCCGCCGTTGAGCAAAGCAATGTTCAGGAAGCTGCTCAGCAACCGCATGCTGTGGTGCGCCTATATCGGCCAATATTGCATCATCGCGTTGAGCTACTTCTTCATCACCTGGTTCCCGATCTATCTGGTGCAGGCGCGCGGCATGAATATTCTTGATGCCGGTTTTGCCACCATCGCACCGGCGGTATTTGGTTTCCTCGGCGGCATCAGCGGTGGCTATATCTCCGACAAACTGCTGGCAAGCGGCTGGAGTTTATCCTGGGCGCGTAAAACGCCGTATATCGTCGGCATGCTGATGGCGGCATCGCTGGTTCTGGCCGCGGTGATCCCCAGCAACGTCGGCATTATCGCCATGATGTCGTTCGCCTTCTTTGGCAAAGGCGTGGCGGCGGGCGCCGGAACCTGGACGATTGTCAGCGATACCGCACCGAAAGAAGCGGTTGGCCTGGCGGGCGCGATTTTTAACGGCATCGGCAATATGGCGGGTTTTATCACGCCGCTGCTGTTTGGCATCATCGTCGGCTTGACCGGCAGCTACAGCATCGGGCTGGTATTTGTCGGCGCGCATTGCGTGGTCGCCGCACTGCTGTTCCTGCTGGTGATGGGACCGATTGAACGTGTTGGTGAGGAGCAAAATTCCGCAGCCTCTTATGAAAAGCAGGAGAAGGAGGAAGGCATTAAAGCGGTTTAATACTTGGATCATATTTTTTTGGAATCCCGATCTGAAATTCGTTATGATGTTAAGTATTGCACTTGAGCACAGTGCGTGAGTGCAATAAATTGCCTGCCATGTTTACATTAGGTGTGGCGGCAGATGAAGGGTTCAATTCACAGTTTCAGGGATGATTGGCTGCGATTATTTTTTGTTTATGCAACGCCGCATAAGCATATCCCGGCCATGATTGAGTCCGCATTGGCGCGCAAGCTCGACATCATCCATGCCGCAACATCGCATCATGATTTGCGTTCACCACCGGGTAATCGCTTTGAGGCCTTAAGACCTCCGCTATTGGGATATTATTCAATACGGATAAATGAGCAGTATCGACTAATTTTTCAATGGGTTAATGGCACGGCAAGAGATCTCTATCTCGATCCACACACTTATCGTAAACACCGCTAGCAGCCACTTGTGGCCAACTGCTAACCGTTAAAGAGAAGCAACAATGAAACAGGCGATGCGTAAACCGACCAGCGTTGGCGATGTTCTGCAGTACGAGTTCCTCGAGCCGCTTAACCTCAAAGTGAATGACCTGGCAGAGATGTTGAACGTGCACCGCAATACAGTCAGTGCATTGGTGAATAACAACCGTAAACTGACCACCGAAATGGCCTATAGGCTGGCAGCTGTTTTCGATACTTCAGTCGATTTCTGGCTGAATCTGCAGCGCCATTTGGATCTATGGGAAGTGGAAAACGATGCCAGAACACAGGAAGAGTTGAGCAGGGTAACGCCGTTAAGTGCCTTTCTGGCGCAACGTTCAGCGGTTGTAGCCTAAAATCATGGTCGCCATAAATGGCGATCCAACGACGTAAAATTCGCATTTATACGCACCCCTCTCGCAAACCTCACCGATCGCACAAATCCACTCTGAAGATTTTTTGCTCAGCTGCCGATACCTCCTTACCACCCACTGATATTAAGGAGCGATATCGTGATAAAGCTGATTAATGTTGACGAACTGCGGCAGGGAATGTTTATCCACAAACTGGAGGTTTGGTGGGTCAAAGATAAGCGCATTCGCAACCAAATGCTGATCACTGATAAACGCCAGATCGCGATGATCCGCAATGAGGGGATCCTGCAGTTATGGATCGATCTCGACAAATCGGTACAGGCACCCGTCACGCCTGCGCCGAAAAAAGAGATTCCTCAAACCCCGTTTTTCCAGGAGATGGATCAGGCGCAAAGCATCTTCAATCAGGGGAAACCGCAGGTGCTGGCGATGTTTAACGAGGCGCGCATGGGGCAAGGCCTCGACCTCGATTACACCCTTGATCTGGTTGATCAAATTGCCGGTTCGATCACCCGCGAACCCACGGCGCTGCTGAGCGTGGCGCGCCTGAAGAATCACGACGATTACACCTATCTGCACTCAATGGCGGTGTGCGGTTTGATGATCTCGCTCGGCAAAAAAATGGGCCTCGATGAGCATCAGCTGCGGCGCGTTGGTATGGGCGGTTTGCTGCATGATGTGGGTAAAGCCGCGGTGCCGCTGGAGATTCTCAACAAACCCGGCAAGCTCAGCGATGAAGAGTTCACCGTGATGCGTCAGCATCCGATTGTGGGCGCGCAGATGCTAATGGAAGCCAATGCCGGTGAAGATCTGCTGGATATCGCACTGCATCACCATGAAAAGTATGACGGCAACGGTTATCCGCACGGACTGAAAGGCGACGAAATCTCACTGTATGCGCGCATGGCATCGGTGTGCGACGTCTATGATGCCGTTACCTCGAATCGTCCTTATCGCCAAGGCTGGACGCCTGCCGAAGCGATGCACAACATGTTGAGCTGGCGTGGCCATTTCGATAATACGCTGTTGCACGCCTTCGTACGCACCATCGGCATTTATCCGGTGGGATCGCTGGTGCGACTGGCTTCCGGGCGCGTGGCGCTGGTGGTACAGGCGGGAGAAAAATCGCTGCTCAAGCCCAAAGTGCATGTGTTCTGGTCGCTGCACGCGCAGCGCGAAGTAAAACCGGAAGCGCTCGATCTTGGCGACAGCTTCTGCACCGACAGCATCACCGGCGCGGAAGACAGCGGCTTATGGCAGAACATCGATCTGAACCGCATCTGGGCGTTAGAAAGCGCTTAATTCTTCACCATTTTTATACTTTATTTACGCCCGCTTCCCGCCTTTTTACCTCTTCTTTATGCCGCGCCGCGCATGCTTGCAGCACTACCAAAATCCTCTGGAGGTTGCTGTGAGCGTGGGCGTGATAGCCGGCATCGTGCTGGTGTTTGTTCTTCTGGGCTACCTGATTTATGCCCTGCTTAATGCGGAGGCATTCTGATGGCGGCGAATGCATTCATGCTAATTGCGGTGTTTCTGCTGGTACTGATGGTGCTGGCACAACCGCTGGGACGTTATCTCGCCCTGTTTGTGGCTGACAAGCCGCTGCTGCCGCGCACCGAAGGCGCGCTGTGGCGACTGGCCGGTGCCGACGGCGATGCCATGCGCTGGCCGCACTATCTGCTGGCGATTCTGCTGTTTAACGCGCTGGGTTTTGCCTTGCTGCTGCTGATGTTGATGACGCAGGCTGCGCTGCCGCTGAACCCGCAGCATCTGCCTAATCTCAGCTGGGATCTGGCGCTCAATACCGCCATCAGCTTCGTTACCAACACCAACTGGCAATCCTACGCTGGGGAAAGCACGCTGAGCTATTTCAGTCAGATGGCGGGCCTCACGGTGCAGAACTTTCTGTCGGCGGCGACCGGTATCGCCGTGGCGTTTGCGCTGATTCGTGGTTTTGCCAACCGTTCGCTGGATACGCTCGGCAACGCATGGCGTGACCTGACGCGCATTACCCTTTACGTGCTGCTGCCGATCAGCCTGGTTATCGCGTTGTTCTTCGTCAGCCAGGGCAGTATTCAAACCTTCGAGCCTTACCATGCGCTCACCACGCTGGAAGGCGCGCAGCAGACGCTGCCGCTCGGGCCGGTGGCGTCGCAGGAAGCGATCAAAATGCTCGGCACCAACGGCGGCGGTTTCTTCAACGTTAACTCGGCGCATCCGTTCGAAAACCCGACGGCGCTGACCAACTTCGTGCAGATGCTGAGCATCTTCCTGATCCCGGCGGCGCTCTGTTTCACCTTTGGTCAGCATCTGGGCGATCGTCGTCAGGGCCACATGCTGCTGTGGGCGATGACCATCATGTTTGTGCTGGCGGTGATCGCCGTGATGTGGGCCGAACTGCGTGGTAATCCGCACTTCCTCGCGCTCGGCGCAGACAGCGCCATCAACATGGAAGGCAAGGAGACGCGCTTCGGCATTCTCAACTCCAGCTTGTTTGCGGTGATCACCACGGCGGCGTCGTGCGGTGCGGTTAACGCCATGCATGACTCCTTCACCGCGCTCGGCGGCATGGTGCCGATGTGGTTGATGCAGCTGGGTGAAGTGGTGTTCGGCGGCGTCGGTGCTGGCCTGTACGGCATGCTGCTGTTCGTGCTGCTTGGCGTGTTTATCGCCGGGTTGATGATCGGTCGCACGCCAGAGTACATGGGCAAAAAAATCGACGTATGGGAGATGAAGATGACCGCGCTGGCGATCCTGGTGACGCCAACGCTGGTGCTGCTCGGCACCGCGCTGGCGATGATGACCGACGCCGGTCGCGCCGGTATGGCCAATCCTGGTATTCATGGCTTCAGCGAAGTGCTGTACGCGGTTTCCTCGGCATCCAATAACAACGGCAGCGCCTTTGCCGGACTGAGCGCTAACACGCCGTTCTGGAACCTGCTGCTGGGCTTCTGCATGTTGGTGGGCCGTTTCGGCATCATCATTCCGGTGCTAGCGATTGCCGGTTCGCTGGCGGCGAAGAAAATTCAGCCAGTCGGCAACGGCACGCTGCCAACGCACGGCCCGCTGTTTATCGCGCTGCTGATTGGCACCGTCTTGCTGGTGGGCGCATTGACGTTCATCCCCGCGCTGGCATTGGGCCCGGTCGCGGAACATCTGCAATTAATTCAGGGATAACGGAATCATGAGTCGTCAACAACTGGCGCTGTTTGATGCGGCGCTAACCCGCGTTGCCATGCTGGATGCGCTGAAAAAACTCGATCCACGCGTGCAGTTCCGCAACCCGGTGATGTTTTTGGTGTGGATCGGCAGCGTGCTGACCTCGGTATTGGCGGTGGGCATGGCCAGCGGCGCGCTCAGCGGTAACGCGGGCTTTACCGCCGGCGTCGCCATCTGGCTGTGGTTCACCGTGCTGTTCGCCAACTTCGCCGAAGCGCTGGCGGAAGGGCGCAGCAAGGCGCAGGCCAACAGTCTGAAAGGCATCAGTAAAACCAGCGATGCGAAAAAACTGGCCGAAGCGCGCTACGGCGCAGCCTGGCACAACGTGGCGGCCGATACGCTGCGCAAAGGCGATGTGGTGCTGGTGGAAGCCGGTGACATCATTCCGTGCGACGGCGAGGTGCTGGAGGGCGGCGCATCGGTGGATGAGAGCGCCATCACCGGTGAATCCGCGCCGGTGATCCGTGAATCGGGCGGGGATTTCTCCTCGGTGACCGGCGGTACGCGCATTCTTTCCGACTGGCTGGTGATTCAGTGCAGCGTCAATCCGGGCGAAACCTTCCTTGACCGCATGATTGCGATGGTGGAAGGCGCGAAACGCCGTAAAACGCCGAACGAAGTGGCGCTGACCATTCTGCTGGTGTCGCTGACGATTGTGTTCCTGCTGGCGACCGCCACGCTGTGGCCGTTCTCAGCGTATGGCGGCACGCCGGTCAGCATCACGGTGCTGGTGGCGCTGCTGGTGTGTTTGATCCCGACCACCATCGGCGGCCTGCTGTCGGCCATCGGTGTGGCGGGCATGAGCCGCATGCTGGGCGCGAACGTCATCGCCACCAGCGGCCGTGCGGTGGAAGCGGCGGGCGACGTAGATGTGCTGATGCTGGATAAAACCGGCACCATCACGCTTGGCAACCGTCAGGCGACGCAGTTTCTGCCCGCGCCGGGCATCAGCGAACAGCAGCTGGCCGATGCGGCGCAGCTGGCATCGCTGGCCGATGAAACGCCGGAAGGGCGCAGCATCGTGGTGTTGGCTAAGCAGAAATTTAACCTGCGTGAGCGTGACTTGAGCAGCATGGGGGCGAGCTTCATTCCCTTCTCGGCGCAAACGCGCATGAGCGGCGTAAACGTGCAGGATCGTCTGATCCGCAAAGGCGCGGTCGATGCAGTTCGTCGCCACATTGAAGCCAATCATGGCCGCTTCCCGTTAGAAGTGAATGCCGCCGTGGAAGAAGTGGCGCGCGCTGGCGGCACGCCGCTGGTGGTGGCCGAAGGCGCGCAGGTGCTGGGCGTGGTGGCGCTGAAAGATATCGTCAAAGGCGGTATCAAAGAGCGCTTTGCCGAGCTGCGTAAGATGGGCATCAAGACGGTGATGATCACCGGCGATAATCCGTTAACCGCGGCGGCGATTGCGGCGGAAGCCGGCGTCGATGACTTCCTGTCGGAAGCGACGCCGGAAGCCAAGCTGGCGCTGATTCGTCAGTATCAGGCCGAAGGACGCTTAGTGGCGATGACCGGCGACGGCACCAACGACGCACCGGCGCTGGCGCAGGCCGACGTGGCGGTGGCGATGAACTCGGGAACCCAGGCGGCGAAAGAGGCCGGCAACATGGTCGATCTCGACTCGAATCCGACCAAGCTGCTGGAAGTGGTGCACATCGGTAAACAGATGCTGATGACGCGCGGTTCGCTTACCACCTTCAGTATCGCCAACGACGTGGCGAAGTATTTCGCCATTATTCCGGCCGCGTTTGCCGCCACCTATCCGCAGCTCAACATGCTCAACGTGATGGGGCTGCATTCGCCGAACTCGGCGATTTTGTCGGCGGTAATTTTTAACGCGCTGGTGATTGTGTTCCTGATCCCGCTGGCGCTGAAAGGCGTGAGTTATCGTCCGCTGAGCGCGGCGGCGCTGCTGCGTCGCAACCTGTGGATTTACGGTGCGGGCGGATTAGTGGTGCCGTTTATAGGTATTAAAGCCATCGACCTGCTGCTAACGCTGCTTGGTCTGGCTTAAGGAGAAGAGAAATGAGTCAGTTACGTCCGGCTATTGTATTGTTACTGGTGCTTACGCTGCTCACCGGCGCGGTCTATCCGCTGCTGACCACCGGTCTGGCGCAATGGTGGTTCCCATCGCAGGCCAACGGTTCGCTGATTGAGCAGGATGGCGCGGTACGCGGTTCCGAGCAGATTGGGCAAATGTTTAATCAGCCGGGCCACTTTTGGGGCCGACCTTCCGCTACCAGCGATGCGCCTTATAATGCGTTGGCCTCCAGCGGCAGCAATCTGGCAGGCAGCAATCCGGCGCTGGATAAAGCGGTAGCGGAACGCGTCGCCGTGCTGCGTGCGGCGAATCCGCAAGCGCCCAAAGCGGTGCCGGTGGAGTTGGTCACCGCATCGGCGAGCGGATTAGATCCGGATATTTCGCCAGAAGCCGCGTTGTGGCAGGCACCGCGCATCGCCGCCGCGCGCAAGATGGCGCTGAAAGATGTCGAGGCGCTGATTGTGCGCCACACCGAGCGCCCGCTGCTGCCGTTTGTTGGCGAAGAGACGGTAAACGTGCTGCGTCTGAATCTGGCGCTGGATGATTTACAAGGATAAACACCTCGCGCAATGCATTGCGCCGCTACGGTATATGCACACAATCGTAGCGACGCGATTTATCACGCTGTTTTTACGATGGACGATCGATGAACGACGAAATTGCCCGCCCCGATCCCGATGCGCTGCTGCTGAACCACAGCGACAGCCATCGCGGTAAGCTGAAAATCTACTTTGGCGCCTGTGCGGGCGTGGGCAAAACGTTCGCCATGCTGCAGGAGGCGCAGCGCCTGCGGGCGCAAGGTCTCGACGTGTTAGCCGGCGTGGTAGAAACCCACGATCGTGCAGAGACCGCCGCGCTGCTCAACGGGCTGGCGCTGTTGCCACGGCGTACCACCGGCCGTTCGCGCCACGCCGAATTCGATCTCGATGCCGCGCTGGCGCGCCATCCGGCGGTGATCCTGATGGATGAACTGGCACACACCAACGTGCAGGGTTCGCGTCATCCCAAGCGCTGGCAGGACATTGAAGAGCTGCTCGAAGCGGGCATTGACGTCATCACCACCGTTAACGTCCAGCATCTGGAAAGCCTGAATGATGTGGTCGGCGGCGTCACCGGCATTCAGGTGCGTGAAACCGTGCCCGATCCCTTTTTTGATAGCGCCGACGAAGTGGTGCTGGTGGATCTGCCGCCGGACGATCTGCGTCAGCGGCTGAAAGAGGGCAAAGTCTACGTCGGCGACCGCGCCGAACGCGCCATCGAAAACTTCTTCCGTAAAGGCAATCTGTTCGCGCTGCGTGAGCTTGCGTTGCGTCGTACCGCCGATCGCGTGGATGACCAGATGCGTGCCTGGCGCGATCGGCAAGGCCGCGACAAAGTGTGGCACACGCGTGACGCCATTCTGCTGTGCATCGGCGACGATACCGGCAGCGAAAAGCTGGTGCGCACCGCCGCGCGTTTAGCGGCACGGCTCGGCAGCGAATGGCACGCGGTGTATGTGGAAACGCCGCGCCTCAATCGGCTGCCGGAAGCGCGCCGTCGCGCCATTTTACGCACGCTGCAACTGGCGCAGGAACTTGGCGCTGAAACCGCCACGCTCTCCGATCCCGATGAAGCGCGCGCGGTGCTGCGTTACGCGCGCGAGCACAATCTCGGTAAAATCGTGACCGGCCGTCAGCCACAACGGCGCTGGCGGCGCGACAGCTTTGCCCAGCGCCTCGGCGAACTCGGCCCGGATCTCGATTTGCTGGTGGTGGCGCTGGATGAACCGGTGCGCGATGCGCCGCATCCGCTCAGCGGCCAGCGCGCCAGCAACGAAAAATGGCGGCTCTATCTGCGCGGCTGTGTGATGGCGCTGCTGCTGTGTATTTTGGTCACCGGCGTCGGCCGCTGGCTGCTGGTGGCGTTTGATCCCGCCAACAGCGTGATGATTTATCTGCTGGCGGTGGTGCTGGTGGCGCTGCGCTATGGCCGCTGGCCGTCGGTGTTCGCTACGGTGATCAACATCATCGCTTTCGACCTGTTCTTTGTCGCGCCTACCGGCACCGTCGCGGTGTCGGATTTGCAGTATCTGGTGACCTTCGCGGTGATGCTGGCGGTGGGCGTGATTGTCGGGAATCTGACAGCGGGCGTGCGCTATCAGGCCAAAGTGGCGCGCTACCGTGAACAGCGCGCGCGGCATCTGTATGAGATGGCGAAAGCGCTCGGCAGCGATTTGACGCCGCAGGATATCGCCACCACCAGCCAGCGCATCATCGATGTCACCCTGCAGGCGCGCAGTTTACTGCTGCTGCCGGATGAGCAGGGCGAGCTGCAAACCGTGGGCGATACCGCGATCGGTACGCCGCCGGATCTGGCCATCGCCAAATGGAGTTACAGCAAAGGCCAACCGGCGGGCGCGGGCACCGATACCTTGCCGGCGGTGCCGTACCAGATTCTGCCGCTGAAAAGTGGTAATCACTGTCGCGGCTTGCTGGTGGTGGAACCGGAAAACCTGCGTCAGCTGATGATCCCCGAACAGCAGCGTTTACTGGAAACCTTCACCGTGTTGATTGCTAACGCGCTGGAACGCATGGCGCTGTCGCACAGTGAGGCGGCGTCGCGGCTGGCCGCCGAGCGCGAGCAGCTGCGCAATGCGCTGCTGTCAGCGCTGTCGCACGATCTGCGCACGCCGCTGACGGTGCTGTTTGGTCAGGCGGAGATGCTGATGCTCGATCTCGCCAGCGAAGAGTCGAAGTATGTCGACCAGGCCAATCAGATTCGTGAACAGACGCTGAGTACTATCCGGCTGGTGAGTAACATGCTGGATATGGCGCGCATACAATCCGGTGGACTCAATCTGCGCGAAGAGTGGGTGGCGCTGGATGAGGTGATTGGCGGCGCGCTGAGCAGCATGGGCCCGTCGCTGAAGGGCCATGAATTTATCCTCGATTTACCCGAGATGGTGCTGATCAAAGGCGACAGCGCCATGCTGGAGCGCGTGTTTACCAATCTGATCGAAAACAGCCTGAAATACGCAGGCAACGCGGCGCAGCACGGTATTCGGGCGTGGCGCGATCGCGATCGGCTGGAGATTGCGGTGTGGGACAGCGGTCCCGGCATCGCGGCGGAGAACCTCACGCGTATTTTTGACAAGTTTGCGCGCGGTGATAAAGAGTCGGCGGTGCCGGGCGTCGGCTTGGGTTTGGCGATCGGTAAAACCATTATCGAATCCCATCGCGGGCGCATCTGGGCGGAGAATCGGCCGGAAGGCGGCGCGGTGTTCCGTTTGTCATTGCCGCTGCCCGCCGCGCCTGAAATTTCTGAAGAAGGGCTGAAATAACTTCACATAAGTTCGGTTATACTCGCCCACTTGTCTGTTGATTAATGGGAACTTATGGAACGTTTTATCGAAAACCTGATGTATTCATCGCGCTGGCTGCTGGCTCCGGTTTACATGGGACTTTCGTTGGGCCTGCTGGCGCTGACCATCAAATTCTTCCAGGAAATTTTTCACCTGTTGCCGCATGTCTTCAGCATTGCGGAGAACGATTTGATTCTGCTGCTGCTGTCGCTGGTGGATATGACGCTGGTCGGCGGTTTGCTGGTGATGGTGATGCTCTCGGGTTACGAGAACTTTGTCTCCAAGCTGGATATTGATGAGCACAGAGAGAAGCTGAGCTGGCTCGGTAAAATGGACTCCGGCTCGTTGAAAAACAAAGTCGCGGCCTCGATTGTGGCGATTTCGTCGATTCACCTGCTGCGTATCTTTATGGACGCGCGCAACATCGAAAACGATAAGCTGATGTGGTACGTGATTATCCACCTGACGTTTGTGCTGTCGGCCTTTGTGATGGGCTGGCTGGACAATATGTCGAAGGGGGATAAGAAAGCGGTGAAGATGTAGTTTGTGCGCGCTGTCCCTCACCCCAGCCCTCTCCCGCAAGTGTACAGTCCGGGGACATGGTGAACACTTGTTCGGGGACATGGTAGACACTTACAACTAAGGCATAAGAACCCGTTTATGGAGTCGCTTATGT
>NZ_JBTRDW010000015.1:0-69515 GCF_054823405.1 Kluyvera sp. 1366
CGAGAGGAAGAGTGGAAATATTCATCTCACTTTTTTTATCCGGGACGCGCGACGGAGGGAGGGGAGGTAGCTTCATAATATGTATCCTGATAGTTGAAATAATAAAACTCTGTAACAAGATGAATCACTGACTCGTCACCTCAATATTCTGGAGTAAGCATTCATTTATCACGTTTTTGTGGAGTCAGCTTTTGATTGAATACGTCTTCAACAAAAATAAAGGTGACTCTATCGAGTACCCAAGAGTGCAAAAAAAGAAGAGCAATAATTATGTTGTTTAAAAGATGTGTTTTTAATGAGTGCTGCAACACATAAAAATTAAAAGATATAATGTAGCGGTCAACAAAAACTGGCCACAGCTTTAGAGTTTTTCCAGAACAATCGTTCTGATTCATTCGGCGTCAAACCACCATTATATTGATGAGGTCTGAGCTGGCTGTAATATCCTGTGATGTAATTCGTTATTGCCGTGCTGGCTTCGCTAAAATTCGCGTAGCCATTATCCGGTACCCACTCTGTTTTCAGGCTTCTGAAGAATCGTTCCATTGGGCTGTTATCCCAGCAATTTCCCCGGCGACTCAGGCTTTGCTTTATCTGATATCTCCACAGTAACTGCCTGAAATTCCTGCTGGTATAGTGGCTGCCTTGGTCCGAGTGATACAGTAAATTAGCCGGCTTTCCTCGCGCTTCCCAGGCCATGGACAGCGCTTTAGCTGTCAGTGCAGAATCCGGGAAAAATGACATCGCCCAGCCAACCGGTTTACGGGAAAACAAATCGAGTACAACAGCCAGATAAGCCCAGCGTTTTCCCGTCCAGATATAAGTCACATCACCGCACCAGGCCTGATTAGGCTCGGTAACAGCAAACTGGCGATCCAGATAATTAGGGATCTCAATGTGCTCCTTAGACGCCTTCTTATAACGATGGCCAGGTTGCTGACAGCTGATAATATTGAGCGCTTTCATTAGCTTTGTTGCCCGCCAGCGGCTCAGTTTTATACCTTTGGTGGTGACCATCGCGGCAATGCTTCGCGCTCCTGCTGAGCCGTTACTTTCGCGATAAACTTCACGCACAAGGCTCAGTAATGCCACTCTCGTGGCGTCAGGCTTCCTGGGCTGCCGCCAGTATTTATAACTGCTGCGATGAACCCCAAACACGTTGCACACAACGGCAACAGGAAACCGCGCCCTGAGTTTCTCAACTAATGAGAATTGTTCAGGGAGTCTGACATCAAGAGCGCGGTAGCCTTTTTTAATATATCCCTTTCCATTTCAACGCGTTGAAGTCTTTTCTTTAGCTCGCGTATTTCAATCTGCTCAGGTGTCATGGGTGAAGCAGTGGGTGATTTTCCCGCTCGCTCTTCTTTCAGTTGTCGAACCCATTTGTCCATTGTGGATTTGCCGACGTTCATTGCCGTAGCAGCGGCGGCAACGGTGTAATGCTGATCGAGTACAAGCTGGGCAGCTTCGAGGCGAAACTCGGGGCTAAAATTGCGTCTGTTACGTCCGGTCATAATGTCACCTGTTTTGACTATGAGGTGATGATATCACCTCTATTCAGGTGGCCAAATTCACTATGCCACTACATAATGGCATCTCAAGGATGTGAGAATGCCATCAGGAAATAGATTTATGTCAGCCTTTTGCATCCATCTATTTAGTACTGTAATAAAACTCATGAGAAGGGTAATAATCAAGTTCATAGATGGCTGGGTTATTCATAAACTCATCCAGATCATACGTAACTTCATCCTGTTTATCATCTGGATTGCCGCCCTTATAAGTTTCGGTGTAAGGGGCTAAGTTTTTTATCTCATATTCTTTAGCTTTAAGCGTATCTTCACTCCAGTGAAGTTTGATGAACTCTTCTTCAGGGATATTTGCACATGAAAGCGGTCCGCCAATGTAAGGATCAATTACCATCCGTTCGTTATCCAACATAACTGTGATATATACATGATAATGTCCCAACCACCTAGGTTCGTCTTCACCTTGTGGATGAAGGACAATTTTGCTATTCGGGGGAGCATCATCTTTCAACTTAATTACCCTCACTTCTACTTTATCTTTGAGGCTATCCCATAATGCTTTGTCCTTCTGCATAACTTTTAATACTTCTTGAGCCTTTGTATCACAGGCATCCACCTTATCTGCCGCCTTTTTAAAATCGCTTTTCATATTTTGCAGTCTATTCTGCATTTCCGCATCGCTCTCCCCCCCTCTTAGACCCAAGCTGTCCTTGACCCATTTGTTGCCATTCCACCTGACTTTGTCTGCAGGTACGTCCGGATGAGCTGGATTGACCACCCGCACAGCGCCGCCGTTTTCTGCCCTGACTTCATACACCATCGGCGTTTCGCCCGCGTAGCCCCTCTCACGGATGTACATCCTGTCGTTCAGCGCATAAAAGTCCCCTGTCGCATTGCCCGGCGGTGTGGCTCTCTGGGCACTGCTAAGGTCAACATTCACCGCCCAGTCTCTCTTAAGCCATCCCGTCTCAAACGCGCTGCTGTGCCTTTCTGCAGCACCAGCAGAACCCGCAGCATCTGCCATGTTACCAAACGCTTTCAGCCCCAGACGGTCCAGTCTGCCCTTTGCACCGCCAGCCACCCCTTTCAGAACTCTTGGGATCTTTTTACCTGCATAGCGCAGTCCACTTCCGATGGCTTTGACGCCGCCGGTGATGTCGACCACGTTGAGTAAGCCCAGCGCCCCTGTCACCAGTGCGCCGCCACGATCTCCCGTGGCCCCCTCATTCACCGCCTCATACCCGTCATTAATCAGTGAGACCACCCCCAGACCCGCACCCACGATCACGGCTGCAGGCCCCGACGCCATGGCCAGTGACAGTACCAGGCCATCTACCGCGTCCGCCGCCACTTCTCTTATCATTTCCCAGCGGCTGATCGTCTCCTCATCAGCGTCGGCAATTCTTGTTTCTACCATCTCGCTGTACAGGTCATAGTTATCGACTACGGCATAACCCGCCCGGGCACCCTGAGGTGAGCTGCCTCTCAACATAGCCTCAAATGACGCGTCCAGCTTGTTCGTATCGGCGAGGGCGACCTTTTGAGCCACGGTATCCCGCGCCGCCTGCGATTGCGATATCAGTGCATCAAAATCGCCAGCTGCGAACACATGCCTGCCGTTGATGGCCTCAGGGGTGTAAACATACTGCCGTGGAGGGAACTCTGCCCCGGTCCTTGCTGGCTGGCTGTCATTGAGCGTAAACATCACCATTCCCGGCACGCGGACATTGCCTACGGTCAGCGGCGCCATAAAGTCATAATCGGATGTTGCGCTCGCCGGAAAGCCCGCGAGCAGGCGTTCAATACGCTGTGCGTCACCGGCAGGCAGGGTTCCTTCTGCAGACTGCGCGCTGCTGTTCTGCGCCATCTTCAGCGCAAGCTGCATTTTCGACACCTCCAGCATGTTCCACGCGTTGCGCAGCTTGCGGCTTTCGGGCAGTGTGAGGTCGTTTTTTTTACTCAGCACCTGCTGATAATCGGTGCCGGGGTAGCCTGCTTTCAGGGCTTGGTCGATCCCGTTTTTCACCTCCGGCTGATTCAGCCTGACGTACATCTGCATGGCGGTGTGCAGCGCCTGCCGGCTCTCCTGTGTCAGGGTGGCAATGTAGCGTTCATCCGCGGTTGCCGGTTTTGCCCCGCTCGGGGTGTTGACAGCTCGGCTCAGCGTGTCGGCAAAAGTGGTTTTTTCCGTCCGGGTCAGCGCGCTGACGTAGTTATCGTCGGTTACGGCGGTTGGCAGAATCTCCATATTGGTGGCGAAATCTGCGCTGCCCGACTCCCTGCGGCGCAGATATGCCGCGAATTCAGTGAGTGTCCCGATATTTTTTCCGCTGGGCGGACGGATAACAAACGCATCCGGGTCAAAGTCTCTGGCGTTCCCGATCACCCCTCTTTCCTGAAGAAATTTTCCGTACTCATCCCGATTTTGCATCCACGTCCGCGTATACTCAAGCAGGGAGGGCATGCCGTACTGGTCTCTGGCGCGTTCCCAGTTTCCGTGCAGGTTGATAACGCGAACAGCGGCGTCCCGGCTGCTCGCGTCGTATCCTAGGATAGCGGTATTCCGTTCCTGCAGGCGGTCGGCTAAAGCGGACATGACCCCGTCAAAAGTGGCGTTCTCTTCCGGCATGAAACTCAGCGACGCATCGCGGCTGGACCAGATGAGGGGGGCTTTCGCCCCCTCCGCCATAACGGCTTTCTCCAGCCGCCCAGTGCTGACGGTCTGATGCAGGGCTTTTTCACTGACGAACTGCGTCATTGCCTGCTCGCTGCTGAAGTGATGGCTGCGTCCGCTGGCGTCGGCGTCGTACAGTACGTAGTTGTCATCACTGTCCCGCAGGACCAGCCAGCCGGAGATCGGGGTACTGATGGCGTTGCCGCTGGCGTCAAGTGCGTTGTACGTCAGCGTTCCAGCGGTCACGCCGACGTCACCGTTGCGGAATTTTCTGACAATGTCCAGGCCTCGGATGTTATCGTTGCTTCTCAGCTCGCCTTTCATATCTGCTTCCAGCGTACTGAGCTCAAAGCGACTCACGGTCAGATCGCGAAACGCCTGCCGGATGCGTTGGTCCTGATTCAGCGTTGCCACCTCTGGCGGTGTGCTGATGCCGCGCAGCCCGGTGCGAAAGTTTGCCAGCGCTTCGCCTTTCAGCAGGCGTCGCTGAGAACGGATGTCAACCTTAAGGTCAGCTGAGGCCAGCATTTTATCAAGCACGCCGGCCTGCCATGCCTCATCCAGCGTATGTGTGAAAGTGACAGAGGTGGACTGGGAACCGGCCTTCTCAGTCAGGGTAGCAGTAAGGTGAATGTCTCCGGGCTGGCCGGGCAGGTGCAGCAGGCGCAGCTTCTGTATCAGCTCTGCTGCTGCGGGCTGTTCCGCGAGCGCCCTCTGGGTGGCTGAGGCCAGCTCTGCCTCGCTGCTGGCCACCTGGTCAAGGCGTTTTTTATAGTCTGCCTGTTGAGATTCAGGCGCATTGCGCAGCCAGGCGAGCGCCTCGCCACGTGGCAAACTATTACGCCACGCGCTGAGATAGTATTTTTCACTTTGTGCGGGGTCATGTACTGCGTCCGGGTCTGGCGGCGGCGCCAGACCGTCAGAGGCTGACCGCCCGTGGCGGGAATGCACATTTTCTGCTTCCTGGGGCACGAGAGCCGGAGGCTGACTAGTGGCAGCATGAATGTGACGATTATTATCGGAAAGGCGCGGTGGGAGAGAGGAGGTCAGTTTCATAACATGTATCCTGATTGTTTAATGAGAGAGTACTCATTGTTTAAAATATAAATTAATTAATAATCACCACTCAATTTACCCAGAGGGTAGTAAAGTTTAGAGTCACCTAATTCAAAACTGAGCAATGATGAGAGCTTTTTAATTAAGCACAAGATGCATTCCTTATTAAGGGGTTTCTTTTGAATAAGAGTATAAACAGAAAGGCACCCCTCAAAGTTAGTTGAAATAAAAAAACCACTATAGTAATTTGGATCTTTATTTCTCCGCTCCAATATATTGAGGATTATTTCCCTGTTCCATTCACCCTTATCAATTGATACAGCCAGAAAGTAATATTTATTTTTTGAAAAGGAATAAATGACACCTCGTGTAATGGCTAATTTACATGGAATAGAATCACTTGCTTTGGCCACGAACATTTTCAATGAATCAACAATCATTAATTATGCCTTTAATATATTCATGCGATATTGAACGACGCATCAGTGATTGAAGGAGACCACAGTATGACTAATTCACGCTCATTTTTTTCAGAAAAGCATGAAAATTTAATGCACTCTTTATTATCACTGCTTTGGCAGCCTGATAAAAAAAAAGCAACACAAATAATTATTTTTTTCATAAATAAACCAATTATGTTTAGAAAAGTTATAATGCTTATTTAAGTAACGATTTTCTTGAGCGCGTATCCGCTTCATCTGATGTATACACAACAAATATTTCTGCGGATTCTCCAGAATTCAGTGTTGACTTTGGCCAGATTGCGGTGGCCAGAACACGCTCATGAGAGCATTGTAAACTATTTAAAGATTTGCTCGATGATGTCTCGTTGGTAACCGTTCCTACCGTCACCTGAAACTCTCGGCTGCTATACCACTGTTGTTTTTGACCACGGTCAAGAAACGGCTTAGGGATTTCACATAGCGTCCGAAGTGAAAGCGCATCGCCACCCGGGACCATAGTTAAAGGTATTTTATTTTTAGAGAGATCAGAGAAAATATTTTCTATTTTATTTTTCATTTTTTCTTTCATTGCAAATTCATATGCCGAATAATTAGAAGATGATGACAAATGATTAGAGAGATACTTCTGAGGATCTAGTTGGTCTCCGAGAATACGCGGGGTGATAATAAACAACCTTTCACGCTGAGAACGGTTTTTATTATTACTTGAAAATAATGAGCCAACAATCGGCAAGTCACCTAAAAGAGGCACCTTACTTTTTTGTAATTTAGTTTCATTTTTACCTATTCCCCCTAGTACTAAACTGGAACCTTCATAAACAATAGCTTGTGTACTAATTACGCTATCATCCATTCCTTTAAGTTGATCAGATGAGCCATGCTTCAGACTGCCATCTGAAATATCTAAAATAAGTTGGATTGTAAATTCATCGTTTTTTTCAACTGACCGTGGTGTGACACGTAAGGTTGTGCCTGCAGTCAATGGTGATGACGTTGAACTATTTTCTGAAATTGAATGAATAAAACCAACATCTTGAAAATCAACGATAGCAGGGTGGTTTTCTAAAGTAACAACGCTTGGACTGGCAATTAAAGTGGCAGCTCCTTTCGTTTCCAGAGATTTTATGTGAGCTAAGAGTTGACTGTGGTTTCCGAGAAACATTGACCTTCCACCGAATGAAGCCCCCAGTTGAAGGACATCGTTTTTAAAAAATGCCTTCCATTTTGATTCCATTTCACGTAGTTCTTGATGATCAATGTCTACAATCAATGCCTGGATGTCGATTAATTTTTGGGGAACATCTAATTTGGATATGAGGTTTTGATATTCCTCTTTATGATTACTGTCCCCGCTGATTAATATTGAGTTAGTTCTCGCATCAGATGATATTTGTACGCTACTATCCCCGGCTAATTTCCCATAAATTCCCACCACATCCCCAGTAATGTATTCTGCCAGATTGCTAGTCTCATCATCTAAAAGTTCATTCATAGGTTCAGTTTTACTGGCTTTGGCCCCCCCACCTCCGCCATTTTTATTTAATAATTCCTTTAGTAAACCTGAAACCCCTGAGACTACAATTTTCTGATCACGATAATTTATAACTCTGTCTTCTGAATCTGCATATTTTAGGGGGAAGTACATAATTGTTTTTTTACTTTTAGTAGGTTTATTTTTTTGGGAGGTAACAAAACTTGATATTAAGTTAATGTATTCCTGTGGGCCCGTAACTAAAAGTTCTTCAGGTTTTTTTAACTCACCCCATCCAAAACGTGGCTCAAATAACTTCACACCAATTAATGCCTGTTTGAGCGATGGAATTCGTCCTTTAACGTCTGAAAAACGTTTTGACGCTTGTGACTCCAGAGAACTTACATACAAAGTATCATTATAAACAAACCATTGAAGACTGTATTCGAGTGCAATACGCTGCATAAAAGCCTCAGCACTACTGGAACGTATAACAGTCGAGACTAGGGTTTCTGGGATGTTTTGGAATTTTGCTTTGACTCCATGACTTTGTGCAAAATGCTCCAGTAGCACACTGAGCTTAGTATTATCTGCATGGTATGAATACGCCCCTTTTTTCCATTCAGCCGGCGTAGCAGCTAATATCGTACCTGAAAATAAAAGTAGTATCACTGAGAGAATATTGATAATGAATTTTTTTGGATTCGCCATGATATTTCACTTGAGTCTCATTAATTGATTGCGTCAAGAATGTATTTTAAAGTTTGATGCCTGTTTTGCGTGTATGAGGTGTTTAAATGTATTGCATTTGACTCCTGAAGTTGCCCAAACGTAAACGCATAAATATCTGAAGGCGAAACATTACCATTAAAACTTTTTCTTGCGAAGTTCATTAGGTTATTGTGTTTTTCAATCATATTATTGTGTAAAATGCTTTTTAAGTTATTACTTGTATCCATTAAAGATCTCTCTGTTATTTTAGCTTTGATAAGATATTTTTATTTGCTTGAGTAATGAGAAATAACGCTATCCCAAGATAAATTTAGATCGTAAAATTTATTCCTGATAATAATCAAATCCTGAGTCATGCCATCAATACCTTCCAACTTGAAAGGTAAATGCATGTGTTTTGAGAGGGAATTTAAAACAAGCTCTCTCATTTCGCTCGAACAAATTATTGTCGACTCACTCTCAATGGGTTTTTTTATTAACATCCTCAGCATTGTTTCAATTTTAATCTCTTTGGGTATATGACTTAAAATCTCCTTCAAGGTTAAGCTTACGATTTCACTTGCATTTTTTAGCAGGGTATCTTCCCAGGATTTTTTTTGTTCATGCCACTCTAAAAAAAAAACCTCCATCTTTCTTAAGAAAATCTCATCATGCTCCTCTTTAAGGGATGTTAAATGCATTTCTTCCTTCTTGAAATATTCAGACTCCATTTTAGATATTTTATTTATGGTTTCCTGCATCATCTCATTGGATATTCTCTCCATTTCTTTTAAATAATTGAGCGTTGAAATTTTTATCTTACCATTGTGAGCAATGATCTTTCCGGATCCTACTTCAACTTTTCTCAACCACAATTTCAATTTCCTTATGTATCGTTTTCCAAAGCGCTGATTGAATAACAATAGATGAGTTTATTGATTTCAACGCATTCATATTTTTTTGTGAAAATGCTTTCTCGGAAGAAACAACCTCATCTTTAACAAAAAAATAACGAATTATTAACCACATCATTTCTGAATTAACAGATACGAATCTGAGCGCGTGCGTTTTATTACTTATCCCCTCTTCTCTTTTATCAATTGTAATCGTGTGTTGAATGGCTCTTGATATTCTTCTGCACCATATGAGATCATGACTTTGTAAACTTCCGGGATTTTCATCTTCGGCATAAATAATAAAACCTATTAAACTTAAAAAATAGTCCCTGTGTTTATCCGAAATATCAGATAACTTATTTATAAATGCATGCCCTTCAATATTTATGATTGCGTTTATGTTGAAATATCTTATCAATGAAAATGCATAAAATTTCATGAATTTTTTTTCAGGTTTAACTCCTCTCGGAAACCAACTACTGTGAAAGTTGGGAATGAGCCTGTCTCTTATCCATATAATGTTATCATTCATTGCCACTTCCCTTTTTATTTTTTATTAAATGTCCTATGCCACCACGCCTGGATATGATTACGAAAAAGAAGATTAAAATTAAAAGTGCAATTATTAATATATCCAATGGAATAAAAATTCGGTTTTTTTTAGTCGTTTTGTTTATATTTAATAGCTCATATTCATTTCCTTTAGAAAAAACCACCGAAATCCTTTCCTTATTTTTAATTGACAGGCCGGGTATACTCGTTGATATGATTTTTCTTATACCCTCCTCGACCAAATCAGGATCTAATGTTCTGTTATGCTTGATAAATACAGATGCGGATGCTGGTATGGCAGGCTCTCCTGGAAATATTCGCTCAGGTAAGACCACATGTACTTTAGCAATAATTACCCCATCAATTTTTTCAAGTGTTGATTCTACTTCCTGAGATAATGCGTAGACATATCTGGCTTTTTCTTCTATTGGACTAGAAAGAAGACCGTCTTTTTTGAATATTCCACCCAAGCTATCTTTATTCTTCCTGGGTAAATTATTGTCTCGTAAAATTTTTATGGCATTTTCTGAATCTGTTTTTCTTACGTAAAGTAGCACTCCTGTTTTATCAACGTCTTTACTCGTTTCTATATTGTTTTTTGAGAGTACATAAGACATATCATTATAATCTTTTTCTGATAACGCGCTGTATAGCAATTCATTATCGCTACAGCCAGTCATTATCAAAGAGAAAAAACACAATAAAATAATTCGAATGGAATTAGTAATCATTGCATATTTGTCAATCTTTCTACTGCATGAACGAGCTTACCAGTTACCTTTGATATCATCATATTATTTAGAATTTGCTCGCTTAACAGTGTATTAAGGTTGCTAAAATTTTCAGGCGTGGGCGCTTTCCTAGCCTTATCAAATTCAATAGGTATTTTAGAGTGTAGTGCTGTATGTTCAGAGATGAAGTCCACTTCCTGTGTAATCTCGTTATCGATTAAATGTCTTTGAAACCATTGACTGTCAGCGGTTGAAATTAACTCACCTGAGTTCTCATTTTTCAAATAAGAATGATTGCTTGCTGGAATAAGACCATTGTTAAAGTTATTACTCGTAATCATTTTATTTCTCCTATGAAAACATGAGGCCGAAGCCCCATGTTTATTTATTTAAAAGTTAAGGGCTTTTTGTTCTTGAGACTCCTCTTTGGGCTTGGGTTCTTTTTTAAATTTATCTTCAATGAATTGGTAAATTGTCACGCCATTTGTTGCTGCTTCCAATCCCTTCATAATTGTCTTTGCTTTAGGTGCTTTAGGTGCTTTAGGTGCTTTAGGTGCTTTAGGTGCTTTAAATTTAGGAAGTTTAGAAAGTTTCATTTTTTTGATTATCCTGACATTACTGGTAGTTGATTTTAATATGGGTTGCTGCCGATGCGGCTTTAGATTGACTCTCAGCCGCTTTTTGGATTTTTGCATTTTCTGCATCCCGTTTTGCCGCATTTACAGTGTCTTGCTGCATCTGAACGCGAACTGCTGCCATTTGAGCTTCAAATGCAGTGCCTGCAATTAAATTTGTCCCCATTCCGATTAGTCCACCCATTTAATTCCTCCTTTTATAGAACATGATGTTCATATAATGAGTGGAGGTTTATCTCAACAAGTTCCCTTGTTATGCATTATTTCGTACTAAAAAAATTTTATCATGTTGTGCTAAGAGATAGAGTGGATTTAATAACGTCCAGTAGCAGTGGTGGCTTGCAGTAAACGCTTTAATGGCGCTGGCTGTACCCAATTCGCTTACCAATAACTGAACGTCGTCAGCCAGTTTTTAGCAGTAATATTTTTTACAGCACGATGCCAAAACCATGGGCGCCCTGTTGGAAAGGGTGCATCTCTACCTTCAAGGGATTTATGCGCCGCACATCAAACATCTTTAGCGTGCTGTTTGGAAAATCCGTGTCAAAATCAGTCATATTGATGATTATAAATTGTCAGCCTACGTCCATTACATTTTGGAACTATGTGCATTTCAGGATTCAGTTTAAAACTTACCGCCCCAGCCTTTGCTTTATTTAGGCTCGCCGCAATTGTTTCACCGCCCTCAGGGAACTAACGACGTAGAACGATTCTCTTCCTGACGATTATCTGTGTATCGGCTTTAATAGGACGCTTACCTGATTATTAACCCGAAATGTATAGTTATTTTATAACTGTTTGTCTGGGCGGAGTGCCCTTTCCGCTTTCTGCTATTTCCAGAAAGCGCGGTCGCATGACCGCAATGCGCTCCCTTTACAACATGATTTGCCCTTATCTATGAAGAAATTTGGCCGTGAGGATGACTCCTCAAGGGCTGGCGTGCAACAAACGAATTTCCGTTTTGAGGTAATATTACAGAGACGGGGAAATTATCGATCAATTGTTATTTGAATTGTTCCGGTGCTGCCGGCGTCTGCCGCAGGCGAAAATAGCCGCAATAACAGCCGCATCCTCGCTGTATGAATTCTTAAGAAACTGCTGGGGTAATTCCCGTCACACTTTTATGCAGGCCACCGATGCCCTTCTCTCTGTAATGCTTATCTTGTCCAGGCATTCAGCCTGGAGTGCCTGGTATGCCCCCCGCTCCGCCTTTTTTCCACTCTTTCCTTTTGCATCAGCGGGTTACGCAGAGACCATGGCCTTAAACGCGCGCGGGCACCCCGCTGTTTAATTCGCGCCGTCCAGGTTATTCTCCGTATACGGAAGAAAAGCCGGAAAACCGATCCGGAACGGATCCTTCCCGGATCGATTTATTCCCGTGGTTTTCGCTGGACAGACAGGGGAAAATACGTTCCACACCGCCAGACAACGGAGATTAAAAGTTTGGGCACTTTACCCCGCGAACTGACGCAGATTTCACGCAGCGGCGTCACAGTACAAAATGTGACCGAAACGGGCGCCGCGCGCTACTTTGACTACGAAAGCGCCGTGGCGCTGCGCAACCTGGCCGCCGCCTACGGCACCGACATGCCCCGCTACCTGCTGGCGCCCGAGGTGGCCGTGCTGCTGGCAAAGGTGACCGATCTCCGCAAACGCCTGTTCATCGACGCGCTGTGGAACACCGGCGGGCGGCTCAACGAAATTCTTCCCCTGACCCGGGAGGACTTCGTGCTTGACGACCCTGCCACCGGCGCCCCGCTCGCCTCGCCGTTCGTGGTGCTGCGCACCCTCAAGCAGCGCGGGCTGGAAGAGGCCGCCCGCAACCGCAGCCGCCGGCGCGGCCGGCCGACGAAGGAGGAGCAGCAGGCGGAGCGCGAGACCGGGGCCGCCATCCGCGACAACCCGCCGCGCGCGGTGCCGCTCACCGATCCGGGGTTCGTGCAGCGGTTAAGAGAATGGTTTGCGACGGCGCAGCTCCCCGCGGGCAGCCGGCTGTGGGACATCAGAAGCGAGGACACGGCGCGTAGCTGGATTTCGCAGGCGGTCGCGGCGGCGGCGCGTGACGGCGTCACCTTCTCCATCCGGCCGGTGACGCCGAAGACGTTTCGGGACTCGTTTGCGATGCACCTGGTGCAGCATCAGGTGCCGCAGAAGGTGATCCAGACGCTGATGGGCCACAAGGACGCGAAGTCCACGGAGTGGTACACGCGGGTGTTCGCGCTGGACGTGACCCGCCAGCTCGGCGTGCGGTTCTCCATGGACGCCGGGGAAGCCCGGGCGCTCCTGTTACCCTCCGGGCATGATGCGGGCAGCTGAACGCCGCAACGCTGCGGCGTTCAGGAGCTTAGTGCCGTATCAGCAGGCTGGTCAGTGAGGAGTGCAGTTGGGTGGCGCTGAAAATCTGACGGTCATAGCTCATGCGCATGTAGCTGTCGATTTCATCGAGCCGCATGCTGTTTTTTACAGACAGCGGCGTGTCAAAAAGCATTTTGAGCAGGTAAACAAAATCGTGCCCGTTGCAGATGGTGTAACAGTCAGGCGTCGTCAGATCCAGCCTGCGCATTTCATTCAGCAAATCCGCACAGCCCAGCGGCGTCTGTCTTCCGCGGCTTCTGGCTATGACGTGACTGATGTAGGCTATTTCATCAACAGCGACATCGGTTCCGTTAACGGATATAAAGTCCTGATACCGCATCCCTTTGAAGTTCAGACCTGAACGATTCAGGTAGTTGAACCACTTCAGCAGGCCCAGCCGGTAGCTTGCCAGCAGGACACTCTGCTTGATATTTTGACAGAAAGGGACAGCGAGCGCTCCGTTTGTCAGACGGCGCTGCGCAAAGTGCATAATAAATTTGTCCACTACGCCGCCCTCAACCAGCATCATCTCCAGATCGTGTGCGTCCGTGAAATAGATGCCTTCATGGCTGACGTCGCTCAGCCTGTCGAAATCTGCGTCACATACGCCATAAACCGCATCATTACCTGCGCTTCTCAGCGTGCTGACTGCACGTATTACCTCACTTTTGCCACTCTCCGGTGAGTCATAGAGGATCCGGTCATCGAGGCGATGCGAGTTAAAAAAGCTGATGTCGGTAATGCCTTCAACAACGACCAGGATCCGGTCACGGTTCATCCCGTTACGCATGGCCATTAGCATGGTGCTCATCCAGTCCTCTTCACCGATGGCGTCGCGAAGCGAACTCATTCCGGTTCTCCTGCGGCTTCAGGCGCGGCTCTGTCGCGATGGGCAATATCGTACAGATCGAACGTCAGCGGCCAGTTTTTACTGATCACGGCCGGGGAGTGCGTGGCAATGATCACCTTCTCGTAGCCGTTAATCTTCTGAATTTTCTTCAGTGAGTCCAGGAACGTCTGCTGCCACGCCACGTGCAGGGAAATCTCAGGTTCATCTATCAGGATGACCTTATGCGTGCGCAGGTTAAAGATCAGGCAGAATAGCAGCACTATCTGATTCTGCTCGCCCGAGGAAAGCATGTTGCGCCCGACTGGGTCGCCGTTCTCACTGATAAAGCTGAATCCCTGTTCCCGGCTGATATGAACATGTTTAAAGGCCAGGACTTTTTCCCGCAGGATCGATTCAAATAAATCAATTTTCTGGTGCAGCGTTTCAAACGGCGACAGCTTCTCCATCGCATCGTTGATATACAGATCCAGCACGTTCAGGTATTCACGGCTACCTTCCATGGCGTCCCCTTCATCCGGAAGCAATTCCTCCTGCGTCTGGATCAATCCGAACTGCATATAATCGCGGCGTTTACCCTGGATACCGATAAGTCGCTGCTGGATATTCGTGTAGTACAGACTTTTTTGCTTCTGCAGACGCTGAAACAGCCGGATCGGGAAAGTGGCGTCGAGCTTCTGGCTGAGCGAAGCAGACTCATCTTCGGCGGCACCCATGAGATTTCGCAGTTGATCGGCGCAGCGGTCAATCACCGTTGAGCCATCGGTTGCTTTTTCCAGCCGGTCGGCGCGTATAAACGAGATGAATCCTGCAGGGAAAAGCGTGCCGAGCACATCTGATTTCAGACGGGCATATTCAGGTTTTCTGTTAGGTGCATTCTTATCTTCACCAACAAAAACAATCTGGGTCCAGGAGTGAACCTGATGCTTATCTTCTTTCAGCGTCAATGTTTCAGCCACAGGTTCTGAGCCCGAAGCGCCCTCGGATAAAAGGGTCAGGCAGCCAGATTCATCGCCGGTGATGAAGATAGTCCCTTTCTGATGGTAAAGCGTGATTTGTTCAAATTTCAGGGTACAGAGCACGTTCAGGTGATTGGCCAGGATACTGTGGAGAATATTGAGGATCATGGTCTTACCGTATCCATTCGGACCGGTGAGCATGGTTATCTCGTTCTCATCAAGCGGAATGCTGTAATCGAGCAAGCCAAACAGCTTCCTGATTTCAAGTCGGATCAATTTCAAATCAATATCCTTATTTTATCCGGGCCAGAAACAGGCCCCGGGAAAGTATTCTTTTTTTGATAATTTTTGACTATGTGTGGCGTAATTATACTGAAGCTGCACATGCAAAAAAGTCGCTTAGCGGCCATTAATGCACTTTTTTCATGGGCTTATAGATGAAAATTTTTAATGACCGCCTTTACCGGAGGTGTCCTGCACGGTTGAATCTGACCAATTTTGTCCGACCTGTCTGCATTTTCTGACCGGTATCCGGCGCGTTTATCCCTGAAAACCCGCAGCGGCTACTGTTTACGCCATGGAACGTGCCAGGTACTGCCATCTTCAGACGTAAAATTTCCTGCCTTATCGTCCGTGCGGAAACACCGCATGTCTTTACCGTCAGCGGTGGTGCAGTTTGTCCAGGACAGTGGTAAGCCTTCCGTCTGCTCCTGCAGCTGTGCGAGCGTTGAGCGTCGCGCCTGTATCTCATCCAGCGGGGGAACAAGCGTCAGGATAAGCACGATGGCCACGGTACACAGCACCCCCTGTGCAGCCAGAAACCAGAGCCAACTTCGCCAGCCAAGCGACCGGCTGGCCCGCTCATAGCGGTCAGCCGCCGCATCAGCGGCCCGATCGGCTTCGCGGAAATGGTCTGCCAGAAGCCGTGCTGACTCCTGAGCCGTTGAGCCGGCCATGGACGTGACGGCACCGATGACATCATCCCTGACCGCCCTCATCTGTCGTTCATGGGTGGCGGCGGACTGAAGCAGCCCTGAGGTTGCCCGCTCGGCCGTTTTTCCCTGCTGCTTTGCGGCCTGAAGCAGCCTGTCTGCGGCGTCAAAGAACAGGCGTATGTCGTGTTCGCTGATTGTGTTCGTGTTCGTGTTCGTGTTTTTCACAGGCTCAGATCCATTCCTCTGTCGTAATCCATTGATTTTTCCCTCTCCAGCTCTTTGCCGCGTTCCATATTGAGTCTGTATTCGAGCCATTTCTCATGCGTCATCGACAGCTCCATTATGTTTTTCAGCCCGGCATAGTGCAGATTGCCGCGGCCGTCACACACGACGATAAGCGCCCCCGCGCTGCTCTCTTCATCCACCCCCTGGCACCACCTGACCAGTTTCAGGTAGTTACTGATGGCCATCGGGTCTTCTGCATCCGTATGAGGCGAAAAAATATTGCGCGTTGTCTGTGCAATAAAACGCTCGAGGTTCATAGGCTCAGCCTGTCGGGCAGGCTGAGAGAGTGCGCTGAGATAACTCGAAAAGTAGGTTTTTACGCCCGACTGAACGTCAGGGCTGGTTTCGACATACCAGTGGATCCGGTGAGAAAGTGGCGTCAGGCTTTCATCAATTTTTAGCGCGTGAGAGAGCTTTCGGAAGCGGGCCGCCTCTTTATCTGACCGGTTAGCCGCGCTTTTGAACTCAATCAGCCGCAGCGTGCCGGGGAAGGAAAGCAGCACGTCACCCAGCGCCTTGTCTTCCGGCGTCTGCTGAAGAAGGTTGACGGATGCCGGCAGTACATCTCCACGAAGCTGCGCACCGACAGAGACGCCCAGCCCATACAGGAAATTACCAATGACCACGTTCTCATAGAGCTTCACTGTCTGCTTCGCCTCCTGAAAGTTTCGCTAACTGAGCGGTAGAGATGTCATCGCGCCGTCTGCGGCCAATGGCTGACAGCAGAGTACCGCGTCAGGCGAATCCTGGTTAACGACTGTGAAGCCTGAACACGTCATTTCTGGCAGCACGGCCATCACGAAAAGACGCTCACCTCGTTCGGTGCCTCCGTGACAACTGCGCACTGAAAAAACGAACAGGCGGACTAATCTGTACGTGTTAATATTTTTGGCCAATGACTATGTGCATCAAAATGTCCTAAGGACATTTTGATGCACATAGCTGCATGTTGTCAAGATAAATAAAAAAACGCGGTATTTCAGGTGCTCAGACTCAGGTCTTGAAACTGAAAAAGTTGACATTATCCACTATGCAGTGTATAAGTCCTAAGGACTTATACACTGCAAGGTTTAGTATGAAAAAAACCATTCCGCTTCGTGAAGCTGTTCGCCTGATGTTGCTTAACCGTCACCCTAAACCGGTTATCGCGCTTCATGAATTCAACGAACATCTGTATCAGCTTTATCTGGACAAATCGTATGATGGCGTCCCCATCGGAAAGATCCAGACTGCCGAGCCCGATGGTCGTATCCTCAGCGATATCCTGAGTGACATGCTGCACCAGGGAATATTGCTGCCCGCGATCGATGGCTACGTCTGGCAGATAAGCAACCGGGATACCCCGACTGCTCAGCAGCAGGTATGCAGCCTCACGCCTTACTCGCACCTGTCCTGTCTTTCAGCGATGGAATGGCATGGCCTGACCGACAGGATCCCACACGTGCTCCACGTTACTCAGGCTAAGCTCTCTGCCGCCCGAAAACTGCATGAGGAATATCTGCGAACGCGATTCCCGGACCTGAAAACCTTGCTTCCTCTGCTGCCGCGGGGATTTGTCCCTCACGAAAAAATCGACGGAAAAACGCTGATTCAGCATGCCACCACTAAATATAAGTCCCGGCCTGAGCTCCATGGATCCGGCGGGGTCCGGGTGACCACTCTGGGGGAAACCTTCCTGGATATGCTCCGAAATCCGGACCTCTGCGGCGGCTATTCTCACGTAGAGGATGTTTTTCGTGAAAGAGCCGCTGAACATCTGCCGGTGATAGTCAAAACCGTCGATAAGGAAGGCTCGGGGATCGACAAAGCACGTACCGGTTACATGCTGGAAGAAGTCTGTGGCCTGTCACACCGCACCATTGAAAAGTGGAAGGACACCGTACAGCGCGGCGGGAGCCGCAGGCTGGTATCCTCGAACCCTTACAAAAATGTGTTCTCGGAAGTATGGTGTATCTCCATTAATAACTGATCGTGGAAAGACCATGGAATACGGTATTGAGGAATGGGTCGCAGAGGCCCCCGCGGACAGGGTGGCCTTCCGTCAGGCGGTACACATTGTTTTGCAGGCCATTGCGGAGAGCGAGTACCTTCAGCCGCGCATGATCATGAAGGGCGGGATCCTGCTGGGGCTGCGATACAAAAGTTCACGGTTCACGGAGGACATTGATTTTTCTACCAGTATGCGCCTGGCTGACATCGATAAGGATACTCTGCGGGGTGAGCTTACCGAAGCGCTGCAGATTGCGTCGGCAGAACTTCCCTACCAGATCAGCTGCGCGGTGCAGAGCCTGAACATTTAGCCGCGCGATGCGGAAAACGCCACCTTTCCGGCCTTTCTCCTTAAAATTGGCTATGCCCGAATCGGAAACGAGGGCGAAATGCGCCGCCTGCGCGCCGGTCAGTCCCCGCATACCGTTCAGATTGACTACAGCCTGAATGAATACAGCCTTTCGGTGGACCACATTACGCTCACCGATGATAACGATCTGCTGGCCTACAGCTTTACCGATCTGGTGGCCGAAAAACTCCGTTCCGTCATGCAGCAGGTCGTCAGGAACCGCTCGCGCCGGCAGGACATTTACGACCTCAACCTGCTACTGGACGCCGTTGACATTGATGACCATGATCGCCTGCACATCCTGAACAGCCTGCTGGAAAAGTCCGCCGGGCGGCTGGATGCGGGGTTTGTCAATCCGGAGACGCTCGACCGGCAGGATATCCGTGAGCGATCTCTGCAGGATTACGGGCTGCTGGAAAGCGAGGTGGCAGGTGCACTGCCCGATTTTGATGGCGCTTACGATGCGATTAAGGCGTTTTACCGCGCGCTACCGTGGGACCTGGCGACAGGATGGCAGCGTGCTGACGGCTGAGTTGCATCTCACACATCAGGGGAGCCGGACGGAACAGCTGGACCGGTTTCTGTCGGTGGAGACAGGCCTGTGTAGGATGTTCATGATGGCTGACGGTTTTTCGCATTGTGACGCCTGTCCGCACTACGTCGACTGGCTCTCTGAACGACTGTACCGGCTGGCAGCATCAGGGATGGACGTGAGCCTGGCCTGCAGGGAAATCAGCAACATTCTGCAGGTCAGGGACTGTTTTCCGGGTAAAGCCAGCGTGGCGTTTGTGATTGCAGACGACCGGGAATATCGCTATGCCTCACTGGGCGACACGCGGATTTACTGGCTGAACAGCGGTGACAGAACGCGCGATCATTCACTCGCCGAGCGCTGCGTATCTCTGGGGCAGTGCCCGCCAGACGCGATACGGTTTCACCCTCTGAGAAACCGCCTCTTCGCATGGGCAGGAAACGGTCGGGGGCTCATGCATGAGGTGAAATGGCACCAGAGAACCTGTAAGCAGGAGCAGTCCCTTCTTCTCTGTACTGACGGATTCTGGAGCCAGCTCAGTGATGCAGATATCTACACCATCCGCTCTGCCGCCGGGCTGAAGGAACGGTGCACATGTCTTTCTGCAGACAGCAGCAGCCCGGATAACCTTACCGTTGCCCTGCTCCGGCCGGGTTGTTAGACCGCTTCCCCCGCGTTCAACCTGTCCCGGGGGGCCGGGGACTTTATTATATTACTACAGTTCATCACTCCCCCGGTGAAGGGTGCAGAGCGGGGACTGTATTTGCATACCTGCTGGTCCCGCCTGCATCCGTCCCTCACACCTGATCCCGCTCACTTTGCACGCCTCCAGCCCGGTCATGGGCGCGACCACGTTATATTCATCGGCAGCGTCAGAAATCCGGGCTTCCCACATCGTCCCGCATAACAGATTAAACATCAGTTAAATTAATAAATACCCTGTTTACGCATAAACAGAACGGTGATTATATGAGCGTGAAACAGCAAGAATTTTTCAATAATTACGACGCAGCTTTTACTTAACTCAGCCATTAGAAGGAATTTTCGATGGATGTTGAAATCTGCCACTGCAATAACATTGATCGTGCCCGCATTACGCTTTCAGAAAATAAGCTAAACATAAAGTTTGCGCCTAACGGTACCGGAAAAAGTACGATTTCCCGCGCTATTCTGCACGGTGTTACCGGTGATATCGCAGGCCTCAGCAGCCTTCTTCCCTTTAAGCTCCGGGCGACCAACCCTTCAGATCTGCGACCCGGCGTGTCAGGTGTGGAACATCTTCAGGATGTCCTGTGCTTTGATGAAAAGTACGTCTCTCAGTTCACGTTCCAGCCTGACGAACTGGTCAGCAACAGCTTTGATATCTTCATTAAAACGGAAGCTTACAGCCAGACCGAGCGTGAGATCGACGCGATGGTAATAGCCATCCGGCAGGAGTTCAGCGGAAATGATGAGCTCGAGCAGTTCATCACGCACCTGCAGGAGCTCAGCGGTGCGTTCAAACTGACCAGCAAAGGCCTGTCCAGGTCGTCTACGGGGATGAAAGGACTGGCGGGCGGGAATAAGCTGCAGCATATTCCTGCAGGCCTGGAGCCTTATCAGCCGTTTATTCAGAGCGCCCGTAATGTTGAGTGGATAGAGTGGCAGACAAAAGGGTATGAAAATTTCTCCACACTGTCTGCGGGATGCTGCCCCTTCTGTACCGGTGATTCTCATGATAAAACTGAACAGATAAGCAAAGTCAGCGCCGAATATGACAAGACGGTAATCAGGAATCTTGTCGGCATTATTGCGGTAGTCGACAAGCTGGGCGCTTATTTTTCAGAAGCGGCCAGAACGCGCCTGAAGGAAATCACCACACTGCAGGGCGGCCTGGAAAAAAAGCATGAAGACTACCCGATCACCGTCAAACAGCAGACAGAAAACCTGCTCTCGATGCTCCTGACCCTGAAAACGCTGAACGGTTTTACCTTTAATGATGCCGGCAATATTCGCGCCTCACTCGCGGCCTTCCACCTGGACGTCACCTATTTTCCCGATCTGCAGTCGGCAAAAACCCGTGAAGTGACGGAACGTCTCAACGCTTCTCTGGACGGGCTGATCGCCCAGTCCGGTCAGCTGCAGGGGCAGATCAGCAGGCAGCGTGCGGGCATGCAGCGCCTGATTGAAAAGCATAAAAAAGATATAAAACCTTTCTGGCGTATGCCGGCTATCGCTATCAGGTCGATATATCCGGCGACGGTGAACAGTGCCGCCTGAAACTCCGTCACGTCGATTATGACGATTACCTCAGCGGGGGGAGTCAGCACCTGAGCTACGGCGAGCGTAATGCCTTTGCCATCGTCCTGTTCATGTATGAATGCCTGGCCCGTAAGCCCGGTCTGATAGTGCTCGACGATCCCATTTCTTCGTTTGATAAAAACAAAAAATTTGCCATTCTGGAGATGCTGTTCCGCCGTAACTCGGGCGAATGCCTTAAAAACCTGACGGTCATGATGCTGACGCACGACGTCGAGCCCATTATCGATACCCTGAGATCGGTGAAGCGTTTGTTCAGTAACCAGGTCACCGCCTCCTATCTGCGGTACAGCGCCGGTACGATCACTGAGCTGCCTATCCGCGAAAGCGACATCATGACCTTCACCCAAATCTGCACGCGCGTGACGGCCTCCGGCTGTGATGATCTGATAAAACTGATTTATCTGCGCCGGCATTATGAAATTATGGACGATCGCGGCGATGCCTATCAGGTGCTCTCGAATCTCTTTCATCACCGTGAGGTCCCCACCGACACGCGCGAATCCGTGGCGGAGGGCGCCGGTTTTCCTCCGATGGAGCCGGTCCGGCTGAACAGAGGCTGCAGCGAGGTGGCCGGGCGTATCCCGGGTTTTGACTACGCCCGAATACTGGGCCAGCTGAACAGCCATGCGCATATACTGGCGCTTTATCAGCGCTGCGTGAACGGCTATGAAAAGCTCCAGGTCTTCAGGCTACTCGAGCCGGAGGCCGATAACCGCGTTATCCGCAAATTTGTGAACGAGACTTACCATATCGAGAATGAGTTCATCTGTCAGCTCGACCCCACCCGTTTCGACCTGATCCCTGAGTACGTTATTGCTGAGTGTGACAGGCTGTTGCTTACCGGTGAGGCTGCGAACGAGGAAGCCGGACAGGAAACCGCCTGAATCTTTTAGTCCCTGCCTTTCCTGATGAACAAAGAAGTAGTCGCGTCAGGGAAAATCTCCATACGGCAGAGTCTGCGGTTTATTCTTACAGTTGTCGGGGCCATGAAGCCCGGCAGCCACGGGTTCAAAACCGCTTAGCGGTAAAACCCCAGCGGCTCAGGGGCTAAGAGAAGAGTGATCACGATGTGATACGGATCCGTAATACAGATATCTGAGCCATGGAGAGAATGAATCCGGCACGACAGTATTGTGTGTGCTGACGGGAATACCCCGGAGCAGTATGGCGGCATTATTCAGGGATGTAACATGTGCGCTGGCGGGATCAGGACATCGGAAAGTGTGCGCGAGGAAGGATTCAGGGCTCTGAATATGTGTGGTGGCAGGAATATTCGGTTTTTCCCGCCACCGCACACCGTGTTCGCGTCTCTGAGTTCGTAAAACCATAAAGTTCAAGCTTGCCCGCCAGCACACACTCCATCTGCCCAGAAACGCCCCCGCCGGCTACGTACCGTGATGATAACGCGGAGTAGTACGCGGTGAATTCGGGCTGCCGCTCCTTAAACTGTACCACCGGGGATAAGATGCTACCCAACCGGCCACATGCATAATGCCACAATAACTCTGCCGGCAGTGCTGGACATCACGGCGCAGCTTCACAGAAGACGCGGCGGAACACACGGCTGCCGGCAGGATGTTCTGACAGCCAGTATGGGAAACAGGTCACGTTTCAGTGAGGGTGTTATGGGAAATACATCAGGTTGCCGGCGATCAACCGTGACCTTAAACCCCGCCCGGTAAGCATGTGGGAAAGGCATTACGTTAGTTCCGGGCGTGCTGTGCGGGTAACTGACTGTGGGAAATACATCAACTTTGCCGCGCTGCAGGCGCGAAGACGCGGATTGGTGCTTTTACGGGGCAGCCGGTGTGGGAAACAGGTAAAGTTTACGCGTGCGTCCGCGGGAAATCCTGTCCGGAGTCAGCAATCTGTTGGAAAAGGTCATGTTATCAGGGAGGAGCGGCAGGCCCGTATGGGAAACACATCAAGTTCAGAGCAGAGTTACTGTGGGAAACGCATCAACTTTGGAACCGTATGGGAAAAAGGTCAACTTTTGCGATGCCTCAGCCCGTCAGCTGATGGCCAGTGGCTTATCCATTACGCTGAACAGCAGCCGGCCGTCATCCTGAGTGCGGTAGCTGACCCGTAACGGCGTTTTCTCGTTGATTTTCTTGATAGCCGGCTCGAGGAAGGTTCGCTTCATCTCCGCCTTATTCGACCGCTGCGAGTCCGGGAGCATAAACCGCTCACAGAGCCATTCATGATCCGTTACCCACGTGCCGGTGCTGCGGAACTGGCACAGGCTCTCATAAAGGCGGATGACCTTCACGCTGTTGAGCTGGCCACAGTCATAGAGGGAATAAGTGGTGAACTGAGAGGACAGGCCTACCAGGAAAGGCATCACCTTGTAGTTAAACTCGATCTGCCATGAGCCCCTGCCACGCTTCATTCCCGCCTCAGAAAGCCACGGACGCGTAACCTGCTCAAACTCGCCGTCCCTTGGATAAAAGGTCACGGTGGACTCACCCAGCGCCTTCACCCCGGCCTTCACATCCCGGCTGGCCACCGCGGTAGCAACGTTAAAATACTTTACGTAGTCTGAGACGCTTACGCTGAAGAGGGGCAATACATCAGACTCAAGGTCTTCGGAGGCCTCGCTGAAATAGGCCTGCATCAGGCACAGCCACAGTACGCGTTTTGCCTGAAGAGGAAGGTAATAGGCGGCTTCCGTAAGCTCATTGGATTGCTTGATGCTTACCTTTTTTTTAAAACTTTTCAGCGAGATAGTGCTCATCCAAAGCCTTTGTGGGTAAAAAAATAATTACCCATATTCGCATCAGGCGAGAAAATTGCAACTCCTGATCCCGCACTTATTAACATGTGAATAAACAGTTTTATAACTTGATGTCTTTCCCACAGCTTGTTGATGCATTTCCCATCTGAAGGTGCTTCAGATCCCACAGAAAGTTGCGCCGCCCCCCATGCGGAGTTGTGGAGGATCCCATTACGGATCCGGTCCAAACCACGTACACCATGGCCTGGCAGCGCGCTAAAAAGCCTAAAAATCATAAAATACTGAAAAGTCCTTTAAAACTTAGTCCTGTGGACAGTATGCATAACCCCTTCCTGCGGGTAAGAACCGGGCGTAAGCAGAAAATGCAGATGCGGGTGACGTGTCGCTTCCTCGGTCATTCGCGAGCGGGCTCGGTCATGACCTGCGGCGAGCGTTAATGGATATGCAGTAAATCCCCAAACAGCAGTACTTCATTTTTTTCCAGTTTGGTCTGTCATCTATCTGTCTTTCCTTGATTACACCGGTTCCGGCAGAACTGGATCCAAACTTTCATTGACCAATTGAATCTACAGCGGCTTTTTTTAATATGTCCCATTCGTCGGTAACCCGCTTCAGCTCTTTCTGAAGACGGCGGATCTCGGCCTGAGCATCTGTCTGTTCATTATTACTGGAAGAATCAGGACCGTACTTTTTTACCCAGGCATAGAGACTGTGTGTGGTGATATCAAGCCGGGTGGCGACGCTTGCGATGGAATGACCACGATCAACGACCTGTTTAACCGCTTCAATTTTGAACTCTTCGGGATAACGTTTACCGCTCATGGGCACCTCTCTTTAAGCCATCTTAAATGACTCTGAGGTGTCTGTTAAACCTGTGGCGATTCAATTTAACATGAAACACAATTTAGCCGCACGAAGCACGGAAGAACGCGCAAAGGTCAACGTGGATCTGGCCGCATCAGGCGTGGCGTACAAAGAGCGCCTTAACCTTCCCGTTATCCCGGCCGAAGCTGAAAGGCAGCAGCCAGAGGAATTGCGCGAATACTTCAGGGAACGGCTGCAGTATTACCGGAATCTGGCCCTGCAGTTCCCCCGGGGGACCGATCCGGTTTATCAAAAGGAACCTAAGGCAGAATGAAAGGCGATAACGTCCGGGGCAGGTATGGACATAAGCCCCCAGGCAGGGGCCCGGCTTACTTCTGATGCGATGAGGCCGGCGATCCCAGCATAATGCCGATCATCGAGAGCCCGGCAATAAACAGCCCCGCAATCACGATCACGCCGGTCAGCTCTGTCACCTGATTTTTGTCCATCCATGAGGTCATCAGATGAGCGCCGTCATCCAGCAGCGTGCGTAACCCTGCCGGCAACCAGGACGCCAGTGCATGGGCGCCGCCGTCAATTAATTTCGTCAGTTCATTGGACATGGTTTCGTTATCCCTGGACAAATCAGTGGCGAATTTTTGCGAGATCGTCGTCCGACAGCCCGGTCAGTTCCCTTACCGACTCCAGCGGAATGCCTTTTGCCAGCAGGTTGCGGGCAACCTCCATTTTACCTTCCTGACGCCCTTCCATGCGCCCTTTCTCCAGTCCCTTCTGCTCAAGCTGCTGTGCAATCGTCATCAGTTCGTCCTCATGCTGCGGCACTCTCTGCGCCAGGTTGCGTACGAAGGCTTCGGCATCGTCGGTTTCGCCCGCCTGTACGAGGTAGTTTATCAGCGAAACCAGCTGCTGTCCCGTCAGGTGACCGGCCATCAGGGTGGCGGCCAGCCGGTCCAGCAGGTCGGCAAGGTCGCGCCGGTGAATGTGCTTTTGCAGCAGAGTTAGCGCCGCCATGCTGCGGTGGTTCATGATCTCCTCGTCCGGGATAACCGTGACGTCGACCAGCGGGAACGGTGCGCCGTAGAGGCGACCGGCCAGCGCCGGATCGTCAAACTCCTGCAGCCAGTCGGTGGAGTACGGGTACGGGCTGCGCCGTCCGGTGTAGAACAGGACGGGGATGACCAGCGGCAGCTTTTATGCCCGGCGTCGAGGTGGCGCTGCATGGCGGCCACGGCGTAACGCATCAGGCGGAACGCCATGTGGCGGTCGGGCGTCGACTGGTGCTCGATGAACACGTGAATATAGCCGTCGCCGGCGGCGGTTTTCAGGCTGTAAAGCACGTCGCTGTAGTAGGGGTCCGCTTGGAATTCGGAAATTATCCTACGTTAAGCGTTTCGAGCATAAGGGGTGATTTCTTTCCAGTGAGCGCTAGCCCCTGACCGTAAGGGATGTACGTAATCGTTCGGTTTCGGACACAGAAACGCCGTAGCCCCGCCATTCGGACAACAACCAAGAGTGCTTTGGTTAAAAAGTAGTCTTAGCGTGGTTTATTTTCCGTTTTCCAAGCGGACCCCATTACTGACCTGCGATCATCACTATCTGTCCGAAATTTGTACTCATTCCGCTCGCGGCGATGGTAACCTGAGATTAAGACTTCTCAGGCGGCGGGCTGTTCGTCCTGATACGCCTGTTTCACTGAAAGCATGCATTCATTATCGTATACGGCGTCAGCAGGAGTCATGATGAGCACTGATGAAGATGAAACCGACGAGGAAATTTATCACGATGCCTGCTTTGCGGCCGGCATGTGCTGTCTGAAGCTCGCCAGCGAGGGCGGAGAAATTAACCGTGAGCGACTGGCCATCGAGCTGATGCGGTTGCTGGGTGCCGTGATCGAGAAAAGAGAAGAATGTCCCTCCTCGCTGCTGTTCGCTATCGAGCAGATGCGCGGGGAGCCGGACAAAGAGATGGATGAGGAGTCAGACTGAAACCACTGTCACAGCTGATGCCTCCGGTGGCGCCAGGAGTTCAGCCATTATCGTCCGTGACAGGCTCTACCAGCTCCCAGCCCTGATTGTGAATGTTGCCCACCTTTTTGCTGACCGGATGCCATGTAAAAGTTTTTTCCGGTAAGGCTGCATCATGCGCGATTTCTTCCGCCCTTTCGGGCGTCGTATCCTGACTCAGCCACTCGCGAACGGCGTCAGGGTAAATCACCAGAGGGCGTCTGTCGTGAATGTCGACCATACCCTGATTGGTCGATGACGTCACAATGACAAACCCTTCTTTGCCGTGATCCTGACCGTAAGGCTGTTTACCGATAGCGGCAAAAAAGAGTGGCTGATTGTCCTTGTGATGGATGAAAAACGGCTGTTTGCTGTTTCCCTTTTTTTGCCATTCAAACCAGCCATTTGCGGGCACGACTGCGCGTCCGTGGTGCCACAGCGGCTTAAACATACGGCCGCTTGCAGCCGTTTCGCCGCGTGCGTTAATCAGCGGCTGCCTGTCCCAGCACTCCGGGCCATAGCCCCAGAAAACCGGGTCAAGATGCAGCTCATCCCCGCGATCGTTCAGCAGCAGTACCTTCGTGCCGGGCGCGACGTTATACCGCCCGATGGCTTCAGGGTCATACGTAATTTCATCCGGTTTCAGGCCGAGCGCGTCAAAATACTCATACCGGCTGCTGTACTGCGCAAATCGTCCGCACATAGTCACCTCCTGCAGTAAGGATAGCGGGGTATACTGACGTCAGGAGGATTCAACATGACACAGAATTTAGCTGCACGAAGCCCGGAAGAACGTGCGAAGGTCAACGTGGATCTGGCCGCCTCAGGCGTGGCGTACAGAGAGCGCCTGAATCTGCCCGTTATCCCGTCTGAGGCTGAAAGGCAGCAGCCGGAGGAACTGCGCGAATACTTCAGGGAACGGCTGCAGTATTACCGTAATCAGGCCCTGCAGTACCCGCGCGGGACCGATCCGGTTTATCAGAAAGAACCAAAGGGGGAATGACGTCCGTGGCAGGTACGGGCAGAGACCCTGAGCCGGGGCTCTTTTTACTTCTGAGGCGCTGAGATAAACGAGCCCAGCATAATGCCGATCATCGCGAGTCCGGTAATATAGAGCCCCGCTATCACGATCACGCCGGACAGCTCCGTCAGCTGGTTTGTTTCAAACCACGATGTCATCAGATGAGCGCCGTCATCGAGCACCGTGCGTAATCCGTCCGGCAGCCAGGACGTCAGCGTCTCGGCGCCACCGTCAAGTAATCCTGTCAGCTCATTAGCCATGGTTTCTTTATCCGGTTTTCAGTCAATGGAGGATCTGTTCCAGGTCTTTTTCAGTCAGCCCGGTCAGGTTCATCACTGTCGGATTATCCAGCCCCTTCTCCAGCATGGCACGCGCAATTTTAAGGGTCGCTTCACGCTCACCTTCTGCACGCCCCTGCTCCCGGCCTTTCTGCTCCAGCTGCTGTGCAATCGTCATCAGTTCATCCTCATGCTGCGGCACTCTCTGCGCCAGGTTGCGTACGAAGGCTTCGGCGTCGTCGGTTTCGCCCGCCTGTACGAGGTAGTTTATCAGCGAAACCAGCTGCTGTCCCGTGAGGTGACCGGCCAGCAGGGTGGTGGCCAGACGGTCCAGCAGGTCGGCCAGGTCGCGCCGGTGGATGTGCTTCTGCAGCAGGGTCAGCGCGGCCATGCTGCGGTGGTGCATGATCTCCTCGTCCGGGATCACCGTAACGTCGACCAGCGGGAAAGGACTGCCGTAGAGGCGCACGGCCAGCGCCGGATCGTCAAACTCCTGCAGCCAGTCGGTGGAGTACGGGTACGGGCTGCGCTTTCCGGTATAGAACAGCACCGGGATGACCAGCGGCAGCTTTTTGTGTCCGGCGTCGAGGTGGCGCTGCATGGCGGCTACGGCGTAGCGCATCAGGCGGAATGCCATGTGGCGGTCGGGCGTCGACTGATGCTCGATGAGGACGTGAATATAGCCCTCACCGGCGGCGGTCTTCAGGCTGTACAGCACGTCGCTGTAGTAGGCGCGAAGGCTTTCCTCCACAAAGCTGCCGGATTCCAGCTTCAGGGTGCTGAGATCGCAGGCGGCGCGCAGATCTGCCGGCAGGTGCAGCTCGATAAAGTCACGGGCCGTTTCCGGGTGCGTCAGAAAGGCCTTGAAGGCGGCGTCGTGGGGTACCGGCGTGGTTTTTTTCATGTTCAGGTCCTCAGGCCGCGGCGCCGTCCGGCGCGTCGCGGACTTCACTAAGCATATAAGTCAGCTCAGAAGCATCTGACGTCCAGCGGTCGGGCAGGTTGCCCTGCAGGAGTTCCGGCAGCCAGTCGGTCTGCGCGAGCGCCGAGTTGCGGGCATAGTAGCAGGGGTGGTGCAGGCCGGTGTCGTCGCTGTTTTCAGCGCGGTCAAAACTGTCCGCTTTGAGGTGAATGCGTCGGGCCTTGAGGAACTGCAGAAACCGCTTCAGGTTACCCATGCCGCCGCTGCCCATGCCGTCCTGCAGGCAGAATCGTCCACCCATGTAGCCCGCTCCCCACGCACCCGTGTTTCTGTCGTTGCGGATGGAGAAAAGCTGGCCGTCCGCAAACCGGATGAGGTAAAAGCGCCAGTCTCCGCGTTCTTCCGGACAGAAAAATTGCTCGTAGTCAGCGGGATTACCGATGTCGGCGGCCGGGAACGGATCCGACCTCCCTTCTATCAGCCAGTCGCGGCAGCAGCCGGTAAAATCCGCGATGCGGGCGGCGGCGTCAAAGGAAAGCGGCTCCAGGCCGTCCATCCAGTCAAGAATGCGGGCCGGCGAGCTTTCACCGACCTGGCGGGCCAGCTGCACCACGGTGCCGGCCCCGCGGAACTGCCAGAAATCGTCAGCCTGCAGTTGTGCGCTGAGCTGACGCAGGCGGCGGGCGGTATCCTGCTGCCACTGCTGGCGCAGCGACAGCACTTCACTGCCCGCGGGGGGGTAAGCGGCTGCCAGGGTGTGGCGAAGCTCACCCTCCAGCGATCGCTCATTGCGCGCGGCGGCGGCGGCCACCCGCTCGTATAAATCGTCAGGAATGTTTCGCGCCTGCAGTTTTTGCATGATATTAATCTCGATATGGTTACTGTTTTTTAATGTGATTTCAATATGACTCATATTGAGTTCGTAATCAATTAAGTGATTATATTTAGTTTTCATTATGAGTTTTTGTCTGTTCGTCTGTCTGTCATGATCCGGAAAAAGGTAAAATCGGAAGTTTGTAGGGGACGGATTTTAAGCTTAGGTGGTGCGCCTTTGGTTGCCTTGCCGACGGAGACCAGAATATGCAGGGAAGAGGATCGTTTCCGCCGTAATGTCGGTTGCTGCATAGCCCCGGTATGCCGGCTGAGAGACGAGCACCGGTCGTCTCTCAGCCGGCATATGCCCGAATGGCTCCGGACCTGTTACTCTCTTTTCATCATTATTCTGCTCAGGATTTCAGGCCGTGAATCAGCGTAAATACATACAGTCCGTAGAGAGGGCCATGTTGCTTCTTGAAACACTGGTCACCCGCAACGAAGGATTCCGTCTGGCCGAACTGTCAGAACATTTTTCACTGAATAAAACCACGTTACACGGGTTGCTCGCCACGCTTACTTCGCTTGGATACGTTTCACGTCGTGGGCAGTATTATATTGCAGGGCTGCGGTTACGGGATGTTGCCCGGCCGCTCACGGATACGGACCAGCAACTCCGGGAACTCTTTACTCCCGCACTCCGCAGGCTCGCTGTTCTCAGTAGCGAAACCTGCTGGCTGGCTGTGCCATGTGGTACACGTGAGTATCTCTATATTGACGCGATTGAAGGCGGAGGTTCGCTGCGTGTCGCCAGTCCCAGGGGGATACGGGAGGGACTGACCACTTCAGCAATCGGACGTGTCTTTCTTGCTTTTGATGATGACCTGACGAGAACCCTCAGAAAGGAAGGGTTTATCAATGACAAACTCAATAGTGAGCTGCTCTGTATTGCTAAATCTGGGTATGCTCTTGATTTAGAGGAGGCGGAGGAAGGACTTAACTGCCTCGCGCTCCCTCTGCGACAGCATGGTTATGTGGTCGCCGCGCTGGGAATGGCAGGCCCTTCTCATCGCCTGCATCCTGACTATCTCAGACGGCTGGCTGTCAGGGTAATGCGGGAGATGTTTGACATTATCAAACTTTAACAGCTGATAGCTGGCATTGCTTGGGCAATATAATCCCGGTCGGCTATAAAAAATACTCTTTCATTAACCGGAGTGTTTTTATATGTTCGAGAAAATTTCACGTGATGCCATTCGTACAATTACCTCACTGGCTCAGGAAAAGCACCTGTCGGTATGTATCAGTATTGTGGACGACGCCGGCCTGCTGAGAAGCTTCCTGCGAATGGACGGTGCTGTAGCTGGCGCAATTGATGTTTCCATAAAAAAAGCTCGCACCGCAGCCTTGTTTGGTTCTGATTCAGCCTCCCTTGGGCAGGAAGCCCGTCCGGGCGGGAAAGTTTATTCACTGGAGTCGACTAACGGAGGCTTAATCAGTTTTGGGGGGGGGGTTGTTCTGCGGGATGATCGCGGCGCTATCCTTGGCGCGGTTGGCGTGGCCGGGGCTACGGTAGATTCAGACCAGCAGCTCGCTCTGTCAGGAGCAGCGGCAACGTCAGCTGCAGGCAGAGTGTAACGTTATGCAGCGTATTCATCCCGGTTTGCTGGCATTGTCCGTGACAGCGTTTGCTATTGGTATGGCCGAATTTATCGTTGTAGGGATTCTGCCTGAAATCGCGACAGCACTGACCATTGATCTACCCCGTGCCGGCAACCTTGTGGGTTTGTATGCGCTGGCCCTGGCCGTCGGTACACCGTTACTGGTGATGGTGATCTCTGGCTACCCGCCAAAACCTGTGCTGACAGTCCTGATCATTATGTTTCTGGCAGGAAGCCTGCTTTCGGCACTGGCGGACAGTTACCCTCTTTTTCTTACCGGGCGACTGATAACCGCCGTAGCGCATGGCAGTTTTTTCGCCATCGGTGCGACGGTCGCCGCCCGGATAGCCCCTGCGGGGAAAGAAGGTAAGGCCATAGCCGTTATGTTTGCCGGACTGACTCTGGCCATGGTTATTGGGGTACCGCTCGGCAGCTTTATTGGTCAGATAATGGGCTGGCGGGTGCCATTAATCATGGTGAGTTTACTGGCTCTTCTTGCATTACTGTCAACCATGTTCTGGCTGCCAGGCATCAGAAAGAGCGAATCCGGTAACGTAAGGGAACAGTTGCAGGCTCTGTCACATCCGGCAATCCTGACCATGATGAGCATTACTGTACTTGCCTTCGGGGCCAGTTTTGCAGCCTTTACGTTTGTGATCCCCATTCTGACGACACTCAGCGGATTTTCTTCTGAAGTTGCAAGTTTTCTGTTGATGGTTTTCGGGGTGGCCACACTGACCGGTAACCTGGCTGGCGGTCATTTTTCATCGACCCGTGGCTGGTCCGTAACGCTGGGTACACAGATTGTGTTGCTGGCCGTGTCATTAATAGCTCTGGCTGTTTTTCTTCAGTGGAAACCAGCGGTCATTGGGTTACTTTTCCTGTGGGGAGTTCTGGCATTTGGGATATCTCCTGCGGTGCAGCAGGGCATGTTGTCAGTGGCAGAACGCTACACTCCGCGAGCCGTCGGATTTGCTTCTGCCCTGAATATATCTGCTTTTAATCTGGGGATTTTCTGCGGGGAAAATATCGGCAGTGTATTCGTGCACCATAATAAGCTCGCATACACTCCCTTTGCCGGGGCGGGAATGTGCCTGCTAGCTCTGCTTCCCCTCCGGTTACTGGTCAGATATATCCGCTGTCAGACGACACAGGAATAATTGTTGCTGATGAAACAATAATGATTGTGTCCTGTATTCTGCTTTTCCCGTGCTTAAATTCAGGGAAAGTGAAACACCTGTAATGACCGCAAGCAATCACCTGCGGGTAAGCATTGTTCCGCAGAGTTAACCATCATGTTCCAGTGTCACTATGAGAGGCGACCGCGCAATCCCGGAATACCGGGATTGTGCTCATTAAATGCACTTAATCCACATATTATTGCACCTGAATCAATAATTCCCCATTAACAATAATCCATTGTTTTTTGTGCTTATACGTCAATAATCCGTGTTACCCTCTCAAGAGATCCGAAAAATACCAGAACCGGATCTTTACCTAGTCAGGGGCGGTTTTCCGCGCCAAAAACCACATGTAGTGTTCTGTTGCTGCTACAGGCACTACATACGGGATTTGTCAGAGAAAGACAGGGAGGGAAGCGGCGCTTGACCCGCCGGCCCGGGCGTGCCACGCTTCCGGGAAAGTGGTGAATCTGGAAGAAATAGGATCCAGCGCGCAGGGTGATGCGTTAATTGCTATGAGTTACTGTATCCTTGCTTATAGATTTATGGGTTATTATAAGATTGGTGATTATTTCTTTTGTTATCAGAATGATGATGGCAGCTACTTTTTTGTTATTTCATATCTGAACAGACTGAGGCGCTATGGCCAGACCTAACCTGCTTGATGTCTATATTGCCCTTTCTCACCCGGGTCAAAATCATCTTTGGCTGGAAGAGTTCAGGGAAGATGAGTACCCGCTGTACCTTGAAGTGATGGACTTCCAAGGATTCATACTTGCCTACTGGACCGAGGGTGATGCTGGTTGGTCTTACACTGCTGACCCTTTACGTTCTAGAATCCCCTGCCTGGAAGCAGTGCCGCTTACCAAAAACGAAGCGAATTTCAGAATAATGATGGATCGGTGTTGACTGATAGAAAATCGGCACGAATACAATTCATAAAGGAGAATCTATGCAAGCTGACGATCTGGCAAACGGGGCTATCGCCGTCGCGTCACATCCAATCACGGTACAGGTAACTAACCAGGGTCCAGGGATCTGGGGGAACGTGGCCACCGGTCTGATCACTGCTTGTGCCGCTATTGCGGCTGTAATGCTGACGCACCGTTATACCCTACACAGGGAAAAGCAGGCGTCACAAGAAAGTTGACACAGGAACAGTATTTTATTTCAACGGAGCTGGTCTTTCTGCTGGAACGATTTGCAGAAGAATGCATCCCCGTTGCATGTGATACGGGTACTTTCGATGACGAAGATGGTCGACTTACCTCCGGGACTGTCTTCCCTAAGTTTGATTATTCTGGCGTTACCGGCGACTGGCGATCGCTGCCTCCCCGGCTTGTTTACCGGCTACGCGAGCTGACTGTAATGCAGGAAGAATCTCAACGGCTGATTCATCTTTCGTTTGAGTGGGATGACCTGATGGAGCCAACAGAAAGTTTTTCTATAAGGCAGTATCAGGCTGTCCGTTTGGGAATGAAGGCCAAAATTCAGGCGGAGCATCTTCGTCGGCTGTGCAGTATGCCTGCCGGTGCTCGCCTGCACGATCAGAAAACTGCAGGAGCTGCACTCTGGCGTTTATGGCGTAAGCATCGCAAAGCAGAAGTCGGGCGCCTTGTGAATGCCAAACTGTTTCGTGAGTTCGCCCGTGAGCATCAGCCAGAAGCCCCATAAATTTTCCGTCACGAATCTTTATTTCTGGCGGCCTTATACACAATCACGCTTTTTTAAGTTGCTCTAGCGAGTAACCATTATGGAGAGCACGAAACAATGACTGGACTTGTCTCGTATGGGGACGGTAGGCTTTCCACGTCACTACCGGTAGCTATTGATTACCCTGCAGCTCTTGCACTGCGCCAGATGGCATCACTGGTTGACGACCTGCCAAAGTACCTGCTGGCGCCGGAGGTCAGCGCCCTGCTCCACTTCATGCCCGACCTGCGCCGCAAGATGCTGTTCACCACGCTGTGGAATACCGGTGCGCGCATCAGCGAGGCGCTGGCGCTGACGAGAGGGGACTTTCTGCTGCGCCAGCAGTACCCGTTCGTGCAGTTGGCCACGCTGAAGCAGCGTGAGGAAAAGGCCGAGCACCGCGCCGGACGTCGGGCGGTGAGCGTTGTGCCCCACCGCCTGGTTCCGCTGTCCGACGCGCAGTACGTGACGCAGCTGGAGATGATGATTGCCACCCTGCGCATTCCGCTGGAGCGCCGCAGTGAAAAGACGGGCCGGATGGAGCGGGTACGCCTGTGGGAGGTCACTGACCGCACTGCGCGCACCTGGCTGAATGAGGCCGTCGAAGCAGCGGCGTCAGAGGGAGTTAGTTTCTCAATACCGGTCACCCTGCACACCTTTCGGCACAGCTACGCCATGCACATGCTCTACGCCGGCACGCCACTCAAAGCGCTGCAGAGCCTGCTCGGGCACAAGAGCGCCAAGTCGACGGAGATTTACACGCGGGTGTTTGCGCTGGACGTGACGGCCAGAAACAGGGTGCAGTTTCAGATGTCAGGAACTGATGCTGTGGCAATGCTTAAAAAATAAGAATTGTTATATAATTAATAGGTTATCATCTTGTTATCCTGGTATCTAATTAAGATAACAAGATAACAAGATAACAAGATAACAAGATAACAAGATGACAAGATAACAAGTTGCACTTATTGTAACTTTGCTGAGTTAATCAGCTTTGACCGCTCGTTCTCACTCAATTTTTCGAAAGCCATAACTGCAGCTCGCACAACATCCGAACGGTTTACACGCAGTCCGGAGTTGTTCATCTCATCACGAATGCAGTTATCTATTGATTGAAGATTGGAATCTGCAAACGAGATGCTCACGGGCTTAGCTTTACTTTTCGATGAATTTTTCTTCTCAGTGATCACACCGAGTCCTGCAGTGCCACCGTTAATGAATGCGCTCTCGTCTTTAGGTGGAGTGTTTGCTCTGTTCCTCACAATACCAACTCCTTAACCAAGGCTGAGATCTCTTCCTGAGCTTTTTCATTCTGTGTTTCATAGATAGTTAATGACTCTGCCCAGGCATCTCTATGGGCTTTCCGATCGCATATGCGGGATGTGGCTAACTGCATCTGGGGATAATCAGCCAGTACTTCAGCTGCTTGATGCGCCTCATTAACAAACATATTCGTAGGGGCCATGTTGAGGACTAAAAAACCTCTAACATTCTCATTAAAGTCTTTAGCTGCGGTAAATACTTCGCAAGTGTGTGGGACGACATCTAAATCCATTTGTGATGGTCTAAGCGGCGAAATAAAAACATCCGCTGACATCAACCCACTTCGCATTTCTGCACTATCACGACCTGCACAATCAGCGATGACATAGTCATAAGACTTTGCATGTTCTTTAAGCATAGCCTTTATATTACCTGTGGCACCGGTAACTGGAATGTGTGGAAGAGATTCAGAACGGTTGTTATACCAGGTCAATACAGATTTTTGGTCATCTGCATCTACGATTATGACCGACTTACCCTGCGACTTAAGGCATGACGCAATCGATACTGCAAGAGTACTTTTACCCACGCCACCCTTCTGACTTCCTAGTACGATAATCATAACAACCTCGATTAATAACAAGATATGATCTTATCATAATCATATCTTGTTATCTTAACAAGATAATTTTAATGGCATAGGTTTATGATTAATAAGATATTATTATCTTATTATCTTATTATCTTATTATCTTATTATCTTATTAACTTGTTATGGGCGGCAGTTGTGGGTATGTAACGGCTCAGTTAAGCGGTTAGCAACTCCTGCCAAACTAATCCTGACTGCTGATGCGCTGCTCATCACGTGCAGCGCTGATAACGATCGGCTTCTTATCCGGATTTGTTCGACAGACCTTATCTGACAAATGCCACAGGGATATCTTTCCAGTTTGTCGTCCATGCAGGTGATAGCAGCTCCCGTTTCATTTTCCACTCGTTGTTCACTCCCTGACGCGCAAACCACAGGTTTCCCAGCCCGGACTGGTTAATACCGTCCAGCACCTTCATCAGCTGCGCACTGTTTTTTCTCGGCTGATCTTCATCGAACAGGTTCAGCTGGCTGACGCCATGCGGCGTGAAGTCATCAAGCATGATGCCTGCCGTCATATAACGGCGACCTTCCACCCAGATGCGGTCCAGCGATCGCATGGCCACCTCAATGACGTCACGCGTATCCTGCGTCGGACGCGGGAGCTTCTCGCCGGCGCTGTTGCCGTAGAACACCTCATCTTTCGCGTGCGGCGAGGTGCGGATAAATACGCCAACGTGCCGGCAGAACTGGCGCTCTTTCCTTAGCTTCTCGGCAGCGCGCGTGGCGTACTGGCAGAGCGCCTCCTGCATGGCCACCTTTGTAGTAATGCGTTCGCCAAAAGAGCGGCTGGAGACGATCTGCTGCTTTGCCGGCGGCATCTCCTCAAGCGGTATGCAGGATTCGCCGTTGAGTTCGCGCACGGTTCGCTCAAGCACAACGCCGAAATTTTTGCGGATCAGGGCAGGGTGCGCTCGCGCCAGCTGCAGGGCGTTTTCAATACCCATCAGGGTAAGGCGCTTGCCGATGCGACGTCCCACACCCCAGATTTCCTCTACGGGCTGATTGGCCAGCAGCGTTTCAGTGCGCCTGGGATTACCGGGCGTCAGCGCCAGCACGCCGCGGAACTGCTTCCATTCCTTGCTTGCCCATTGTGCTGATTTCGCGAGGGTTTTTGACGGGCCCATGCCCACGCCGACGGTCAGGCCAATGGTGGACAGTACGTGCGCGCGCAGGCGCCGGCCAAAGTGCTCAAAGTCCTCGCAGCCATCGATGCCGCTTAAATCGAGGAACATTTCATCAATGGAGTACTGTTCTACCCGGGGCGTCATTTCTTCCAGTGCTGTCATAAGGCGCTGTGATATCGAGTGGTACAAAGCGTAATTGCTTGAAAATACGTGAACTTTTTCAGGGTATTCCTGTGCTTTAAGCTGAAACCAGGGCATACCCATTTTTATATTCAGAGCGATGGCTTCGACGGATCTCGCGATAACACAGCCATCGTTATTGCTTAACACCACCACGGGTTTGCCGCGCAGGTCAGGGCGGAACAAGGTCTCGCATCGGGCATAAAACTTGTTCGCGTCGGCTAATCCAAACATAGGCATGGTTACCTCCGGCGCGCGCGCGTACTGTTAAAAAACCATGTGACCACGCCAAGCAGCTGCAGCTCTTCCGGATAGATAACGGGGTAGGCCGGATTCATGGGCAGCAGCGCAAGGCACGGCTGCAGCTGCAGGCGCTTGACCGTGAACTCGCCGTCTACTTCCGCGATGACGATGTCGTGGTGCGCGGCTTCTTCTGCCCGATCAACCACCATGACGTCGCCGTCAAACAGGCCGAGATCCTGCATGCTGTTGCCGCTGGCGCGCACGAAGAACGTCGACGCGCGCCGGCGAATGCAGAGTTCGTTGAGGTCGAGCTCTTTTTCGACGTAATCCTGCGCCGGTGAAGGAAAGCCGGCCGCGCAGGGGTCAGCAAACATTGGCACGCGCACACGCGGCGTGAATATGGGTGGCCAGAGCAGCATTAGGCCGGAAGCGTACGCCGCGGGTTTCATGTTGCTGCCCCCGGGATGTACACAGGGTGACGGGTGAGTGCTGTAGGTAAGTCGCGCATAAAATCCTCCTCATAATAATACTGTCTATGCATACAGTATTAAGGGGCGGGATTTAGATGGCAAGAGGAGACAGGCAGTTACGTGCCGTAAACGGTTTTATGTGGCTGAGAGGCATGCGAAAATTTTTTTGAACCTGACCTATGATGAGGCCGGGCAAGAGATGCGTACGGATGCGTTCTCTGGCTGTACTCCAGCAGCCCGGCCTTCCGCGGCCGGGCTTCTTAAACTGCTTTATCTGATTTCGGGTCGGGTGCGTAAGCAGTCTCTGCCGGTTCCGGTGAAATGACGCTTCCTCGCACAGCTGTTCGTTCCTCGCGCTGCTGCGGTACGCCTCAGCCGTGACTGCGGCGAGCGTTGCGGGCTGACAGTTGACGGCAGGTACTTCTTTCCGGACCCGTTGTGCAGGGCAGGCGAATCGCCTGAATCTGGAAAACCCTCCCTTAATTGTCCGGGGCAACCTATGGATGGTCACACCTCTCCCGCACGCTTTCTCGCTTATCTTCTGGCTGAGCACTACGTCTCCGTTTCGCAGCGGTGTGACCGCAGCGGGCTGGACAGCGATATCGTCTGGGATTTTCTGGCGGGGCACCTGCCGGTGAAGCAGACGCTGGCCGACCAGCTGGGCGTCGTTTTTCACTCCCCGGATTCTGGATCACCCGGCAGGCACTATGGGGCATGACGGATGCAGGGCCCGGCCAGATGGTGACGGTGTGCAGCTGTGCTAAATTAAGGCTCGCCGGTACGGGTTATAGGCTCCGTATTTCACCAGGGGTTAAATAGACTGTCCCCGTACCGGCATCCTTCCCCGTCATGCTTCTGAACTACGGACCTCCGCATGGCACTCTCAGACAGGCATACTTTACTCCGGAGGTAGCTATGAGTTCTGATGATATGAAAGCATTCATAAGGGAAAACCGCAGGCGGGCGCAGGAAATGCAGGAGTACGTTATCCGCTATGCTGACGCGCGGGATGCGGTTGGTAATGTGGCCATCCGCATCTGGCAGGCGGGTCATGAGATAAATCACGATACCCTCATGGAATGCCTGCGCGACCGGCTGGCGCTGGCGCGCACAACCGGCGATGAAAACAGTCAGGCATACCTGCAGCTGGCCATCAGTTCGCTGGAGTTTAATAAGGGCAGGCTGTAAGGAAAAAACGTCCCCTGCGGCGGACCCCGCTGGGGAAAAGGAGTCGTCTGGTGAGCCAGCTTATCGTGCCAGTATACTGAGTTTAGCAGCGGACGGGCGTCTGTCCCGACGGCAATTCAGGTTCGTCAGCTAAGTGCCAAACGCGGACACTGGCGATTGTAATTTGCTTCGGGACCAGTACGAGGCGATTTTCTTTTGCTACTCACATGGACTCGGTAAAACGCCCAATCTGCCGAACTGCTTTGCAGGAACGAAAAAAGGCGGGGTGGAAAACCCCCGCCTTTGTTCAAGTTCCTTCAGCCATTAGCGGCGTCCGGTCAGTTGCTGAATCGCAACGATAAGCTTTACTCCGGTTAGCATTATCTGCATCACCAGGAGGACAGTTCCTAAAGTTATCACTTCGGCATCTCCGTATTCAGGAGAGCGCCACACGCCGCTTATGCCCTTGGACTTCCCTCACGGCGCGTATCAATCACTAGTCGATACATGCAGCACCCTATAAGTGGGGGCAGACCGGACGGCTCCACCCGTTTCCGGTCGGGAGAATTCGTTACCTTCACCCGTTAGTGCTGCACTCAAACCGACAAGCCCGAACATTATAAGCCAACAATGGGGTTGACGTATATTGACGGGGCCGTCAATAGTGCTAAAATTGCATCACTAGTCGATACATGCAGCACCCTGTTCCTGAGCACGGCTTCCAACCGTACCCGGAACTGAAAATAAACCTGGTCTTCCAAACCGGGTTTTTTTTCGCCCTCAGTAAGCATTTCTCTCGCATTGCATTACTTATGCTCATCATACACAAATAGCACGAATTGCTAAAGCTTTTTAAAAAAGTTGTGATTGTGTTTTTCGCATGTCTACTTTTTTCTACTGTTTGGTAAAACGCCTATAGCACCGAAGTTATGCAATACAGATGTATTACATGGCACCCACGCCAGCTGGCGGCGTTTCGGTAAAACGCCCATAAGACCGAATCGCCCCGCTGCGGCGCGTAATACTATATGTAGTGCCTCTCTCAGCTGAGAACCATACCAGATATCGTGGTCAGGCGGTCAGCGCCGGGTCAGGCCGCGCCGGTTGCCCCGCTGCGCCATTCGGTAAAACTCCGGTAAGAGAGGGTTTCCCCGAATCAGAATCTGCGCCAGCGAAGTTTTATTCTTGCTTTTTACAGAGTTCACAATCGCGAGTTATAAGGTGTCATTCTGACATCAAGCCTATGTCCGCTGGGTATTTACATTCACTTGACTACCCATTTGCGTCTTGCTTGACCGCGTTTTTGCATTTCACTTGGTCATCTCCAACAAAAAAAGCAGTCAAAATCCTGCCAGATTGACTGGCAGCTAAGAGCGAAGAGCGGACCTTGTTTATGCTTATACTTTTTGAATTAGAACCCCTGCTTCATAAACTACTTATTGATATGCTATCGGAACTGGCAAATCAGGAAGAAATTCATGGACAAGAACACACTGGTTACACTCTTGAAATTTAAGCGCTGGATTGATGCTGAAACGCTAAAAGCAGTTAAAGGTATCAGTGAATCTGCTTATGCAGAAAAGCGTCATCTGATGTTAAGACTGATGAACCATATACATGTGGTAGACATGATTTTTAGAGCAAATATTTCGGGTCAGCAGCATGGTTACACTGCCCTGAACACCCCTGAAACACCCTCAGTAGATGAGCTTGAGATCAAAATGGACGACGTTACAAACTGGTATATCCGTCGCGTAAGCTCAATGTCTCCTGCTGATTTAAGAGAAACTATTAAGTTCAGCTTTGTCGATGGTGGTGAGGGAGAAATGACTGCTACAGATATGCTAAATCACATGCTTTTTCACGGAACTTACCATCGTGGGGCTGTAGGCTGGTTAATTTCTGAGTGCGAAGGTATTCCGCCGAAAGATGTGCTGACAGTTTTTCTGAGAGATCATAATCACTGACAGGTAAATTCTTCAGCCCTTCACCTATTAAGCGGCTTTAAGGGCCGCTTTGGCGAAAAGCCTACCTTAACGACCTGCGATGGCGATAAATTTGGGCTAAAATTTTCAGAGATAATGCTTAGAGTTCTCTCAACAGTCTGGCTGGATTGCCAGCATACACCCCTTTAATTAACACAGGCTTTGTAACCACGCTACCTGCACCAATCACCGCACCACTGCAAATGTCCGTTGTTAAGATAGTTGCTCCGCTCCCCACGGTTACTGCGTTACCTAATACGATATGTATCCAGCTTTCTGAAGCAGCATCAGGACCGCCATTCTTGAACAGGTCGTTAACAAAGGTTACGCCATGGCCGATAAAACAGTCCTTACCCAAGGTAACGTTCTCACAGATAAAAGTATGAGACTGTACTCGGGTTCTGTCGCCTATAACGCATCCCTTTTGTATCTCTACAAATGGTCCTACAAAAACATCATCGCCCAGTTCACACTCATAGATGTTTACCGGCGTGATTACTTTCACATTTTCACCTTGTTTTACGTTACGAATGCCACTTTCAATAACCTTCATATGAGCTGAGTCCTTACTCGAGATGATTCGGCTAAAAGCTTGAACAGTTTTTATCTTCACCAAGTGCCCAAATTAACCTGCTTTCACTCATTCGCGCACTATGATGCTCGCATTGTCCGCTTCTGGCACGAAGCGGACCAAGTAACTGAGCTAAAGGTCTGCTCTGAGCGAGAAACGGAAGTTATTTCTTAGAGAAGGTTTGATAAAACGGCGTTAGAGCCGAACAGTTGTCACTATCCGGCTATGAGCAATGAATCAAAGGCCGAATATAGCCTCAATTTCTATCGAGAGGTCAGGTGAGAAAAGGCGGCTGACTTCTACGAGCGAGCTGGCGGGCAAGTGATCGCCGTAATTTCGGTACAGCACTTTGCGTAGCCCGTTTATCTCCTCAAAGGAGGTGATAAATATAGTCACCTTGATTAGTGCTGAAAAATCTATCTCTTCTTCGCTGGCAATTTTCCTGATTTGGCTGAATATTTCTTCGGCCTGCTCAACAATGCCTTCATGTTGTGCCGCTGTGCCAAACGCGGTCAGGCCGGAAATATAGAGCGTGTTGCCATGCTTTACTGAATGGACGTAAGGAGCCTTTACTTCACCTAACGCACGGTAATTCTTTCTTAACAGATTGCTCATGCAGATGGCCTTTTTGAAAGGGAACAAACCACAACCTTACCATTCCACTGTGAATGCTCAACATTGATTGGCGTATCGTAAAGTATGCAATGTCCGCCTTTTGGCACAAAGCAGACAGACGCTGGCCTGCGTCCACTGTGAGTGAGAAACGGACTAAATCCAGGGGCTTGACTGGCTTTGATAGGGAGAAGGGATTTTCAACCGCGCAAACTGGACACGACAGGCTGTAGCTTTCCAGGAAAGAGGATCAGGGGAAGCAGGCAGAAACGTTACAAACTGGCTAAGGCTGAACAACGCTAAGCATAAATATTGCTCTCCCGTGCCGCAGGAGAGCAACAGGCTCAGGCAATTAATATTGCCCGGATGTCATTTACGTTGGTTAAAGTCGGGCCGGTTATCAGCAAATCATCAAGCGCGTGAAAATAACTGTAACTGTCATGTCCATCGAGATAATTAACCGCATTAAGGCCACTCATTTTGCCGCGGGTCAGCGTGTCCGGAAAGACCATCGCGCCTGCTGCATCTTCGGTGCCGTCAATACCATCACTGTCGCCAGCTACTGCCCAGATACCGTTTTCACCCTGCAATGCGCAAGCAAGGCTGAGCAAAAACTCGGTGTTGCGCCCGCCTTTTCCGGGCTGACCGTTGTTGACCGTCACGGTGGTTTCACCACCCGACAACAGCACAGCAGGACCGGAAACCGGATGCCCATACTGCTTCACCGACCTGGCGATACCGGCCATGACCACGGCCACTTCACGGCTTTCACCTTCAATCGCATCGCCCAGAATAAGCGGCGTGAGTCCGTGATTGCGGGCAGCGACTGCCGCCTGGTGTAATGCCAGCGCAGGTGTGGCGATCAGCCTGACTTCACCGTTCGCTACGTTTTTCACTGGGTTGGCCGGCTGGTTTAACAGGTTGCGAACAGCTTCGGGGATAGCGATGTCGTAGCGCTGCAGTACCTGGAGCGCATCATTCGGCATACTGTGGTCGGCAACGGTGGGGCCAGACGCTACGTCTGCCGGATTATCGCCCGGCACGTCACTGATAATCAGTGACACGATACGGGCCGGTTGCGCCAGCGCCGCCAGCTTGCCACCTTTCACCGCGGAGAGGTGACGACGTACCAGATTCATCTCTTTGATGTTGGCGCCACAGTGTAGCAGAGACCGGGTGATTTTCTGCTTATCGGACAGCGTTAATCCCGGCGCGGGAAGCGCCATCAGCGCAGAACCCCCACCGGAAATCAGTGCCAGAACCAGATCATCCGGTGTTAATCCGCGTAATGTCTCCACAATCAGCATTGCGGCCGTTTCACTCATCGCATCCGATACGGGATGCGCCGCCTCGATAATGCGGATGCGGCCCGCGGGCACCGTGTGACCGTAACGCGTCACTACCACGCCTGACACATCCACATCCGGCCAGGCCGCATCCACCGCTGCTGCCATCGCTGCTGAAGCTTTACCGGCACCGATCACCACGCAACGGCCGCGTGGCTTTTCCGGCAGGTTCGGAGGGATCACCGGCCCGGCGCGGGCGCTGTCGACAGCCTGCTGAAAGATATCATGCAGGATCGCTGCGGCCTGTTCATTTTTCATGGTTATGCGATCTCGGCAACGTCAGCTTTGGCTTCGATAAATTGCACCACGGCGCGGGTGACGTCAGCGGTACTGGCGGTGCCGCCGACATCTGGCGTCAGAATGCCTTTCTTACACACGTATTCGATGCCTTCCATGATCAGCGCAGCGGCGTCGCGTTCGCCCAGATGTTCAAGCATTTGCACGGCGGTCCAGAAGGTCGCAACCGGATTAGCGATGCCTTTGCCGGTGATATCAAATGCTGAACCATGGATCGGTTCGAACATGGAAGGGAACCGGCGTTCCGGATCGATATTTGCAGTAGGCGCCACGCCCAGACTGCCTGCCAGCGCCCCGGCCAGATCAGAAAGAATATCGGCATGCAGGTTGGTGGCAACAATGGTATCCAGCGTCTGCGGATGCAGTGTCATACGGTGCGTCATGGCATCGACCAGCATTTTGTCCCACTGCACATCCGGGAACTCCAGCGCTACCTCAGCGGCAATTTCATCCCACATCACCATACCGTGACGCTGGGCATTGGATTTGGTCACTACGGTAAGCAGCTTGCGCGGACGTGACTGCGCCAGTTTGAAGGCATAACGCATGATGCGGGTGACCCCAACGCGGGTGAATATTGCCACTTCGGTACCCACCTCTTCCGGTAAGCCCCGATGCGCACGACCGCCGTTACCGGAGTATTCGCCCTCAGAGTTTTCACGCACGATGACCCAGTCAAGATCGCCCGGACCACGGTTCCGTAATGGTGAAGTCACGCCAGGCAGGATTTTGGTTGGCCGTACATTGGCGTACTGGTCAAAGCCCTGGCAAATCGGTAGACGCAGACCCCAAAGGGTGATGTGGTCAGGCACATCGGGTGCTCCCACCGCGCCGAAGTAAATAGCGTCGAACTTCTTCAGCGTGTTCAGTCCCTCTTCCGGCATCATCACGCCATGATTTTTGTAGTAATCCGAACCCCAGTCAAAGGTCTCTACATCAAACTTCAGCTGCGGATCGCGACGTGTCAGCGCATGCAGTACTTCAACACCTGCTGAAATGACTTCCGGACCGATACCGTCGGCAGGTATGGCTGCAATTTTGTAATTACGCATAGTTACTTCTCCAGTCAATGATGGGTATGAGGATGAGGAATCTCTGCCGTTTGCGGTTTATTTGCTTTGGCAGAAAGAATGAGGACAATCAGAGCTGATAATCCCAGCAGCCCCGCGACAAAGTAGAGGCCCCAGCTGTAGCTGCCGGTTTGCTGACGGATCACGCCAATCATCATCGGACCGACAAAACCGCCGAGATTGCCGATGGAGTTGATAGTAGCGATACCCGCTGCCGCTGCCGGTCCGCTGAGAAACACGGTTGGCATGCTCCACAGTGGGGGTTTCGATGCGCTGATCCCTACGGTGACCAGCGTTAAGGCGATAATAACGGCGAACAGCGTGCTGACGTTACCGGCATAAATCAGTCCGGCTGCTGCCAGCAGACAGGCGCCAATTACATGCCAGCTGCGCTCTTTAGTACGGTCGGAATGACGTGCCCACAGGATCATGGCGATAACGCCTATGACAGCCGGGAAGGCGTTAAGGAAACCAATTTCAAGCGATGATGCACCGAAGCTGCGGATGATTTGCGGCGACCATATGCCAAGCGTGTACAAGCCAGCGGACGTACCGAAATAAACCAGTGCCAGTGCCAGCACGCGCTTATCCGCCAGTCCTTGCCATGCGCTACTGTGGCTCTGTTTTGCCGCACGTGCCAGCTCCTCGGCCTGCATGGTGTTTTCCAGCCAGGTACGTTCTTCGTCAGTCAGCCATTTGGCTTTGGCCGGGCGGTCAGTAAGGTAGAACAACACGATAACGCCGAGCATCAGCGCGGGGACGGCTTCCAGTAAAAACATCCACTGCCAGCCGGCGTAGCCGAGAAAACCATGCATCTCCAGCAGGGCAGCTGAAATAGGCGATCCCAGTGCTGTTGAGAGCGGGGCAGCGGCCATGAAGATAGCCGTGACCTGCGCGCGTTTTGCTGCCGGGAACCAGTAGCTGAGATAGAGGATGATACCCGGGAAGAAACCGGCCTCAGCCACGCCGAGCAGGAAGCGCAGAATATAGAAGCTGGTAGTGCCCTGCACAAAAGCCATACAGCCAGAGACTAAGCCCCAGGTAATCATCACGCGGGCGATCCAGATACGGGCGCCCACTTTATGGAGGATTAAGTTTGATGGGACTTCAAAAAGGAAATATCCGAGGAAGAAAATGCCGGCACCCAGCCCAAAGACTGTTGGCGAAAAGCCCAGATCCTGGTTCATGGTCAGGGCAGCAAAACCAATGTTCACCCGGTCGAGAAACGCAATGAAATACAGCAGCATAATAAAAGGAATGATGCGCAGGGTCACCTTTCGCATAACCTTTTTTTCGAGGTCGTTATTCATTTCAGGATGCTCCACAGTCATGTAGGGTTGTTATCGTTTTGTAATAATCCCAGTATGAAGTTTTGCGCGGCTTTATCATCGGCACTGCTTTATATAAATAATTTGCATAATCAGGTTTTGGTGAAAAAATGGATATAAATCAGTTGCGTTGCTTTGCAGTGTTGGGTGATGAGCTTCACTTTGGCCGGGCAGCCCGAAAACTTGAAATGATGCCTGCGTCACTCAGCCGTTTCATAAAATTGCTGGAGGAGGAGCTGGGGATAAGGTTACTGAATCGATCGACCAGAAATGTTTCGCTGACGCCTGAAGGGGCAGCGTTTTTGAATGAGGCCAAAGCCGTGATTGCTGATTTCGATGCGCTGCGGCTGCGGTTCCGTAAAACGGCATTATTGCAGAAAAGGACGCTGCGGATAGGTGCTATTGACAGCGCTGCCAGAGGGTTACTGCCGGAATTAATTCATCTTTTCGTCAGGCAGTTTCCTGATGCGGATATCCATATTACTGAAGATAAGACGCACAGCCTTATCCCCCGACTCCTCTCCGGATGGCTGGATGTGATCTTTGTACGTCCGCCTGAACATGTTGACGTTACGCTGACAACGCGATTTATCACTAATGAAACCTGCGTGCTCGCCGTTCATGCCCATCACCGGCTGGTGAGTCATAGTGAAGTCAGTATCGATGATTTTCGTAATGAGCCGGTAATCGTGCCCGAAAGGCGCACCCGGCCTCACAGTCACGATCTGACGATGAACGTTTTCAAAGCAGGCGGCTGCGTTCCCGTTATCGCGCAGTATGCCGAAGAGAAACAGACCATCCTGAGTTTTGTAGCCGCCGGTCTGGGTATCGCTCTGGTCCCTTCATCCTATAAGAATATGAATGCTGACGGCGTGAAATACCTCGCTCTCTCGCCGATGAAGAATGTGGACGGGCTTCCGCTGAGTGCGATGTGGCATCAGGGAAATAATAATATTTATGTTAACGCTCTGCTGGATATGCTTTCTGACAACATTGAAAAGCTTACTTATAATCTGTGACTGATTAAAGAACGGTGGAGACTGACTATCCATTTTCCCTGTGCATCCGTGCTGAAAAAAGCGCCAGGTCGGGGTGGGATTTCATGCGGCTTTTTGATTAGCGAAAGAAGGGAAAGCATTAAAAAGAATCAGGGCGCATAAATTTATGAAATATAAAATACCACGAAACTCTCACCGCTCTGCCACCGGTTTATTAGCACCCCAAAATCTCAATAAAGTCCGATCATGCATTTAATGGACAAGTTCGAAGTTTCCCAGAGCCATCCTAAACTTCCGCTTTTGGCACACTGCTGCCGTTCAGATCGGGCTTCGTCATGAGATGTGAGCTATAAGCCAATTTTAGTTGGCGATGGCCAAGTAATTTGCAAACGGTCGCCAAGTAAAATGCAAATGGGTAGTCAAGTCAGATGCAATCACGCATCCGCTTCACGCCCTGAGACATTCGACAAGCTGTTTATGGCTTCAGTAAGGGCACCTGATTGCTCCCTTAAAAAGTGCATGCAACCTCCCTCCCTGCCGTCGGGCGGCGCCGTGACTTCACCTTAGCCGGACCGCTTCGCCCGCAAGGCAGGCTTCGCCTCGTAACTCACCCGTTCCCCGCCGGCCGCGGGACATTCAGTCCGCTTCGGCGGCGCGTGCGGCTTCGTCCCTCGACCCTGCGTACTGCGCACTGGCCCGGCTGTCGTGACGTCACGGCGCTGATGCCGTGCAACCTGTAAACCGGAGTGACCATGAATCAACCTCTTACCACTGGCCATCTGGCCGAACAGCTGCAGCGCTTTGCGCCAGATACGCCCTGCGTGGTGCACCTGTGGGTGGCCGATGACTTCGACGATGTGGCGCCGGAACTTACGCCCGGGGAGGTGCTGGCCACGATCGCGCTGGCCGACGCCACGCTCGATGCCGACGTCAGTCTCAGTTGGTATTTCCTGCGACACTGCGCCGACACCATTCTTGCCGCAAGGGAGGAACGCTGCTGAAGGGAGCCGCCCCCGGGCGGCCTTTCCCGTGCTGACGCACTTAATAAGGCTGTCGCTGCGCTCCGCATTATGGCCGTCTCCTCTGCTGCGCGCCGGCAACGGCGGGCATAAAGTCCCGTGCCCTCACGGTAGCCGGGCGGCCTCGCAAACAAGGGAAGCTGCGCCGACATCCTCACCCGTTCCCCGCCGTGCGCGGGACATTCAGTCCGCTCCGGCGGCGCGTGCGGCTTCCGGTGTCGCCCTTGTTTGCTCTGCTGTTCGCCCGTCTGTGTGGAGGTCACGGCACCACTACCGGTGCCCCCTTCATACACAGGAGCATCACTATGTCTCGATTCATGCACGGCGACAGCGTACAGGTTATGGGTGGCTTTCCGGACAAGAGCATTGATTTCATCCTCACCGATCCGCCGTACCTGGTCGGCTTTAAGGATCGTTCCGGCCGCTCGATAGCGAACGATGTAAACAGCGAGTGGGTGCTGCCGGCAAGCCAGCAGATGTACCGGGTGCTCAAAGACGACAGCCTGGCGGTGAGCTTCTACGGCTGGAACCGCGTGGACATTTTTATGCAGGCGTGGAAGGCCGCGGGTTTTCGCGTCGTCGGCCACCTGGTCTTTACCAAACCCTACGCCTCTAAGTCGGCGTTCGTCGGCTACCAGCACGAGAGCGCGTACCTTCTGGCCAAAGGCCGCCCGCGGCTGCCGGCAAAGCCGCTTCCTGACGTCATGCCCTGGCAGTACACCGGCAACCGCCATCATCCGACTGAAAAACCGGTCAGCGTGCTGCGGCCGCTGATTGAAACCTTCACCCAGCCCGGCGCGATCGTACTGGACCCGTTTGCAGGCAGCGGTTCAACCTGCGTTGCCGCTCAGGAGTGCGGCCGCCGCTGGATTGGCATCGAGCTCCTGGAGGAGTACCACGCCGCCGGCCTGCGCCGCCTTTACGCACATCGCGCCGCGCGCGCGGCATAACGGAGACCGATAAATGCTTAATCTGACAGAACAACACGCGGCCGATCGTCTGGCTGACGACGTGGCCGATATCGACGAGACCCTGACCGAGCTGTTCCTGCGGATCCACGCGATGCGCCAGCGCTGGCCGCGGGACAGCGACGCCCCCGCGGTGCGGCTGACGCTGCTGGCAATTGACGATATCTGCGATTCCCTGAGGGATGCAGGCCGCCGCGCAGAGCAGCTGCGGGGTTGTCTGCGCAGGTGACGGGATTCTGCGGGGCGGTTAAAAAACAACCGCCCCCGGATATTCCCCCCGTTGCCTGGCCTGCACAAATGTATCCACAGGGTTCCGGGGCGGATATGCACCCCGGATGTGGACAAGACAAAAAGGATGTCGCGAGCTCCGCCGTTTATGCACGCCGGCGGCGTGCGGGAATAAACGTCCGTGCGGTCTGCGGCCAGTGCCGTGCCTTCACTTTAGCCCGACGGCGGCGTGTTCAAGAGCCGCAGGCTCTCCTCCTCCCCCGTTCGCACTCACTCCTGCGCGCTTACTCCCGTCGCGTCTCCGCTCATGCTTCGCGTCGCCGCCGTGCGTAATCACGCCTCCGTTCGCTTGCGCTGCGGCCTCGTCGTCGCTCTTGATCACGCCGCTGTCCGTCGGGCTGTCATTCAGGCACGGCACAGGCCGGGACTGTATCCCCTTTACCTGCGGAGGTTTCTGATGAACACAGCACTGCACGCGCCCCTGGCGGCGCGTTTTCTGGACGGCTTCGTAAAGCTGCGCTTTCTGCCTTCTCTGTTTGGCGATGATTTTATGCGCGCCGAAAACAACGTCTATCTGTACGCCGCGCGCTATCTGACGAACTACAACGGCGGTGAGTGGACTTTTGTTCACCTGGAACAGGGCGGTGGATACATGATCCCGCCGGATGGCACCTGGCGGTTTGAGAATCCCGAAAACTGGTCTGTGGCAGAGGTCTCCGCTGACGCGGCGGGGATCATCATCACCGCGCTGGTTCTCAACCACCGCAGCTGGATGTATGACCGCCACGACGAGGAGGAGCTGTGTGCGCTGTTTTGCCGCCGCCACCGCCAGCTGATGGTCTGGGCAGAAACTCATCCCGAAGCTGCCGCCATTTTTCGCGCGCTTGACTGAACGCTAACAGGGGCGGCAGAGCCGCCCACAAGGAGATAACACGATGCACGGTAACGTAAATGAAATCTGCGCCTGGCTGCTGGAGACCTTTCAGCCGGGCACTCCGTTCACCATCCTGGTATGGACGGAGGAGGACGTTCAGGATTCTACGGATTCAATGGCACTGACGGAGGAGGAGGCGCACGCGGTGCTGGGTGAGATCGGCGAGCTTGATGATCACCGGCGCTACGGGATAGGCCGGGACACCGTGCGTGAGCTGGCGTGCCAGGTTCGCCGCGACCGGAAGGCAGCGCGGAACGTCACCCTGCCGGCCGCAAGCCTGAAGGTACTGCTGGAGCTGGCCGGAAAGGCTGGCGAAACGGGCGAAGGTACGGACGCTGAAGAGGCTATCCATCAGGCACAGGAGGCCATGCGCGGGTAACATGCCGGGCTGTCAGATGAAGGCCGTTTTTTCATCTGACAGCATACCCGTCTGAACGCACCTGAAACCCATTGCCGCCTTCGGCGGCAGGCAGCTGAGATGGCGCCTTCGGCGCCCGCCCGCATGCCGGCAAAACAGAAATAAATAAGCTGCTTGATTTTAATAATTCTGTCCGGCAGGATGCGCACCTGAAATTAATCAGGAGATGCGTAATGCAAAATGCGAAATTATCTATGGTGAAGAAAGAAAAGCCATATATTGAATTTAAAGGTATGACATTTAGTATCGATGATTTTATGAAGATGTATGAGGAAGGACGCCCTGTAAAGCAGGAGCTTTTATCCGGAGATACACTGGTAACCTGGATGGATGGAGAGGAAATTTTTTACGATATTCTGAAGTAAAGAGTATTTTGGTCTTGGCTTGTTTTTAAATTGCTGATATTGATTGTTTTTTTGATTCCTGAGGTTTTTTTCTCACATGTACAGCCCTTGCAGGGCTCTATATGACTTAATTTTTCGGACGTATTATTAATGGCCATTTTCGTGTTCAAGATAATTAATAATAAATGCATCGTGTACAGTCGAGGGTTTAGGGGTTTTTTCTGAGTATCATCAAGTTTTTCCCTTTTTCTTTCCCTTTCCCTTTCCTTTTCGCCTCCCCCTTTTAAGACTCATTTTAATTAGCAGAGTTTGTAAGGTCATCTGAGTTTATTTCTTTATTTATTGCCCTTCTTGAGGAAATAGAACGACTTCAGTGGGCCCCCTTCGGCTCCCCGGCAAGCCGGGTCGTCGAGCCCTATGTCGCTAAGCGGCGAGCCGCTAAGCGCCACCGAACCCCTGCGGGTTTCGGCCGCAGGCGGTTTCGGTCTGATGTCCAGGTTCAACAGCTGCTGCCGGCTTCGCCGTCGCTTTCACCGTCCCGGCAAACCCCGCCGGGCCTTTAAGGCCAGCCCGCATGGCGGCCTGAAACGTCCCTTCTGACGCTTCCCTGCATTCCGTCCTGGTCTTTCGCAGAGGGCTTTTCGTAGCACCGCCGGTTCGTTCAAAAAGGGGTGAAATGCACTCCGTCAAAAACTTTTTGCGGAAGGGCCACAAAAACTTTTTGCCTCCGCCCCTTTATGCCCTCTCTTCGTCGTTGCTACTCGGCCCTCGCCGCGAAAGGCCAGACCGGGAAGAAGAAACCCGCGTCAGAGAAGGTCTTTTCGGGTTCGCAGCGCGAGCTGCACCTACTCAGCCGGATTTAAGGAGCCATGCCATGCAAAACACACTCGCCAGCGTTACCCCTGATTCAACCGCCGACCGTGCGCCGGTTGAAATGATGCCCTGCCATAACGCGCAAAACCCTGAAGACACCTCACCTCAAGCCCCCGGCCCTCGTCTGGAAAGCGTCAGTGATAACGTCCGGTTTTTCACCCGCCTTCAGATTCGTGATGCCCAGGGAAATTACGTGATGGCCACGGAGAGCCAGATCCTGGAGGAAGCCGCGCGCGCTATCGATCATCGCTACCCTACCGGGACCTTTTTTGCTTCACCAGAGGTCTCTGAAGCGTTTTTCAGAGCAAAACTTGCCGGTCGCGAGCGTGAAATTTTTGCAGTCGCTTTTCTGAATAACCAGCATCAGCTGCTTGCCTATGAAGAGATGTTTCAGGGGTCTGTTTCAAGCGTAGAGGTTCATCCCCGGGAGGTGGTGTACAGGGCGCTGCAGCTGAACGCGGCGGCAGTTGTGGTGAGCCACAATCACCCCTCGTTTAACAACTGTCTCTTATACACAAATCCCTGGCATACCTGCCGGGGATTTTTTTGAACTTTCCCGGCCTCTGACGATCTTCCTTGCTATTACTTTTCGGGTTTTAGTATGGTGCTTTCCGATTGCTATTCATGGGCTGACGGCGTTTTCGGCCGTGCCGAACTGGGCGATATCCGCCGCACCCGCCGTCTCGTCACCCTGGCCACTTCGCTGGCTCAACATGCCGGACTTTCTATCGTGAAATCTTCCCATTCTGCAGCCGAAGTTGAGGGCGCTTACCGCCTGATGCGGAACCCCGAAGTCCTGCCCGAGGCCATTGCGCAAGCCGGATTCACTGCGACGGCTAAGGCCGCTCAGGCCTGCCCGCTGCTTCTCGCGCTGGAGGACACCACCACCATTACCTTCACCCATTCCACCGCGCGCGAGGAGCTCGGCAACACCTCGACCAGCCCGCATTCCCGCGGCCTGCTGGCCCATTCGGTGCTGCTTTTTGCGCCCGATACCGCCCGCATCATCGGCCTGATTGACCAGCAGCGCTGGAGCCGGGACGCTTCCGGTTATGGAAAAAAACATCAGCGCAGGCAGCGGCCGTATGAAGAAAAAGAGAGCTTCAAATGGCAGCAGGCCTCGCAGCTGATGGCACAGCGTCTCGGGGACGTTCAGTCCCGCGTTATCTCGGTCTGCGACCGGGAAGCCGACATCGGGCAGTACCTGGATTACAAAATCAGCCACGGACAGCGCTTTGTGGTCCGGGCGGCACAAAATCGCCGTATTGAAGGCAGCACCGACCGGCTGTTCGAACTCCCCGAAACGCTGACGCAGGCGGGAAGCCACGTGCTTAACGTGGTTCAGAAAGGCGGTCGCGCCGCGCGGGAGGTGCAGATGTTCGTCAGCTACAGTCCGGTGCAGATTAAGCACTCCGACGGGTCAGGCAGGCTGCTGCCGGTGACCTATATCTGCTGTCGCGAAGAGGCGGAAAACGGTGCGTGCTGGCACCTTCTGACGTCAGAGAAGGTGGAAAATACGGCGCAGGCACGTCAGATAATCAGCTATTACGAGCGTCGCTGGCTGATAGAGGAATATCACAAGGCATGGAAAAGCGGCGGCACGCGGGTGGAAGAATCGCGTATGCAGACGCGTGATAACCTGGAGCGAATGGTGGTGGTGCTGGCGTTCATCACGGTACGAGTGATGGCGCTACGTCAGGGCGGCCTTACTGAGAAAACGCTGAATGCGTCGTGTGAACAGGTTCTGAGCCCGGTGGAATGGAAGCTACTGTGGGTAAAACAGGAGGGCAAAGCGCTGCCTGACAGGCCGCCGAATCTGAAATGGGCCTACCTTGCGCTGGCGAAAATGGGACGATGGCACGACAGCAAACGTACGGGGCGCGCGGGCTGGGTGGTAATGTGGGATGGCTGGTTCAGACTACAGAATATCGTTGAAGGCTACCAACTGGCGAAGTCTCTTGATCAGGAGATCTGATCAAGAGACAGCGTTTAACAAAGAGCCATCCCGGGCAGACATTGCGATAACCGGACGCTTGCAAAAGGTCCTTGAGCTGGTCGCTGTGCGGTTCATTGACCATATCATTGTGGCAGGAAACGAGACTGTTTCACTGGCTGAGCGGGGACAACTCAACGGGTAAACCGTTGCAACCAGGCTGGCAGGGTTGCCCCTGCCAGCCCCTCTTCCGGCCCGATACCCGGGCCGGATCCATGCCCCTGAGACAGAGCTGAATCCCATGACTCAAGAAGAAAAATTTACGCTTAACACCCTGCAGGCTTTCACCGCCTGCGATTTTGAAGCCTACCGCGATCGGGGCGAAACATTCCGCCAGCGCCTGACCGGGGCCGTTCTTAATGCGCTACAGCTGCCGGACTGCTGGCGCACTGACTGCGAGATGCGCGGCGAGTGGGGCGGGGCGTACCCGGTTCACCTGCGGCTGACCCACGCCGATGCGGCTGGACTCGCCGTCGAGCTTGTGAGTCCGTCTGCGAATTCGCCGCTGTGGAGTGTGGTGCTTAACGACCTCCGCGCCCCTTCCAGTGTACGGCTGTGCGTCAGCTACCGGTTTGAACCTGCGATGATGTCCGCCACGCTCAAAAAAATCACAGAGTACACGCGGGCGGGCTTCACCGGTGCCGGTGAGCTGGTCGCCGCGCTTCGGATGGGAGGGCACGCCGCATGATCCCGAGATCACACGCACTGGTCACCCTGCTGCCTGAACGTCAGGCAGCGCTGCAGGCAATTGCGGCGGTTGAGCACGCGCAGCAGCGGGGGACGCGGCTGGCCCGCCATCCCTGGGCCGCCGCGTTTATGAAGCAGCTGAGCGGCAGGAGCCGCGTCAGTGTCCAGACACTGAACCGCATACGGGGCATTTATCTGCGCCCGCGCGAAAAACGTGCGCCGCTGCCGGAGTGGGAAGGTGCGCTGGATATTTTCCTCAGCACGGCGGGCGAGATTTGCCCGCTGCCGCTGCCGGGCGAGCTGGCAGCGGTCCTGTTTCCGGAGGCCGCTTTTCGCCGCGCGGAGCGCGCAAAACACGCCGCTATGAAGACCGTAAGCCATGCGGGGCGGCGCGAGAGGCAGGCAGAGGACTACCGGGAGCGCCAGCTGGAGAACCGCATCAGGCAGGCTGAAACAGAGCTCGCCTTCCGTACGCCGGAAACGCTGCGCGGCTGGTTTTCCGCCTGGTGTGACGACGTCCCGGAAAACGACCTGAAGAACATGATCGCCGCGTGGGCGAGGCGCTTTCCGTCACTGAACGGGCTGGAAACCCTGCAGCCATATGCCGGAGACGTTGCCTGTGAGGTGGCGGGCGAAATACATCTGCGGGCCCTCCATATGAATCCTGACCAGCAGGAGATGAACCGCTGGCTCATTCCTAACAAGCTGGCGGCAATATCTGAACCGGTTTTCATCAGGGATAATCGTTGAATCGTCCCCAACTAAGGGATATGCTATCCCTTAGTTGGGGACAGGGAAAAACCATGCACGCGACATTTATAGAGCTTTCCAGCTTTCAGAAATACCGGGCTGACTACCTGAACGACGATCAGTTCAGGCTGTTTCAGAACATGTTGCTGGCTGACCCCGAAAAGGGCGACGTGATCCCGGATACGGGTGGCCTGCGTAAAGTCCGGTTCAGGGACGAGCGCCGGAACAAAGGCACACGAGGCGGGATCAGGGTTATCTATTACTGGACGAACGAAAAAGGCCAGTTCATCCTGTTTACCATCTACGATAAGGATCAACGCGACGATCTGACCAAACAGCAGCGCGACGCCCTGGCGGAGGCGCTGAACGTGATTAAAAAGGGGCTGAGACATGACTGAACGCGACATTTTCAGTGAGCTGATGACGGGCATGCAGGAGCTGAAAGATCACCAGGACGGGAAAATCACGCTCAAGACTTACAAGGTCAGCAAGCGCGCACCCGTCACCATCGAGCCGCAGGAGCTGCGCGACGTGCGCGAAAAACTTAACCTGTCACAGGCGGTTTTCGCACACTATCTGCATACGGGCGAGACCACCTATCAGAACTGGGAGCAGGGCAGAGCTAAGCCTAACGCTCAGGCCGTCCTGCTGATCCGCATGGTTCAGCAGAACCCGGACACGCTGCGGACGCTCGCGCAGCTGTAACGCGGATCCATACGATATTCCCGGCATCTGCATAAGACGATATCGGCGCTGCCTGACCGCGCGGCGCGAGAGGAGACGATGATGAGTTTTTTAATGCTGGGTTCCCTGCTAAGCCTGGGTTATGCGCTGGCTTTTCAGTTCCTGGCGCCGGGCGAGGCAGGCAGCCTGACATACTGGTGCGGCTACGCGATGTGCTTCGTGCTGGCGCGCCTGCTGGCCTCAAAGCACCCGCAGCCAGCGGGTGACTGGTTAGTGATGAAACTTCTTGCGATGACCGTTCCTGCAGGGGGCGTATTTCTGTGCGCCTGGGGCGGTATGAACCTGCTGGCTGACCCGGCGGCGGGCGGACAGGAAGGCGCTGACATCATGCTGTACTCTGCATCCCACGGGCTGCTGCTGCCGCTTTTTTCCATGATAATGGGTGCGGCCATTGTGGCGGTTTCGCTGTACCGCATAAGATCGCGCGCGCAGGGATAACATTCGCGGCTATGCCGGTAAAAACCTGTGCTGACGCACCGGCTTTCTTCCGTCGCATGCGCTTACTCATATGAGACAGACGTCGCTCTGTCCTGCTCTCTTTATTCCTGCTGTTGTGCTTCTGCCATTTCTCTCCTGAAATAATACACACCCGCACGTTACGGGCCATGGCCCCCTTCGGCTCCCCGGCAAGCCGGGTCGTCGAGCCCCACTCCGCTAACCGGCAAAGCCGGCAAGCTCCGCCGGACCGCAAAGGACCGCGTTCCGGGCCTGACGGCTAGGGTCTGATGGCAAAGGTCAACGGCAGCTGCCGGCTTCGCCGTCGCGTTCACCGTCCCGGCGAACCCCGCCGGGCCTTTAAGGCCAGCCCGCAGGGCGGTCTGAAACGTCCCCTCTGACGCTCCTCTGCTTTCCGGCCAGCCCTTGCGCGGAGGGCTGGTCGTAGCACCGCCGGTTCAGGCAGAAAGGGGTGAAATGCACGCCGACAGAAACTTTTCGCCAGGGGCCGCAAAAACTTTCTGTCGTCGCCCCTTTATGCCCTCTCTTCGTCGTTGCTCCTTTGCCCTTTGCCGCGAAAGGCCAGACCGGGAAGAAGAAACCCGCGTCAGAGAAGGTCTTTTTCGGGTCCGCAGCGCGAGCTGCACTTACTCAGCCGGATTTAAGGAGCCATGCCATGCAAAACACACTCGCCAGCGTTACCCCTGATTCTACCGCCGACCGTGCGCCGCTTACTGCCACCGGGGAAGTAGTTTCAGATACTTTTTTTGCGCCCGTTGAGACCGATCTGATTGATGGTTTGCTGGGACGTTATCAGCATACGCGCGCGATTATCGGGGAAATTGCCCGCGCAGTGACCAGCCACGAAAACACGCCAGCGGTGGCGCATTTTATCAGCGGCAACCTGAGCGGCCGCCGGGGTGGTTATGGTTTCTCCGTAGGGGATGTGTTTAACGTCACGGGGGCTGTTGCATCACTGAATGCGGCGTACTGGCAGGATGCGTTAAACCTGACGGACGTGTATGAGTACATGCCCAACGATCGCCGCAATGAGTGGAACGAGCAGATCCGCGAAATGAAAGCGCCTGATTTTGAGGAAGCAACCGTGCGATCAACGCTCTCCGAGCTGTTATTTTCCCGTGAGAAATTTTTCTCCGAGCGCGTGGACGGCTTCTTTCGCAATCTGTCTGGTGAGCACGTCACCAACCGCCCGGAAGGGTTCGGCAAACGCATGATCATGGCACGCGTCTATGACGAGTGGGGCGGCAATAACTATCAGCGCACCGGTTACATCGATGACCTGCGCCAGGTGATCGCCAAATTCATGGGGCGTGATCCAACCAGCTACCGCACCACCGACAAAATTTTGCAGATTGCCCGCAGCCGTGCCGGTGAATGGCTCACACTCGATGGCGGTGCGCTGCGCGTCAAAGCCTTCCTGAAAGGAACCGCGCATCTTGAAATTCACCCGGACATGGCCTGGCGACTTAATGACATTCTGGCCTTCCTGCACCCGGCGGCCATTCCGGCGGAGCATCGCCAGAAGCCGCGCACGAAGGTGAAAAGTTTTGCACTGCAATCAAACCTCCTGCCGTTCTCCGTGCTGGCCGAACTGAGCGAGCTGGAGATCGAGCGCACAACGCCGTTTCAGGCTAACCGCTGGGACGAACCGCGCCAACCCATTACGACAAACCCGTTTAACCGTCGCTTTAAGGGCTACCGGGAAGGAGACAAGGCCGCGCGCGCCGAAGCGGAAAAAGTGCTGATGAGTCTCGGAGGCGTAAAAATGAATATCAATGCGCTCACCTGGTTCGAGTTTGACTACGACCCGACAACGGCGATTCAGGATATTCAGTTAAGCGGTGCGCTGCCGGATCAGAAAACACACCAGTTTTACCCGACCACGTCCGAGCTCGCCGCGCAGCTGCTTGATGAGGCCGACATCCGCGAGGGTGAAACCTGCCTGGAGCCGAGCGCGGGCATGGGCGGCCTTGCTGACCTGATGCCGCAGGCGCAGACCACCTGCGTAGAGATTTCCCCGCTGCACTGCCGCGTACTGGAGGCCAAAGGCCACCACGTGATCGAAACCGATTTTCTGGCGTGGTCGCAGGAGACGCCGCAGCGCTTTGACGTGGTGGTGATGAATCCCCCCTACAGCGAGGGGCGTGCGGTGGCGCACCTGAACGCAGCGGCGGCGCTGGTGAAGGAGGGCGGCCGACTGGCAGCGATTCTGCCTGCGGGCAGCAACCGCAAAGATCTGCTGCCGGGCTGGGACTGCAGCTGGTCCGCACCGATGGAAGGCATGTTTGCGGGAACCGGGGTTAGCGTCGTGCGCCTGATGGCCTACAGGCCGGAGTAACTTTCCCGCCAGGCTGGCAGGGAAGCCCTGCCAGATGTAGCACCGGCCCGATTCCTGGGCCGGTTTTGTGATCCCGACACAAGGCCAGACTTCATGAACCGTGAAAAGACATTTTACGCACACACCCCCTCGAGGTTTCACCGGCTGCGATTATGCAGCCTGAAAAAATCGCAAAGTACACGCGGTCGGGCTTCCCGGGTTCCGGATGCATCGTTGCCGCGCTGCCGATGAGTGGCGCGCTGCATGCTCCCGAACGTTCCGGCTCCTGTGCAAACCGCAGAAAAATCTACAGTACGCCCTGCGGGCCGGGAAAAGCCGGTGCTGTCGCACCGGCCGTGGCCGTCCTGCTCTGTTTGTCCATTATGCGAATATCTGTATCAGGCCGGGTAACTACCCGAACAGTGGTCTGTTCACGCCATCGTTAAAATCTTATTAACAGCAACAGCAACAGCAACAGCAACAGCAACAGCGTGGGCCCCCTTCGGCTCCCCGGCAAGCCGGGTCGTCGAGCCCTACGTCGCTAAGCGGCAAGCCGCCAAGCGCCGCCGAACCCCTGCGGGTTTCGTCCGCAAGCGGTTTCGGTCTGATGTCCAGGTTCAACGGCTGCTGCCGGCTACGCCGTCGCTTTCACCGTCCCGGCGAACCCCCGCCGGGCCTTTAAGGCCAGCCCGCGTAGCGGTCTGAAACGTCCCTTCTGACGCTCCTCTGCTTTCCGGCCAGCCCTTGCGCGGAGGGCTGGTCGTAGCACCGCCGGTTCAGGCAGAAAGGGGTGAAATGCACGCCGCCAAAAACTTTTCGCCAGGGGCCGCAAAAACTTTTTGTCGTCGCCCCTTTATGCCTTCTCTTCGTCGTTGCTCCTTTGCCCTTTGCCGCGAAAGGCCAGACCGGAAAGAAGAAACCCGGCGTCAGAGAAGGGCTTTTCGGGCACCGCGCGGCGGTCAGCCGGATCATTAATTTCAGACAGGAGCACATCATGACTTCAACCCAGAACGGCACCACCACTGAAATGCGCTGCGTAGCGGCGCTGGGTGACGGCGCATTTACGCGCGAACAGGCTGCAAACGTCGCTGCTGCCTTCAGTAACGTTTTCATTGAAGACGATCAGGGCAGTCATTTCCGTCTGGTCGTGCGTGAGCCGTCGGGCGCTCTTATCTGGAGGGCTTTCAGCTTTGAACATGATGCGGGCTACTGGCTGCGCAAGTACATCAACAGCCGCGGCGTGCCTCAGTCCCTGGATGAGCAACTGACAGCACTGACCGATCTGAATGACGTCGCGATGACGCTGGGGCAGCGCCGGAGCTCCATGGCTCACATTCTGGAAAATCTGGCCAGTGCCGTGGTGCAGCGCGTGCCAGCGGATTCGGTTGTGCTTCCGGCAGATGTTTCGGAAGCCTGGGGTGAAGCAGGGCGCATCGCGCTGGCGCATTTCGGGCTTCAGGGTGAAAAAGCGTTTTTCGCTGCCAGCCAGTGGCTGACCGCTGAGCTGGAGCAGGGCAGCAACGTACAGGCGTAAAAAAAGCAGGGTAGCCCCTGCTTCATTACGGCGGCCAGTTGGAGCTGGCTGCCTCATCAAAGACCAGACCCTTAGGAGAGTAATATGATTTTTGACCCGCAAATCGTCGCACACGCGCTGAGTTTTGTAAATGCCCTGCGCAGTGGCCAACTGGCGCACGTTCCCGCGATGCCCTTTGCCCTGTGGCAGCAGTTTATGACGACCGTAAACAACCTGATGGAGGCGCAGCCATGAGCATCGCAACGCCCCTGAATTTACCTTACGCGCTGGCACCCGTGACGCAGAACGACATCCTCCGCGTGCTGGGTGAATACACCTTTATCCGCCTGGACAACGGCGACGAAGCCTTTTTCCATCACGGCAACTGGATCGCAGGTGCTGACGCCGCGAGTCGTGAACCTTCCGTTCTGGGGCTGGCGCAGAGTATGGCGCGCGCAGGCTGCAAGTCACTTCGCTGCATCGAGCTGCCGTTGCCTGATGATGCGGAGTGGAGCTGGGACGACGTTGTGACGCAGCTGGTGCGAGCATCATTTACGCGTCAGGTGCGCGGCGAACTGGTCGTGACGACAAGCAACAATACCCGTCACGGGCGCGGGGTCCATGTCTGCTGCGATCCGCTGCTGAGCGGGATCAATAACAACCTCTGGTTTCCGCTGAACCCGGCGGAGGACTGGCACGCTGGCGTCGAACGCGTGCTGACCATGAACGGCGTGGCTGAGAACGTGGTGCGGCTGGAGCCGCTGCGGGACGGCCCGGAATACACCGATTTTAAGGTGATTTATAACCGAAAAATCTGCGCCTGATTCGCAGAGAGGCCGGAGAATTACCGGCCTCATGACGTTGTTTTCCCCATTCTCAACCCGTCGGCTATACCGTCACAGAGGTGTTTAACATGAATTCTGAAAACATGACCACCCTGACCGCTTCACTTTCTGAAGAAGCGTTCACCATCCTTGAATTGCAGGCTCTGTCACAGCGGGCTGAGGCTGCTGAAGAAGTTAACGACAATGCACGCCGCGTCAGCCTGGCGGCATCCGCACTGTTACGTTTTGCGGAGCAGACTGGGATCGGCGACAGCACTGAACCGGCAGAAACCGCTGTCACTGACCTTCTGACCGATATCATGCACTTGTGTGCGCACTGCTGGCCGGATGATGACTCAATCTCTTTCGACAGCGCGCTGGAAACCGCCCGGATGGACTTCGCTGCGGAATCCGATGAACATTCAGATTGGGACTGCGAAAAATGAAAATGACCGTCTCTGATATTACCGAAGCTATGCACACCTCACATGAAGGATATGCCGAGCTGGTTGCAGATTCTGTTTCCTTCAGCCTTGGCCGTCCTCTGACTCATGAGGAACATGATCAGATATATCACATCACCGAATGCGCAATTTCCGAAGCAGTTAAGAAGCTGGAAACCAGCGAACCTGAGGCGGATCAAGTGTTCACACTGGAGCAGTTCAGCGATCTGGCTGACTACCTCTACCGTTGCGGCCAGTTCTGCGGACCGGGCGGTATTCAGGGGCAGGATTTCCAGTCTCTGACTGTCATTGACGAACCCACCGACGAACCGGAAGGCCGTAAAATTTACATCCGGGATGGCTATCCAATTGCGGTGTATGACTTTGATACTGGCTACACCGTTCTGCGTACCTGAGTCCACAAACTTACTTCACCCTGAGTAGGCAATAGCAAGCCTGCTTAGTGCGTGAGTTCGATACGAAATTTTCCAGTACACCGGGGACCGCTATTCAGGCGGAATACACAATGACTTCACCAGAAAACACTTTAGTTAAGAAAAATGATCCCGAAATATGTCGCTGTGCCGTTATCAGCAATGCCCATATGACGCGGGAGGATTCTGACATTCTGGATTCACTTTCGCGTCACATCAGCGGTGAAGATGGAGGATATAACTGGATACATCCGACGACATATGGATTTCTGATTCGTATGTCTGCAAGGTCCGATGCGATAGCACAACTCATGAGTAAAGGAATCTCCGATGACTTCAGTCACGTTGTCACTTATCTGACTGAACAATGTCAGGTTGCGATGATTCACTTCGATGCAGATGCGGAAATACTGGAAGGGTTTTCTGTGCACAACTGGTAAAAAAAATCCGGCAGATGATCGTGTTCCCTGCCGGAATTGATTCATGATGCAGGCTGGATTTCCTGCTGATTGTTTTTTTCCTTTGCCGCGTCAGTCTTACGAGGCTGGCGTTTTTTCTTTCCATTCCCCTCGTTTATCACTGCGGAAATTGCTTTCTCACTGAAGCGGAATTCCATAGAATCCAGCGCCGATTTGATATCCGCCACGGTATAGCCTTTCTCTTTCGCCAGCATCAGAATGGTGTCTTTCAAATTTTCCAGTGCTGCTTCGCGGGTGATACGCTGCGGCGTCAAATCTGGAAGATTTTCCAGCTTCTCACGCGCCTCATCCAGCTGCTTCTGAGTGAAAACATTACGTACCGCCATGTCATTTTTCCTTCTAAATGGTAAAGACCCGATTTTGCTGGATTTTTACCACCTTTTCCACCCCCATCACCCCACATGACGCCGGTTTACTTCTGACCAGCTAAGTGGCAAAATACGAAAAGTTGATTAAAAGACGGGACAGGAAATGTTTTGTCATTACCGCCTGCACGCAGACAGTAACGCCAAAACGACCTGCTCAGGGCTCCGCCCCGAGACCCGGGTAATGTGCCAAGGTTGAGTTATGTCGAAAAGTGAAAAGCGTCAGAAGAACACACTTATCCAGCTTCGTTGTACGGAAGCTGAGGCAGATGCCATCAAAAAGAAGGCCGTCGCCGCCGGGCTGACGACTTCTGAGTATCTGCGCCGTACGGCACTTAACCGCCGCATTACTGTGCGTACTGACATTCGCATGATGAACGAGCTGCTGCGTCTGGGCGGCCTGCAGAAACACCTGTACACCCAGATGCAGACGAACATGACAACCGAACTGAGCCACCAGTTTTCCGAGGTGCTGACCAGCATCAAGCACGCCATTAACGCGCTGGACATGACGCCGGTACCGGTCGAGGACATGAAAGACTGATGAACGTGATCATCCCGCCAAAGCGTCGCGATAAGAAGACCAGCTTCAAGAAGCTGGTCAGCTACGTGAGCACGCGCGAGGAAAAGAAACCGGGCGAAGCCGTGACGCATGAAGCGGTCAACACCAGAGGTGCTGAGTACGTCGCCACGCCGGGCTTTGGTCAGCTGGTTGATTACGTCGGACGTAAGCGCACAACACCTTCTACCGAAATCGTCAGCATTTCACCCGAGGGCATTCAGCGCGTGCTTTCCGGTGAAGTGCTGTGTGAAACCAACTGCTTCTCACTGGATACCGCTGCGTCAGAAATGAATCTGACGGCCTCGCAGAATCGTCACTGCAAAGACGCGGTGTATCACTTCATTCTGTCCTGGCAGGGCGACGAAGACCCGTCACCCGATGCGGTATTCCGCTCCGTGCGTTACAGCCTCAAACAGCTGGGCATGGAAGACCACCAGTACGTGGCCGCTATTCACCGCGACACGGACAACATCCACTGTCACGTGTCGGCTAACCGCGTTCATCCCTCGACGTTCCGCGCGCAGAACATGTGGAACGACGCCGACGAATTGCAGAAGTGCTGCCGCGTACTGGAGCGCGAACTCGGGTTTAAAGTCGATAATGGCAGCTGGCATATGGATGCGTATGGTGACCTTCACCGTACCCGTCGTAATATGCCATCGGCTCCGCGCGGAGCGGCTAAGCGTGAAATCTTTTCAGATAAAGAAAGCCTGCACGGCTATGCCGTACGCGAAACGCGTCAGATGCTGAATGACTTTGCAGAGCAGGATTGCCTGGACTGGCCGCTGGTTCATAACGTGCTTTACACGCGCGGCCTTGGTCTTCGCGAACAGCAGGGTGGACTCGCAGTTTACGATCTGATGAATCCTGAAGGCGTCAGCGTGAAAGCGTCTGACCTGCATCCTGCTATCAGCCATACAGCTATGGTTAAACGCTGGGGTGATTATCAACCGGCACCTCCTGCATCCGATCCTGACAATCATGAAGCAGGGATACTCGTTGTTGATAAATTCTATATGCCTCAGCTGCACGTTCGCGACCAGGAAGCTCGTCGTGAACGTCGCGAAGCCCGTGCGATAGCGCGTGACATTCTGCGTGCCCGTTATGATGCTTATCGTAACGGGTGGGAAAAACCTGACCTGCGCGCAGGTGAGCGGTTCCGTCAGATTGCGGCGCACTGCGTGGTGGCCAAAGCTCACGTCCGGGACACCGTCAGAGACCCGCTGATGCGCAAGCTGATGTACCGCGTTGCCGAGTTTGAAAAGATGAAGGCCATGGCCGAACTGCGCCTGCAGCTGCGTGAGGAACGTCAGACTCTCAAAGAGACCGGAGAAGGCCGTCCACTGAACTGGAAGTCATGGGTTGAACGTGAAGCGGTGAAGGGCGACGTTGCTGCGCTCAGCCAGATGCGTGGCTGGGCTTACCGTGAGAAACGCAATGCGAAACAGCGTGGAGCTCAAAATCATTCCCCTGACGCCGTTGTCTGCTTTGGCCCGGGTGACGATGCTCCGCTTCTTCGTAACCCGACACATGATGTCAGGCTCAGCAAAGACGGATGCGTGGAATACCAGCGTAACGGAATAACCGAGGTTGCTGATTACGGTGACAGGGTAGAAGTGTATCCGCGAAATGAAGCCGATCAGGAAACCTGGTGGCTTGCCGCTGCAGTCACCGCACGCCGTTCAGGCGATAATGCAGTGATCAATGGTGAGCAAACATCGGTGACCCGCCTGCTGGATAGCGGCGCTGTACTGAATGCTAATAATGCAGTGCACCGGTTCAGCGTGGGCAATAAATCCCAGCAGGATCGAATTGACACCACCGAGGCGTGGTTCCGTGAAAAGTACCGCAACAATGTTACTGAGATGGAAGCAGTGCCTCGTTACGATTCAAATGAGCCGGAAAATAAACCTGCTCGTGACATTAGAGATTTACCACGACCATGAGGAAATTAACCGAAGAGCCATAAGCCAAACGTGAGTATTTAATCGCTGATTGCACAGGCTCGTACCCCTGTACAACCAGCTAACCATAACAACCTAGAAGGGAGGCTGCCATGGCTGCCGTGGATCCTATTGTATATGCACAATTGTGCAAGCCTTTTCCTGTCTTAACGGAAAGGCAGGTAACAAATTTATGTTTTTATGCGTTGGGGACAGTTCACCAGGATGCATCTTTGTTGCTCGGTCTAGCGCCTTCAACAATAAAAAAATCTCTCGAAAGCTCTCAAAAGAATGTTGGGCTTGAGTCTGTACAGGATTTTAAGCCGGTGTTCTGGGCACGGATCGCCATAAAGCAAATATGTAAAAACAACGGCCTAGAATTTTATCCACTTTTAAATCTTGATGGCCTCAACATCCTCAAAAAAATTTCTTACGTCATTCCTGAATTGAAATCAGATAGATTTGATTTCGCTGTTCTTTACACGCTGGGTTTTTCTGCTTCGGTTTTAGCCAGTAGTCTCTCTATAGACTTGATGGTCGTCGAAGAAACGCTCGGATCTGTAATGCATATTTTCAATATCCCCACTTTAGGGCTTTTGAGGCATTACATAGCCAGTAGACTCTTAGTAGATTTGTGTTAAGTAATTCTAATGTCTCGATTTAGGCATTCATTAAAAAAAAGCGCATTTTTTTGCGCTTTTTTTTTAAAGGCGCTAATGGTTAACTGTCTGATATATCTGAATTTTATTGAATGTTCGCATACTGTATATTTATCCACTATCTATGTGGATAGTTTTCAAATTAGGACCAATCCTATTTAATGGCGCTCACTTACTTAAAGCTTACAAATCACATACACGGAGTTGACATGGCAGCCCCTAAAAACCACAAAGGCATCGCAATCATGCTGTACATGTCTACGGAACTGAACGAAAAGCTTTCCGCTTCGGCCAAGAATTCCGGCCGTTCGAAAGTCACGGAAGCGATGTTCCGTTTAGAAGACCACCTTAACTTATTCGAATCAATTGCCACACCAGGGCAACGCTTTCCTGCCGGAACGGGCAGTAAAGACTAATAGATTATCTGAGCCGGCTCATCAATTGCCGGCACTCATTTCTGATGAATTATGCGCATTCGCGCAGGGCTTCTTTTTGCCCAAAAACGGCCTCAGCTCTTTAACAACGTGCCCGAAACCCTGATCTCAAGGTCCTCTCTTGCCGGCAAGCTTTAACGATGCGCGGAAGACGTCCGGAGGCTATGTCATGGCCAGAATCACATCAGGGGAACCCGCAGAAATACGGGGCAGGTAATAAGAGACTGAGGCATGCATTTCAGGTCGCTTATTTCGCTGACGGGCACCGCGCAAAGTCGGAATTGTGGAGCGTAACCGTTATACCCCTACGTACAAATTCGATGTATCCAGTTCGACCGGTGCATTTACTGCATCAGGCCCCGGCGCGATCCGCCGGACACAACCTGTATCTGGAGAAGATTAGCCCTGCACTTTCGTGCGGTCGTGAACGGGCATCCCTGACGGTTTCAATTCGCAAAACGCACAGTGACACAGAGCATTCTGTGCCGGCCCACTCTTGCGAGTGGGTCTGCCCGGATAGTCTTTTAATCGTTTCATTTAAACGGATGCCCGGGGACGCGGGCGCATTTCATGGGGTGAAATCATGCATCTTTCAAAATCAAAACGCGAAGCGCTACGGCGGCAGTTTAACGGCTGCTGCGCTTACTGTGGTGAGATGTTGCCCGCACAGGGCTGGCACGCAGAAGCTATCAGTAAAGAGTTCGTTGAGGGGGGAATTGTTCCCGTCTGCACCACCTGTCGGACGATCAAAGGAAATTGCACTCCTGACGAGTTCAGGGCGCTGCTCGCAGAGCAGGTCGACAGAGCGCTGCGCCACAGCGTGAATTTCCGTACGGCGATGCGCTTCGGCCTGGTGAGCCCGCGGGCTGAACGGGTTGAATTCTGGTATCAGCGCTGTGACGGCATTCGCCCCCAGAAGTCTGATAAAGCTCAGGATGAAACAGGTAGTAGCTCTCTGAGAGACCGGCGTCTGAAGCTAAATGAAGGCGCCGGAAATAATTTATGAAACGCTCTGTGTTCCTGCGTGCATCCCTCCGGCGTGCGCTTCGTCCCAGCCGGTCAGGACCTCCCGTCCCGCAGCCGGGCCCTTCTCACAAAAGGGCGGCCTCTGAAGGAATAAAATCATGAATAAGACACTTCTCCGTTGCGCCGGTCTGGCGCTGGCGCTCGTTTCTCCACTTGTCATGACATCCTGCCTTCCCCACGAAAAAAACGTGGCGCCGCAGGCTTATCCCGCTGGCGAATGTCAGAACTGCAGTGCATTCAGCGTCAGCGTCTGGCACGTCAGCGCGGGTGATCGCGGGCTAAAGGACATTCTGCAGCCTGTCCGCTACAGTACACCCGAGTCGCTGAGTTCTGATAACACTGAAGTCATCACCTCTTCAGCAGCAGATGCCATCCGGCAGCGTCTGGAGCATGACAAGCTTGCCGTCTTTGTCGCGAATCTCAGGGGAGTTACTGCGTCCGGAGACAGCCTGCCATTGAGCGTTGACAACGCCTCAGGTGCTTACTCAGCCGTGCTGACGGCGGGTCCTCAGACACGAAAACTCCCGTCACGCGTGGTGAACTTCAGCCTGTCAGACAGCGCGTCCTCTCCCGGCAGTCGCACTTCCGGGGACAAATCGCAGGTTAACGGGCGGGTTCTGCTCAGAGACGGCGATACCGTTGTGTCGGTGCACGCCGTACGTGACGGCTGGCTTGTGTGGCTTATTGGCGCAACGTTCTCCGCCTGACGTCTGCCCGGCGTGTCCGGGCCATTTCTTTCCCTGCAACGAAAAGCGCACTCACCCTGACCGGTCAGTGCGCTTTTCGTTGTGGCGGACCTGCGGCCAGCGCACGCGGTCAGACTGACATCGTCTTATTACTCATTAATGCGATGCTACAAGTCTAAGTCATGCCGCTCTGGCGTCTGTCAGTCTGGCCAGAGCACCGGGAGGCACCCGGCGCCGCAACACCCCTTCTGACCGGCAGGTTTCGCCTGCCTTCCCGCACGGTTTTTGCCGGTCCGGCTCCGGCCGCCGCAGAGACGGTGCAGCCCTGAGTTATCCGGAGTTCTCTCTATGTCATTTACTGAACGGGCAGGGCTGATACCGGTCCTGTTTCTCACTGGCTGCGCGCAGCAGGCGGTCATCACCGGGCCGCCCTCGGGCAGCGTGGTTGACGGCATCCTGTCGCGCAGCGCGGCCGACATCAGCGCCATGCAGTACCGGCTTCACCAGAGCACGCCTTCCGCGCAGCGTCCGGCTTCACCGTCGGGCACGAAAGCTCCCGCGCCGCTGCTGTCGAAACCTGCTGTCGCGGCGGGCGGGGCCCCTGTCTTCAGAGGCACCGCAGCGCCATCGTCCACGGCGGGCGCCGGGCCTTCCGACGGCTTCGTGCGTCAGGGGGGCGCGGCGCCAACGCTTCGTGCAGCCCTGCGCA
>NZ_JBTRDW010000016.1:0-42290 GCF_054823405.1 Kluyvera sp. 1366
AGTGGTCGTGGACGCCTGCGGCGGACATTGCCGACGGCGTGCACAACTTCAGGGCTGAGATTTCAGACGCGGCGGGCAACAAAGCCAGCACCGGCGACTTTCAGCTTGAAATCGATACCGTGCCGCCGGCGGCGGCGGACGACGTGACCGCGGAAGACAACGTGGGTCCGGACGTGGGCCTGATTGACAGCGGCGACACCACCGACGACAGCACCCCGACTATCGGTGGTGATGGCGCGGAGCCGGGCGACACCGTCATCATTAAGGACGGCGACGACGTCATCGGCTCCACCGTTGTCGGCGACGACGGCAGCTGGGAGTACACCCCGGACGTCCCGCTCGAGGACGGTCCGCACGAAATCATCGTGGTTATCCGCGACCCGGCGGGCAACGAGTCGGATCCGAGCACGCCGATCGACCTGATCGTGGACACCTCGAAAGTGGTGGTGAGCATCGATTTCGTTTACGACGACCAGCCTGCCCACACCGGCAACCTGGCGAGCGGCAGCGTGACCAATGACGCAACTCCGACCATTACCGGCAAGGCGACGCCGAACAGCGTGGTTGAAATCTTCGATAACGGCGTTGCCATCGGCTCTGTCACTGCGAACGCACGCGGCGACTGGTCATTCACTCCGGCGACGGATCTGGCTGAAGGCCTGCACAGCTTCACCGCTGTCTCCACCAACCCGAAAACCGGCGCGGTAAGCGACCCGACGGCGGCGTTTGAGCTGGAAATTGACACCACCGCGCCGGGCAAACCGGGCGACGGCGGCACGGGCGGCGACGGCATTGGTGACATCACCGACGACGTGGGCCCGATCCAGGGCAGCGTGCAGCCGGGCGGAACTACCGACGACACCACGCCGACGCTGGAAGGCAGCGGCCTGCAGCCGGGCGACGTGGTGACCATCATCGACAACGGTCAGCCGATTGGCTCGGCGGTGGCGGACGATTACGGCCGCTGGCAGTTCACGCCGGACACGCCGCTGAACGACGGTCAGCACGACTTTACCATCATCGTGACCGACCCGGCGGGCAACAGCTCGGCTGAGTCCGACCCATATCCGGTGATTGTGGATACGCAGGCGCCGACAGCCCCGGCTATCGTGGAAATCATCGATGACCAGGGCGCGGTGACCGGCCCGATTGCCGACGGCGCCACCACCGATGACGCGCAGCCGGAAGTCCGCGGTACCGCATCACCGGGGAGCATTGTGATCATATATGACCACGGTGTGCAGATCGGTTCAACGTTGACTGACAGCACGGGAAGCTGGACATTTACGCCGTCCCGGCCAATGGGGAACGGCGCGCACAGCATCACGGCGCGTGAAATGGATAAAGCGGGCAACCTGAGTGATGCCAGCGACGCCTTTAGCTTTGACGTGACGGCCGGTGGTTCGCCAGCTGCTCCAGCTATTACCGGTATTACTGATGATGTTGGTACAATTACGGGCAATGTCCAGCCGGGTGGTATAACTGACGATAACCTGCCAACCGTGCACGGCACCGCCGATCCAGGCACTATCGTCACCGTATATGCCGATGGTGTGGCGTTAGGTTCTGTAACCGTGGCAGCTGATGGTCGCTGGAACTTCACCCCGGTAGCGGCATTAGCAGATGGTTTGCACAACATCACAGCGGTAGCATCAAACGCAGCAGGCAACACCAGTCCATCAACGGGTGATTATCCAATTACTGTGGATACACAGGCGCCGGGCGCGATTGGTAGCCCTGTTCTTACTGATGATGTTGGAGCGATAACCGGTCCAATTTTAAGCGGCGATACCACCGATGACAATACGCCGACCTTTAGCGGTACGGCTGAGCCAGGCAGCACGGTGATTATTAAAGATAACGGTAAGGAAATTGGTCGAGCACCGGTTGATGCAGCAGGTGACTGGAGCTTTACCCCCTCACTTCCGTTGCCGGATGGTGACCACAGCTTCTCGGCAGTCGTACAGGATCCGGCGGGAAATCTTAGCGCGGAAAGTGCCCCAATCGACTTTGTGGTAGATACCTCACTAGTCGACATCGCCATCATGTATGCAGTAGACAATGTGGGCACGGTGACGAACAACCTTAGCAGCGGCAGTGTTACCGATGATACAACACCTACACTTGTGGGACAGGCCACGCCTGGTATGCTGGTGACGATCTATCAGGGTACGTCGGCGATTGGTTCGGTGCTGGCTGGCGCAAACGGTAAGTGGACTTATGAAATTAATCCGGCGCTGAGTGAGGGCCAATGGACATTTACCGCCACAGTTACTGATGTAAACGGAAATGAAAGTGCACCTACCGCTGATTTTGTGCTGGAAATTGATACCACAGCTCCTCTGAGGCCGGTGATTGATGATGTCACTGACGATGTCGGTATTCATCAAGGTACAATTAAAGATGGCAGTTATACCGATGATAGTACACCAACGCTTCAGGGAAGGGGGACTGCAGGCGATCGTGTTACGGTGCTTGATAATGGTCAGGTAATCGGCAGCGCTATAGTAGATGCTAACGGTGACTGGAGATTTACGCCGGATGTACCGCTTAATGACGGACAGCATGATTTTACTATCATTGCGACGGACTCAGCCGGTAATAGTTCGGCCAGCTCTGATCCCTGGACAGTCATCGTTGATACAGTGGCTCCCCTTACGCCATTGATTACTCGGGTTGTGGACGACTCCTCGGCAGGGGAAGTTGATATACCTTATGGGGGCAGTACAAAAGATCGCACACCGACGTATGAGGGCACAGCTGAACCTGGCAGCACCCTGACACTTGTAATGGATGGTAAAGAAATTGCTTCCATTGTGGTGGGTGCAGATGGTAAATGGAGCTGGACTCCGGATGCAGATCTGTCCTATGGCTCTCATGTATTGCGTGTGCACGCTACCGATAGCGCGGGCAATTCCAGTACATATACAGAATGGGATCTTAATATCCTTCCGCCTGCAACGGTCGGGCGTGAAACATTTGATAATTATCTGTCCCAGAGTATCGGCGTGGGATTTGAATTTCCTTCAGGTTTTAAGCTGTTAGCTGGTGCTACGAGGGTTGAAGGTACTACAACTGGTTACGATATAGTCAGCCCTTTCTTAAGGATATATCAGAGAGTTGACTTAGCCTTCACCGTAGGTAAGACAACAGATGTTTCATTTACCTTAAACGGATGGGGTAGTGGTTACCCAGGTCAAGAAAAAGGTACTGCAACTGCTTATTTCTATGACGCGGATAACAATTTGATAGGTTCTGTTACAAAGGAAGGCGCCCGCTTCAGTGTCGTTTCATATGATTTTGCTGCACCGCCTGGAGTTTTGATTGACAAAATTGTCATTAAGACTGTGGACCATTATGGGCTCGGTCTCGACAACGTTGTCTGGGGCACGAAGGCCAACTCCCGTTCATTTGAGATTATGGAAGAAACTCAGCCGGATGCCACGGATATCAGTAACACCCACACGGCATTTATTAATGATGACTCTAATTTGACAGAGCCGAAATCCATATCTGTTGTCGATCATGAGCTGGTTGACTTAAACCATGTCATCAATATGGCTGACGAACGTCCGACGGTTCTCAATATTTCGTTGGGTGATTTGCTGACATATGGTGAAGAAGGTGTTTTCACTGACACCCAGTCAACGCAGTTGATGATAAAGGGCGACGAGGGCGACATAGTGAACCTGTCAGACCTTTTGCCAGATGGCACTGATCCAGGTAACTGGGCCAAAGCCGAAGGTACCGTCACCGTTGGCGGTGTTCAGTATGAGGTTTATCAGCATTCCGGTGCTGATACCGAACTGCTGGTACAACTGGGTGTACAGACCAACCTTAACAACCATTAATCCCTTTAGCACAGTCAGAATCAGAGGCCCGAAAGGGCCTCTGTGGAGGAGTCATGAAAAAATTTAACGCTTCGGTGATTGCGGTGATGGTGGCAGGTGGTCTGTTCTCCGTTGCACATGCAGCAGTCGATATCGAAAAAGTGTACGGCGCGCAGTATCAGCCGGTCGCGCGCGTGGCGAACAGCCAGGCTCAAATCGTCTATTACCGAGATAAAGCCACCGACATTAAGGAAGCCGCGCATATCTATGTGGACGGTGAATATCACTCGGCACTGTTGCCGGGTATGTTCACTACCTTCTGCGTGACGCCGGGTAACCACTCACTGGGAGGGTTTATCGAGGATGCCCCTCTGTACAAAGGCAAAGAGGAGCAGCCATACCGCGATAACCTTGAAGCAGGCAAAACCTATTTTGTGAAGTACGATGCCGAAGCTAATGGCCGTCCGCTTCAGGTAAATCCACAGCAGGCCAGCCGTGAGTTAGCGAACCTGAAAGCGCAGATGCACACCCTGAGCCGTGCGTCCAAAGTCGAGGAGTGCCGCTATATTGGCGCTCAGCATGCGGACTACACCTTGTCCAGCGACGTGCTGTTTGCCTTTGGTAAATCCGGTCGTGGTGACATTACCGGGCAGGGACGTGAGGCAATCTCTGAACTGATTAGCAAACTGCGTACTGATGGCGTGCAGGCTAACCGTATTCAGGTGATCGGCCACACCGATCCAATCGGTAAAGCGGCAGGCAACCTGCGTCTGGGTCAGCAACGTGCCAACACGGTGCGTCGCCTGTTGATTGAAGCCGGGCTGCCTGCGCGCAACCTGAGCGCCAGCAGTGCCGGCAGTGATGAGTTGCTGATTAACACCTGTAGCGGCAGTCGTGCTGAGCAGATTGAATGTAACGCGCCGAATCGTCGTGTTGTGGTTCGTGTACAGCAGTGATTCTTGTATGATTTTTGGGTTCTGACCCAACCCAGCCAGCGGTGCAAGCCGCTGGTTTTTTTTAGTATTTCACCCTCATTAATCCCTCTCATCTCGCACTTAACCAAGACGCAGCCTGTAGTTGCTTTCAAGACAATTCTGTCTAATGCCTGTCATTAACTATTACCGGTTACGTCCGGTCAAAATGGCGAAGGCATATGGCCTCGCCTCACGCGAGGAAACTACACCAATGTCTGACGTTAATCTGGCGGTAGTAAGTGGGAAACGCATTATCCAGGCCGTTGAACTGTCTCTCAAGGGCAATGCCGCGAAGATTAAAGCCGTGCCTGGTGGACGCTATGTGTTAGCTGAAGGAGAAAAACTGGTAGGTCCGGAAAATATCACCCTTAAACGCAGCGGAAAAAATCTTCTGATGATGCTGGAAAACAGCAGTGGTGAACCGCAGCTAATCATTGAAAACTTCTACGATCATCCCGGTGAGTTGGTGGGGCTGGGGGAGGACGGTGACTGGCACAGCTACGTCTCTGCTAACGCTGACACAACGCAAAATCCTGACGCACTGCAGGACGGTGAACAGTCTCCGGTGTTGCTCTCCAGCGACAACGCTGCCGCGCTGGAAGATCTGAGCGTCGACAGCAATGGGCTGGCGATGGGACTTATCGCATTGGGTGCCACCGCTGCGGTGGCAGCGCTGGTTGTCCTGGCTAACAGCAGTGGTGGCAGCGACAATAACCAAGACCAACTCCCGACGCCGCCAAAAACTGAAGAAAGTACCGATCACGCAACAGAGACAGCAACAGCGAAAGCGACGGTAGATGCCATACATGATGATGTAGGTGAGAAGCAGGGAGTCATTCTGCCGGGCGAAACCAGCGATGACAACCTGCCCACACTGAGTGGTGACAAACAATCCGCCGGAAGTCTGATTGAAGTACGAGACAACGGCGTGGTTATAGGCAGCACACTGGTCGCCGCAGACGGAAGCTGGAGTTTCACGCCGGAAAAGCCGCTTGCTGATGGAAATCACGCACTGGATGTTGTGATCACTGACCCCAGCGGCAATGTTTCACTGCCATCGGATCCTGTCGACATTATTATTGACACCAGCGGTCCGGTAACCCTTGCGCCTCTGGGTCTTGAGGATCTCTTGCCTGCAGATAGTGAGCTCAGTACCTGGTCTCAGATGTCACTTCCGGACAGTGCCGGCAATGCGCTCCTCATCAATACCCATCACGATGACGGTAACCCTCAATTTGACGATTTGCTTAACGGCATGTCGCACACTCTTTAACGCTTAACATCATTTGGTGGCCTGTATATTGCCGCCTGGAGAATGTATGAACACTAAACAACAAGCCATGACGCTGATGTTACTGGTTACTGCCGCGCTTAGTGCGTTTTCATCACGTGCTGCGGTCGATTCACGCGCCTTTGGCGAAAAATGGCATTCACAGGGGTCGCCAGGCAGCGAACAGGCGCAGGTTATCTATTACCGCACTACCGCCGTCAGCGGTGCAGATGCGGCCATGGTTTATCTGGACGGGGAGTTTCAGGCAGCACTCCTGCCCGGCATGTATACGCGCTTCTGTGTAACGCCCGGCGAGCATTCGCTGGGTGCCTATCAAAATGACGCACCGGACTACCAGGGAAAAAGTGATCAAGCATTTCGCGCCGCATTTAAAGGCGGCAAAACCTATTACGTGCGTGTCGACAGTCAGCATAACGGACGTCCACAGGCGGTACGAAGCGCTGAAGCAAATGAAGAGCTGAAAACCCTGCGGCTGCAGAAACACGCACTGTCGCGCGCATCATCGGTGGTGGCGTGTGCTTACAATGCCAGCCCGGTAGTGGATTATACCTTCTCCAGTGATGTGCTGTTCAACTTCGCCAGAGCAGGCGAAGCCGACGTTAAGCCAGCGGGTCGACAGGCGATCACTGCTCTGGTCGGTAAGCTCAAGCGAGCTCAGCAAACTCAAAACCGCATTGAAATTATCGGTTATACCGACCCGATCGGCAGCGATAGCAGCAATCAGCAGCTGGGACAGCAACGCGCAGACACCGTGCGCCAGCAGCTTATCAATCAGGGCATTTCTGCCGCCAATATCACCGCGCGCAGCATGGGTAGCAGCCAGCCTCTGGTGTTGTGTAAGCGTGGCAGTCAACAGGAAAAGATTGCCTGCAATGCGCCTAACCGCCGCGTCATTATTCGCGTAGAAGCGCCGCGTTAATTCCCTTGGCTGACATTTCCAGGAGTGCATCCGTCATGAATAATTTATCACTGATTCGCAGCCTTATAACCTGTGGTCTTCTGCTGAGTGCGCACGCTGAGGCGATGCTGCAGGTGCCTAAGGTATTTGGGGAGCGTTACAAAACAGTGCCGTCGGTCGTGCAGGAGCTGACCCAGGTCGTTTATTACCGCGAAAAAGCCGATAACACAGGGCAGGGACCGGCAAACGTTTACATAGATGGGCGCTATCACACCAGCCTGCTGCCGGGAGGCTTCACCAGTTTTTGTCTGAAACCCGGCGAACACGCGCTTGGAGCCTTCACTGACGATCCGTTATACCGCGGTAAAAGCGAAGGGCGCTTTGTTGCCACGCTTCAGGGCGGACACACTTACTTTCTGCGCGTGGATGAATCACAACAGATAACGCAGCCCCCCAAAGCCGTTCAGCGACAGCAGGGCGAAAGTGAGATGTCCCATGCTCGTCGACAAATTCATGCTCATTCGCGCGCGACTTCAGTAGTTACGTGCGTCTACGACCATGCCGCCAGCCAGCGGCAGAGCCATTATGTGCTGACCACCACCCAGCTCTTTAAGCAGGAGAGTGGCATTGAGGTGTTAAGCGAAAGTGGTATGGCTGCGCTGAACGACCTTGTGGTGACCGTACGTCAGAATCATCCGCTGCTGCATAGCGTGGTGATGCGGATAACCGGCCCGGAAGGACAGGCGGTGCGTCAGGCGCGTGCACGTGCGATACAGAATGCGCTGATGCTGGCAGCCATACCCGAGCGCGTGATCTCCACGCAATTCGTCAGTTGTGACGAGCATTGCTCAGTAGATTCTCAGCGTGTCGAAATTCTGGTTCGTTAAAATAAAACCATTTATATCCTGTTGTTACGTAAGTTCCGTGCCCGTGTGCGATCAATGCAAGACCCGGCTCGTATCAGATAATTCGGGTTAAGACGAGAATTTTCCTGGCAACCCCCGGTGGGTCGGGTCGATAAACATAACATGAGATGCGGTAAATGAACGCAACAGAAACAGATAGTTCTCAGCAGGAACACGCATTGCAATCGCTGGCACGCGTGCAGACTCGTATCGATGATACCCTGCTGCAAAGCGTAGCGTGGCTATGCCGCCACTATGGTCTGGCACGCAGCTTTGACGCCCTGACTGCCGGCTTACCAAAAGATGTTTATCTATCTCCTTCGCTGGCGCTCACCTCGCTGGAAAGCGCGGGTATCACGGCTGGATTAGTCGAACGCTCATTGTGGGACATTCCGCAGCAAATAATGCCGGTTGTTCTTGTGCGTAAAGCCTCTGGCGGCTGCATTTTACTGGATCGTGTGCGCAGGAAAAATGCCGAGGAGAAGATGACCTATTTCTACCAGGTTGTTCTCCCGGAATTAGGCGAAGCGCCGGTTGAGATTGAGCACAGCGAAATCAGCGAGTGGTACAGCGGTTTTGCCATCTTTGGGAAACCCACTGCTAAAGTTGATCGCCGTGTTGAGGAAGGGCTGCCGGAGAATCAGAAGCACTGGTTGTTCAGTACTTTATGGCGCTACCGCCGTTACTATCGCAGCGCGGCGGTTGCTTCGGTGCTGATAAACGTGCTGGCCCTGGCAAGTATCTTCTTCACCATGAATGTGTACGACCGCGTCATTCCAAACCAGGCGTTTGTTACTTTGTGGTCTCTGGCCATTGGGGTCACTGTCGCCATGCTGTTCGAGGCTTTGACGCGCTTTGTGCGTGCGCATTTACTCGACACGGCGGGCAAAAAAGCGGACTTGATAGTTGGCGGCTTGCTGTTTCGGCAGGCCATGGCCGTGCGCATGGAGCATAAACCCGCGTCTTCCGGCACCTTTGCAAACCAGTTGCGAGAGTTTGAATCATTGCGCGACTTCGTTTCGTCCGCCACACTTGCCGCTCTCGCCGATTTGCCTTTTGTGCTGCTGTTCGTAGGCGTTATTTTTGCCATCAGCGGCCCGCTCGGCTTCGTCCCTCTTTTGATGCTGCCGTTGATCATTATCATCAGCGTAATCATTCAGTGGCCGCTGGCGAAAATCATGCGTGAAAATATGAAAGACGCGGCGCTGAAACAGGGCGTATTGATTGAATCGATTGAAGGTATGGAAACGCTGAAAGCCACCAACGGGCAGGCACATATGCAACGCCGCTGGGAAAAATTCAGCGCACTGCAGGCTAACAGCGGCTCAAAATCAAAGCGTTACTCTACTCTTGCAACGACGTCGGTGACCTTCTTACAGCAGTTCCAGACCGTGATGCTGATCCTGATTGGCGTCTACATGATTGACGCTGGCAACCTGACAATGGGTGGCCTGATCGGTACTGTTATGCTGGCGGGACGCGCCACCAGTCCGCTGGGGCAAGTCATTGGTCTGGCGACGCGCTATCAATCATCAAAATCTGCGCTGAGCTCGCTCAATAAGCTGATGGAGATGCCAACCGATCGCGACAGTGAGCAGGAATATATTGCCAATCCAGAGCTTAAAGGCGATATCGCGCTGAAGGGAGTGGGCTTCTCCTACCCGGCGCCACCGATGCAGCCTAATCCTGAGATCCTTAAAGACATAAACCTGCAGATTACCGCCGGTGAGCGCGTCGCAATTCTCGGCGCAATCGGCAGCGGAAAATCCACACTGCTGCGCCTGATGGCACGGCTATATCTACCGACGAAAGGGCAACTGTTCACAGATGGCCTGGATGTCAATCAAATCGATCCGGCTGACTGGCGCCGCCACATTGGATTTGTCAGCCAGGACTCACGCCTGTTCTTTGGCACACTTCGCGAAAACGTCATGCTTGGTATGCCCGACGCGGCACCGCAGGAGTTTCTGCGTGTTCTTCGCCTGACAGGCCTGGATCAGATCGCCGCACGCCATCCGCTCGGGATCAACCTACCAGTAGGCGAGAACGGCTGCAGCTTGTCTGGCGGTCAGCGCCAGTTGGTCGCATTGGCGCGCACCTTACTGAGTCGCCCGTCGGTCCTGCTACTGGATGAACCGACCAGCGCCATGGACAGCCAGACCGAACATCAGTTCCTCCGCCACCTGCATGGCGCAACCCAAGGCCAGACGCTGGTGATGGTTACCCATCGTCCTTCACTGCTGACGCTGGTAGACCGTGTGATTGTGGTTGATGGAGGCAAAGTCGTGCTTGATGGACCAAAAGACACGGTCTTGGCTCGCCTGAGCGGTCAGCCGGTGGCGCCCACCAACGTACAACAACCCGCAGCGAACAGCGAAGTGCCCACTGCGGCCAATAAGACATCCGTTAAACCGGCTGCACCGGTCGTCACCCGCCGCAGTACTACGGTAACAGACGGAAAATCAGACGTAGAGGTTTCCGCGTGATGCGTAATTTATTCAGCCGCAAGTCCCAACTATCAGCGGTGGACGCTGATTTTATGAACGACATTCAGTCTTCATTGTTGAGCCAGCGTACGCCTGGATCACGCCTGGTGTTGTGGATAGTAATGGCGGTTCTGATCGGAGGCGTAACCTGGGCGCATTTTGCCCGCGTTGAAGAGATAACAAAAGGTGAAGCGAAGATCATTTCCAAAAGCCGTGAACAGATCATCCAGAGTCTGGAAGGCGGGATCCTGGCGGAGATGAACGTACGTGAAGGCGAGAACGTTGAGCGCGGTCAGGTATTGTTAAAAATTGACCCAACCCGTGCGCAGGCGAGCTATCGCGAAGCGTTAAACAAGGTTATTGGACTGAAAGCCACAATCGCACGCCTGCGCGCCGAGGCTTACAGCCAGCCGCTCCGCTTTGACGACGAACAGGTACAGAAAGATGCCGGTGTGATTGAGCAGGAGACGAAGGCATATCAGGCACGTAAGCGTGCACTGCATGACTCAGTTTCCGCCTTACAACGCAGCTATGAACTCTCCATGCGTGAAATCCGTCTGGCGGAACCGCTGGCAGCACGTGGCTTATTATCCGAAGTTGAACTGTTACGTATGCGCCGTCAGGCCAACGAAATTCAGTCACAGATCGTCGAGCGCCGTAATCGCTACCAGGCGGATGCCAACTCCGAGCTCAACAAGCTGGAGCTGGAGCTGGCGCAGACCAGTGAAAACCTGATTGGGCGCGCCGACGTAATGGAACGCACTACCATCAATGCGCCCGTAAAGGGCACGGTAAAAAACATTCGCTTTAATACCATTGGCGGTGTTATTCAGCCAGGCGAGCACATCCTGGAGATTGTGCCGCTTGAAGATCAGTTACTGGTTGAGGCGAAAATTCGTCCTTCTGACGTGGCCTTTCTACATCCCGGCCTGCCCGCCACAGTGAAGGTTACCGCCTATGACTACGCAATCTACGGTGGATTAAAAGGCGAGGTGGAGTTCATCAGCCCGGATACATTGAAAGATGATGCAAAGGCCGCTGCAGGCCGACCGGATGACACTTACTACCGCGTCATGGTGCTTACCGACAGCAGTGCATTGAATGCCGGTGGCAAAGCCCTGCCCATTATTCCTGGCATGATTGCATCTGTTGAGATCCGCACAGGTGAGAAAACCATTCTTGATTACCTGCTCAAGCCGGTAATGAAAGCGCGTGAAGCGTTCCGTGAACGATAAGAGAGAGCAGAATAATGAAAACGTTAAAAACCTCTTATCGCCTGCTGCCCATGCTGATTGGTTCGCTGCTGGCACTGGAGAGTGGCCGTCTGCAGGCGAATGATGATGAGTTACTGATGTTCGTTGAAGTGAGCAAAGCGGAAGCCAAACCGTTTACAAACTCGACGACGCAAGCCAGTACCACTGTGCACGCCGATGCAATGAAAGAGATGCTGGCTGAGCGGACACGGACAACACGTCCTCAGTCAGTGAAGGTTAAACCGGCCGCACCTCAGGCTCCGGCAGCCGTACTGAAAGCACCCATTGTCGCGGTGAAACCGGCTACTCCAGTTGTCGCTGACAAGCCAAAACTGCTTACCGGTGCTGAAATCAAAACGTTACCTGCCACACCGTTGCTGCAACGCCCGGCACCGACCGTATCGGAAACGCCGGCGGCGCCGCTGCTTCCAGGGGCGCCTGAATACGGTCAGCGTGCCGAGCCCGTGACGAGATTGACGTCAGCACCGGTGGCAACGGTGAATGCGGACTTACCCGTATTCCGCCCTGCCGGAAGTGCACAGCCGGGGCTGATGACGCCCTCCATAGTGTCTCCACAGCTCACGCCTAATCCTGCGCTATCTGTTACACCAGCGCCGGCTGCATTAGCGAGCGCAAGTCCGGGCGAACGAGAATTACGCGGTCTGTTTGCGCGTGCAGTGATGACTGCGCTTGAGCGCAGCCCGCAAATGCGCAGCACGCGCCTCCAGGTTGATGCAGCAAAAGAGGATGTAAGCAATGCAAAAGGTCAGCGCTGGCCACAGGTTGATGTGACATCCAATTCGCGCCGCTATGAGTTTGGAAATGGTTCACGTAATGCCAGCGACAGCAACATGCCGGCCTTTGGCGTGAACGTGGCCACTAACCTTATTGATTTCGGGCAGACCAGTAACACCATCAAGAGTAAAGAGTTCTCCGTCAAAGCGGCGGATCAGCAGAACATCGCCCAGCGTGAAGATCTGGCCTGGCAGGTCAGCAGTGGCTTAATCGAGTTAAGCAAGCAGCGCCTTGTGATTGAGATGAGCAAACAGTATGTCTCGCGCATGCAGGAGCTGGTGAAAATGCTGAGCGGCATTGTTCAGGCCGACCAGGGGCGCCGCAGTGAGCTGACGCAGGCAACCGGCCGTTATCTGCAGGCACAGTCAGCGCTGGATAATGCTGTTTCCAAGGCACGCGATACCGAAATTGTGCTCTATCGCCTGATCGGTGAAACGCAAGTGGCAATGCCGCCGTCTCCACAGTGGCAGTTGCAGCCCTCACGTCTCGATGCGTTGCTGGCTCAGATTGAAAAACATCCAACCCTGCAGCAGGCGCGCGCGCAGTCTCAGGCGGCGTTTGCCGAGGCTGATGCTTTGAAAGCATCCTCATTACCGAAGGTGAACTGGGTCGTGAGTAAAGACACAGGTAAAGACTATTACGGTCGTGAACAGTCCTGGCAAACCGGTATCAATGTTAGCTGGGGGCTTTTCCGCGGCGGTTCAGCCAAAGCCGCTGAGCAGGCTGCTGTGCAGCGTGCTGCTGCCATGCGCGAGCAGGGTGATAACCAGCGCGACGATCTTGAGCAGCGCGTTCGCGCGGCCGATCAAGATGCGCGTTCCATGCTACAGCGTGCTGATCTCTACCGAAGCCTGTCGCGCGAGTCTGATCGCATCCGTCTTGATTTCTTTGACCAGTGGTATCACCTGGGCAAGCGTACGCTACTCGACGTCCTGAGTGCTGAATCGGATTTCTACAATAACCGTGTGGCGGAAGTAACCAACCGTTTTGACGGCTATAGCGCTATTTTCCGCGGTTATGCCAGCGCAGGCCAGTTGTATAGCTGGCTGAATAATTCTCCTGCAGTGCAGTAATTTCCGCCACAAGAGAGCGAGTAAAATTATGACTACGACGATGCCAATGGATAAAATAAGGCTGGTGATATTGGACGACCATCCAATTATTCGCCACTCGATTCGGATCGTGATTGAAAATGCCAGTGATATTGAAATGGTTGGAAGCTTCGGACACAGCAGTGAATTGTTTACGTGGCTGCGCGACCATGATTGTGATGTCTTGTTGTTAGATTATATTTTGCATAGTGATGAGCTGGATGGTTTATCATTTATTAAACAGCTTTTATCTCATAATCCTAATATTAAAATCTTGCTCTTTTCTTCGATGGAGAGCCTCGCCGTGATCCGCACTGCGTTTATGCTTGGCGTCCGCGGTTACATTGCAAAGCGTGAGCTTCCGGCCGTTTATCTGCAGGCCATCCGCAGCGTAGCGTACGGGCACCGGCATGTGCCTGATGAAATTGCCCTTGAGCTGGCTCAGGTGCCAGCACGAAAGCGCGATGCAGCTATCATCAACGGTAGCGAAGAAGCGTGTATTGCCTCTCTGACCAAATTACTGACACCCCGTGAAGCCGAGGTGATTTACAGCTTTCTAGAGGGGATGAGCCTGACTGAAATTGCGGCAAAGCTAAAACGAAGCCGTAAAACTATCAGTGGTCACAAACAATCCGGGATGCGGAAACTTGGCGTTTCAAGCGATCTTGAGTTATTCAAGTACCGGAATGACTTGTTCAAATAATCCCGACAGTGTTTAAGTGATTATAAAAAAGCTCGTAGCAAAGATAACGAGCTTTTGTCGTCGTGGGTCCATAATGTCTACGAGTCTGAAAATACATGTCATCTTCAAAGTTCTGACTATTGCAATGGCCTTAAGGATTGCTCATTCAGTTATTTCAGTCCAGGACTGTGCAACGCGTAAAGCTGAGATTGAAAGAGAACTTGCTAAAACCCGGGCAACTTACTTTCAGGGCTGTTTAGCCACTTTCAGTTTGGCGTTAACCGAAGTAAACGCACATTGCACAGGGAGCAGTTTTACCTGACGACTCAATGCAAAATAACTCTCCTGCAGGAAAAGATTGAGACAATCAACAGAACCTCAGGGCACTGCTTCATAATGTTCATCAGGATCAGGAGACTTTAGGAAGTTGGTAGATATCAAATAAAACTATCTGATAAACAGGAAGAACTCCATGAAACAGGAGCCTAACTTGAGGCTGCCTTTAAAGAGTCAAAACTGTTAGATGGTGAACTCACATCGTATTGTTTCTGTAAATAACCAGCAAGCCAGTTATTGAGTATAAGGAATGGCGACCATATGGATTTGGTCGCCATTTTTTCATATTTTATGTCGATGGGATGATCATCTACTTATAGACCTTTTAGACATTTACAGAATGTCGTGCTTATCATCATCAAACTTATCGAATGTGGACGCCATGCTGCTTGCATTGACGCCATCCTGCGTTTCATGACGCATATCCAGAACAATATCCTCAAGCGACAAATTCTTTATCTCTTTTTGCACCTCATCACTCAAAAACAATGATGTTTCGCCCTCCTGCAGCAGGCTATCGATGCTCAGAGATTTGATAACGGCTTCCGGAGGATTCTTGGCGTTGATCCGCATTACGAACGATTCACTTTCTTGCCCATCCATACGCGCTACAACGGTATGTAAGCCATTGCTTAAGGGTTGAGTGATGCGCAATTCCCATTCGCCGTTACTGTCTGCTTTGGTGCTGCCAAGGAAGTCGCCCAGTTTATTATAGAGGTAAATGGTTTTTCCTTCAGGCGCACTGCCACCAAAGGTCGGACGATTGTCATGCACGTTGGCAATATTATTGAGCTTATAGAATGCTGCCCCATCAATATTGTCATAAGCATTATTATATAGATGGAAACCTGTTGGTGCAGTGGAATCAACGGTCACTGACATTGCCTGACTCACAAGATCGCCATACTTTGCATAGATCGTATTGACGCCTTCATTGAGGTCGGCAGTTAATTCGGTTGACCATTTTCCGTACATGTTGGTTAACACCTTCGCCAGCAAGCGCCCGGTATCATCCAGTAATTCGACATATCGCGTTACAGGGCCGGTACCGCTGAGGCGGGGACGTTTATCGTCGGTCGTTTGTATTGCCGCATCAATAGTTGAAGCGAGACGGTAATTATCGACGATCTTACTATTTATCGTCAGCAGTGGTGACGTTTCATCAGGATTTTCCGGTTTTATCGGTTGCTCCGGGGTTTCAGACTCTGGCTCTTCAGGTATCTCAGGGATGATTGGCAGCTCTGGCTCAGTGACTTCATTCTGCTGATTATTGACAGTCAGTGTAAACGCCTCACTGGATATCCCATTGCTGCGAGCAGTGACAGCATGCGTGCCATTTTCCAGCGACTCGGTTATTTCCAGTCGCCATCTGCCCGTGCTGCCTGCCTGCACGCTGCCCAGTACGTGGCCCTTCTCATCATGCAGCGTGATGATCTGGTTTGCACCGGCCGTGCCGGTGAATGTCGGCCGGCTGTCATCGGTCGTGTTGCCGCTGCTGAAGTACTGACGAACGTTTTCGTTGTCGTAGGCCTGTGCATCAATGGTCACCGGGGTGATCGGCGTCGTCTGCACCGTCAGGTTAAACCCGGTGCTTTCCTGAGTAGGCGTGCGGGCCGTTACCGTATGTGCGCCATCTGTCAGAGGCTGAGTTATTTCCAGACTCCACGAGCCATAAGCGTTAGTGCGGACGCTGCCCAGCACGTTGTTACTGCCGTCGAAGAGCGTGACGATCTCGTTCGCACCCGCGGTGCCAAAAAAGGTCGGGCGCGAATCATCGGTGGTGTCACCGCTTGCAAAATACTGGCGCACGCCTTCGCTGTCATAAGCCCAGGTGGAGAAGGTGACAGGGGTACTGTCCGCGGCCTTTACGTTCAGCTGGAACGCAGAGCTTTCCTGATTCAGTGAGCGGGCGGTTACTGCGTGGGCACCATTTTCCAGCGACTCGGTTATTTCCAGTCGCCATTTTCCCGTGCTGCCTGCCTGCACGCTACCCAGTACGCGGCCCTTCTCATCATGCAGCGTGACGATCTGGTTTGCACCGGCCGTGCCGGTGAATGTCGGCCGACTGTCATCGGTCGTGTCGCCGCTGCTGAAGTACTGACGAACGTTTTCGTTGTCGTAGGCCTGTGCATCAATGGTCACCGGCGTGATCGGCGTCGTCTGCACCGTCAGGTTAAACCCGGTACTTTCCTGGGTAGGCGTGCGGGCCGTTACCGCATGTGCGCCATCTGTCAGAGGCTGAGTTATTTCCAGACTCCACGAGCCATAAGCGTTAGTGCGGACGCTGCCCAGCACGTTGTTACTGCCGTCGAAGAGCGTGACGGTCTCGTTCGCACCCGCGGTGCCAAAAAAGGTCGGGCGCGAATCATCGGTGGTGTCACCGCTTGCAAAATACTGGCGCACGCCTTCGCTGTCATAAGCCCAGGTGGAGAAGGTGACAGGGGTACTGTCCGCGGCCTTTACGTTCAGCTGGAACGCAGAGCTTTCCTGATTCAGTGAGCGGGCGGTTACTGCGTGGGCACCATTTTCCAGCGACTCGGTTATTTCCAGTCGCCATTTTCCCGTGCTGCCTGCCTGCACGCTACCCAGTACGCGGCCCTTCTCATCATGCAGCGTGACGATCTGGTTTGCACCGGCCGTGCCGGTGAATGTCGGCCGGCTGTCATCGGTCGTGCCGCCGCTGGGGAAGTACTGACGAACGTTTTCGTTATCATAGGCCTGTACATCAATGGTCACCGGCTCGGCAATAACAGGATCTGGTTCGGGAGTCGTCTCTGAATCTGCATCATCGCCCGTCGTAGCGCTGTCAGCAATACTTAACGTCCAGGGAGCCGTCTCACCCGATTCATTTGATGTTGTCACCGTGAAAGCATGGTCGCCCGTTTGGGATGAAGGCAGGAATTCATAGTTTGCCAACCCGCTATCGTCTAACGATACGCTGCCTACTTTGATGCCCTTGTCATAGATGTTAACTACCGAAAACGGTCTCCCCGTTATGGCCATAGAAGTAGGGGCCGGGGCAGATTCCATACCCGGATAGATGGCATCTTCACCGCTCATTATGGCGATAATCGAGGCGCGAGGAACACCCTCGTCTGCGACAGTGAAACTGAACTGAGAAGAAGCTTGTCCATTCTGTGATGCGCTGATTGAAACCTTACCCGAAAGCGACATTTCTGGCGTGGTGGCAAAACTCCAGTTTCCTGATGCATTAACAGCAGCGGTCCCCAGTAACATGCTCCCATTATAAATTTCGACTGTGCTGCCCGGGACCGCATTACCTGAAACAACGGGAGTGGCTTCGCTTAATACACTCCCGGGAACGACGTATCCCATTTCGGATATAAGCCATGAGATTTTAAGGGAACTATTTGCGCTTGAGTTTTCGTAGTCTTTATTCATTTAATCTTCCTGTGTGTTTCGAAGAACAACAAAACCACAGAGGAAAATAAATGTTTATTTTTATAATTGATACGAGCCATGTCCTGAATGAATCCAGGGGGCTAAGTATTTACTTTAACGAAAACACAAATCTAACCACAAATGGTAAAATCAACAAGATTTTTAGCAAGCGAATAAAGCCAAAGATAACCAACTTTGATTTGACAATTTATTTAATAGGTTGATTCAATTTGATTGAGCGCTGCGCAATAATTCTGTGATTTTCCAGGTGATTCAAGGTTTTTTATTGCTGAACTCTGAGATATAAAGCAAACGAGCGTGAGAATTAAGATTGTTCGCTATGAGGTGAAATTTTACTCATGAATTGGATTATGATGAATTGTCAAAATATAGATGCAAGTGATTTTTTTACATATCTTTCTCTTGGATTTTCTTTGCGTGCCATAAAAATATCTGAAAGTTTCCAGTTAGCGCTATTAATTCAAGACCGGGCTCGATGCTTAAAGATACAGGTGTCAGTACAATTCAATTCATTACTGCCTATCTCATATGATTGCCATTATTGAATTACCGCTAAAAGGAAACTGCTTTCTGACACGAGTGCAGGGACGTGAAAATTGAATGAAGTGAGCCATGATTAAAACAACCTTAAAAAATCTCATCCTCGCTTTAGCGATTGCTCTAGCAAGTATCTCAACTTTTGCAGATACACAGACCCACTGGCAGTATGAAGGCAAGGCAGGCCCCACTAACTGGGGGGATCTCAGCTCTGAATTTCTTACCTGTAGTTCTGGAAAATTCCAGTCACCTATTGATATCCGCACGACCATTCAGGCTGGATTAGCGCCGCTTCAACTCGATTTCCACACCAAAGCAGAATCGTTAGTCAATGACGGGCATACGCTGCAGGTTATTGTGAAAGACGAAGACGACTTCAAGCTTGATAACGAGATTTTCATTTTGCGTCAGTACCATTTCCACGCCCCCAGCGAGAACCGCATCAACGGTAAGGCTTTCCCACTTGAAGCGCATTTTGTGCATGCCAGTGCGTCAGGTGAAGTCGCAGTTATCGCCGTGATGTTTGAATTGGGTGACGAAAATAAGGCGCTCGAACATCTGCTGTCCATATTGCCAACCCACATAAACAAGGTCGTGTCACTGGGAGAAAAAACAGACCTTAGCGCGCTGTTCCCGGCAGATCGTCATTACTATCGTTACAGCGGATCCCTGACTACACCACCCTGCACTGAGGGATTGCGCTGGTTGGTCATGAAAGAAACCGTAACGTTGTCAGCCAATCAGCTGGCAAAAATTAAAAATGCACTAGCCAACGCAAATAACCGGCCCATTCAGCCAATTAACGGGCGTCTTATTGTCGAATAATTCTGCGGGGCTTACCCGCTTACTACCCAGGGAAAATTGCATATATGGAACAGTCAGATCGTCAAATGAGAAATATGATTTTGTCGCAGTCATTAACAGGTGCAATTGTACTTAGTGTTGCACTGCCCATCGCTGCAGCTACGCTGACTCAGGATAATGGTGCTCCCGTTGGTGATAACCAAAACTCGCAGACGGCGGGCCCGGGTGGCCCCACCTTGTTGCAGGACGGGCACTTAATCCAGAAACTACAGCGTTTTGACCGCGAACGCATTCCTGAACGTGTGGTGCATGCACGTGGTACCGGTGCGCACGGTCAGTTTACCGCTGAAAAAGATATCAGTGAACTGACTGTTGCCAGCGTGTTCAAGCCTAATACCGTAACGCCAGTATTCGTGCGTTTCTCATCGGTTGTGCATGGCACCCATTCCCCCGAAACGCTGCGCGATCCGCGAGGGTTTGCAACCAAATTTTACACCTCACAGGGAAACTGGGACTTGGTGGGAAACAATCTTCCGGTGTTTTTTATTCGTGATGCTATAAAATTCCCGGACATGGTTCACGCCTTTAAACCTGATCCTCGCTCCAATCTCGACAACAGTGCGCGTACTTTTGACTTCTTCTCTCATGTCCCGGAAGCCACGCATGGGTTGACCATGCTGTTCTCCAACATGGGAACGCCCGCCTCATACCGTGAAATGGACGGAAACAGCGTTCATGCCTATAAGTTCATTAATGCTAAAGGCGAAGTGCATTACGTAAAATTCCACTGGAAGTCACTACAGGGAGAGAAAAACCTCGACCCGGCACAAGTCGCAGAAATTCAGGCTAAAAACTACAGCCACATGACTGAAGATCTGGTGCAGGCTATTGACAAGCATAACTATCCTAAATGGGACCTATACATCCAGACTATTAAAGCCAGCGAACTAAGTAAATACGATTTCAACCCTCTCGACGCCACGAAAATCTGGCCTGATGTTCCAGAAGTTAAAATAGGTCAGATGGTTCTGGACCGTAACGTCAATAATTTTTTCAGGGAAACTGAACAGGTTGCGATGGCACCGTCCAATCTGATCCCGGGGATTGAGGCTTCTGAAGATCGACTGCTCCAGGGCCGTCTTTTCTCTTATGCGGATACGCAGTTGCATCGTGTTGGGACCAATGTGCTTACTTTACCTATCAATAAACCGCACGTGGCCGTGAATAATGGAAATCAGGACGGTCAGATGAATGGCACTAAGTCAGAAAATCAGGGGGTTAATTATCAGCCAAGCCGCCTGTATCCGCGTGAACAACTCGCCACTGCGACCTACAGTCAGTTACCAATTAGTGGTACCACGCAACAGCAACAGATCGCGAAGACTCAGAACTTCAAACAGGCCGGTGAACTCTATCGCAGCTTCTCCGAAAAAATGAAAACTGACCTGATATCCACTCTCGGTGGCGCGTTGAAACCGGTTGATAAAGAAAGTCGAGAAATCATGCTTTCGTACTTTTATAAAGCAGATAAAGATTACGGAACGCGTCTGTCAGCAGTGACGGGCGACAATGTTTCAACTATTAAGACGCTTGCTGAAAAATTAAGTGACTAATTGGTGATTAGAGGAATGTTGGTGGCTTTTAGCAGTCATCAGCTTTCCATTACGATATATTAATTTCCTTTCTTCAATTGTAATTAGTGCTTTTTCTTCAGATGATAAATGGCGTGATTGTTAATTAATATTTGTTACGTAGTAATACCTGGCGCTCTGCGTATTTATCCTGATATTTAAATTCTCATTCGCTTTATAAAATATGCAAGAAGAAAGACTCCTCCCTTAAACTATTGATGAGAACGGATTTTGATGAAAATGGAAAATATGTTTTATACGGCTCCCTTATTTTTGATTGCCAATATGGCTACTGCAGCAGAGCCTGATGAGGGCTACTACGGCGCTGCCAGATATTTGCTGACACAGCAACGTGCACAGGAAATGAATACCAGCGCTCGTCCGGGTGTTGGACAGTTTGTTACCGGCAAAGAGAAAGCGACTAATTCATCGGCTGCTCTGGCTTATGGCTATCAGTGGGGTAATGGCTGGCGTACTGAAGGTGAATATACCTTCGGTCAGAGTTCTGAATTTACCAGCGGTTCGTCAACGTTCGCAACCAGTTACAATCATTTGCAAACAAACGTTCATCGTCTGATGATTAATGCATATCGTGACGTTGAACTCGGCTACAATTTTTCTCTTTACGGTACCGCAGGCATCGGCTTAAGCAGAATTAAAGCCGGTGGCTGGCAGGGAGTGCCAGGCCGCCAGTATGCTGACAGCACGCAGATTAATCCAAACTGGAGTGTTGGCGCAGGTGTTAGCTACAAACCATTCGAAAAACTTAATATTGATTTGGGTTATCGCTATGTGGATATGGGTAAAGTAGAAAGCGGTTACAATAACTTCGTCAATGCACGTCTGCTCAAAGATGAGCAGATGAAGGCCCATCTGGTTGAAAACCAGCTTATGTTAGGTATGCGTTATTTATTCTGATTATATAATCAGAATCGAAAGTTAAAAGTCGACTTGATAGTCGGCTTTTTTTACATTCAGAGGACAGTTTGCATTATTCTATTAAGTCATATTAAATGAATCGGAGCTGGCTGTTAAAACCCGCGGCGATTCAGTTCGGCCGGAGTTCTTTTCTTCCCTTTTGGATAATGGTAGATATCGATGTGTTTACAAGTTGCACGGCGGCTGAATTTACTGTTTTCAATCAGCTAGGGATCCGCTTGGACAACAGAAATCATCCTACGCTAAGCCTGTTTTTTAAGCAGGCTTAGCGTGCTGATGCGAGTGAAAAACGGACGTAAATGCCTTGATCATCCTTCAAAAATTAAGTCAGCATTAAATTCTGATGAAAGTATTCTTCAAGCCGCATTTTTTCCTGCCAATACCTCTTTAGACGAATGCTTACTCAATATTGATTAATTTGAAAAATTGAGAAGTGCCTAACCTAACAATGTAACCAAGACCAGGCCCGTTAATTCCTCCCATCGGATGCGGGAAAATTCTCACAGAATTTTCTTACATCCCTTTAGATGGAATTTTAAAGTGAAATCAATTTCTAAAAACTCAGCACCTGCCACAACGTGGGTAAAAAAAATGGTTTACCTGCAAATCGCTGTGCAGGCAGGTATATCAATGACGCCTTTTTATGCCCTGACGGTTCAGGCAGCTGTCAGCCCGTTTTCAGTTGATCGGCAGAGCGACGCTGCTGCACAGCAGCTCAGCACGTTCGGCCAGGCGGCACAAAATGGCGACCTGAACGGTCTTGCTGCTCAGCAGGCTTCCGGTATGGCGCAGCAGCAGTTGCAACAGTGGCTGCAGAATTTCGGCACAGCACAGGTTGAACTGGGCACCGATAATCATTTCAAACCTCATACCGCCTCACTGGACCTGCTGGTGCCGCTGTATAAAAATGACGAGCGCATTCTGTTTACTCAGAACGGCGTGCGCAATAAAGACGGACAAATCACCGGCAACTTCGGCCTGGGTCAGCGCCACTTCGCCGGTGACTGGATGGTCGGCTACAACGCCTTTTATGACCAGAACTTCAGTCGCGGACACAAGCGCTTCGGCACCGGCGTTGAGGCCTGGCGCGACTATCTCAAGCTCTCCGGCAATGGCTACTATCGCCTGTCCGGCTGGCGCGACTCCGGTGACGTTGAAGACTACGACGCGCGCCCGGCCTCCGGTTTTGATTTGCGCACCGAGGCCTGGCTGCCCGCTTATCCTTCCCTTGGCGCGAAGCTGATTTACGAAAAATATTACGGCAACGAAGTTGCGTTGTTTGGTAAAGACAAGCGTCAGAAAAATCCGGATGCCATTACGGCTGGCTTAAGCTATACGCCGGTGCCTCTCATTTCCCTTTCTGCCGAACATAAAAAAGGCGGCAGCCAGGATGACACGATTTTTGGCCTGCAGCTCACCTATCAGCTAGGTCAGCCGATGTCATCACAGATTGACCCGGCTAACGTTGCATTACAGCGCACCCTGGCGGGGAGCGCACTGGATTTGGTTGAGCGCAATAACAACATCGTGCTGGAGTACCGCAAAAAAGAGTTGATGAACCTGATTTTGCCCAAAGAGATTAGCGGCACCAGCGGCAGTCTGGTGCCGGTGAGCTATCAGCTCAGCACTAAGTATGCGCTATCCCATATTCTCTGGAACGATGCGGCGTTGGTTGCGGCGGGCGGAAAAATTCAGGACATGGGCAACGGTCAGTATCAGATTGCGCTGCCTAAATATGTGGCTGGCGCGGCGAACAGTTATGTGCTGAGCGCAGTGGCGTATGATGTGCGCAAAAATACCTCCAGAACGGCCACGACAACAGTGAGCGTGGCGCGTCCGGCCGTTAACGCTCAGGGGAGTAGCATTACGACGTCACAGGAAACTATCTTGGCGGACGGCAAGGCGACAGCAACCATCAGCATCACATTGCAGGATGAAGAGGGACAATCCGTTGATGGTATGGCTAAGGCCCTGCAACTGAGCGTGAAGGAAGAGCAGGCTAAAACCATCATGGCGATGTCGCAGGTTCCGGCACAGCCTGCGGTCATAAGTGAAATCGCTGAACAGGGTAAAGGCGTTTATACCGCGACGTTAACCGCCGCAACGCGTCCGGCGCTTGCAGTCATTAGCGCCACCGTTGACGGTCAGGCGCTGAAAAATGTTGAGGTCAATCAGGTCAGCGATGTGGCTACCGCAACGATAAAAGACAGCGATATCAGCCTGGTGGTGAATAACGCGGCCGCCAACGGCAGCGCGACCAATGAAGTTCGTGCTCGTGTAACTGACGCCACCGGTAATCCGGTCAGCGGTGTGGCAGTAAATTTCAGCCTGAGCGGTAGCGCGCAGGTGGCGGCTGGCAGCAGCCTGACTGCCGTCAGCGGCTCTGACGGCTATGTTTCCGTGCTGTTGACTGACACGGTTGCGGAAACCATCGCAGTTACTGCTGCAACCGCGAACGGTAGCGCCAAAGCCAGCGTTGTATTTACCGCTGACACGGCTACTGCCATCATTAGTGAAGATGGCGTGAGCGTTGACCGCGCAGATGCGCTGGCAAACGGCCAGGACGCGGTGACTTACACCGCAACGGTAAAAGATGCCAACGGCAATCCAATCGCTAACGCCCTGGTGAACTGGACGACAGACAGCGGCACGCTTAGCGGCGCAACCAGCACTACGGACAGCAACGGCAAGGCCACTATCAAACTGACCCATACACTGGCGCAGATGGTGCAGGTTCAGGCATCGGTGGGTAAAAATAAGGCAGTTAACGCGCCAAAAGTGAGCTTCGGTGCCGATGCGGCAACAGGCGGCATCGCGAGCGGTGACCTGACGCGAGATAAAGATACAGCAATAGCCAATGGTGCTGATTCCATTACCTACAGCGTTATTGTGAAAGATGCGACAGGCAATGTGCTGGCCGACCAGACCGTACAGTGGGAGAGCACGCTGGGTAGCCTCAGCGCAGTCACCAGTAAAACCGACAGCAGCGGCGTAGCGACGATAGAGCTGAGTTCCATTACTTCAGGTTCCGCGGTTGTCAGTGCAGCACTCGCAATGAAACCCGCAGTTAATGCACAGGCGGTAAACTTCTCCGCTGACGGCAGCACTGCGAAGATTGAAAGCAGCGACCTGAAGGCGGACAAAACAAATATCGTAGCTGACGCCAGTGACGCGGCAACGTTCACGGCTCGCGTCAAGGATGCCAACGGCAACCCGGTCAGCGGTCAGAACGTTAGCTGGACAACAGATCACGGAACTCTGAGTGTTAGCAGCAGCGTAACTAACGGCAGCGGTGATGCATTCGTGAAGCTGACAGGCACAGCGGCAGGTACCGCGCAGGTGACGGCCGCCGCCAACGGCAACACAGCGGTAAACGCGCCACAGGTAACGTTGATCGCCGACAGCAGCAGCGCACAGATTGATGCAGGCAGTCTCACCGCCGATAAATCCAGCGCACTGGCAAACGGTACTGAACTGGTGACTTACACCGCGGTAGTAAAAGATGCGAACGGCAACCCGGTTTCAGGCGCTACCGTGAGCTGGACGACAAACTTTGGTCACCTGGCCTCCAGTTCCAGCAGCACTGATTCGGATGGAAAAGCAACTGTTACCCTGAATTCAGCAGTAGCAGGCAACGCCGTAGTGGAAGCTCAGGTCGGCACAAGTGGCGCGATTTCCGCCGCCGCCGTCATATTTATCGCCGATGCGGGCAGTGCAGTAATTGGCAGCGGTGACATGACGGTAGATAAAACCACCGTCGTCGCGAACGGCACTGATGCCGCTACGTACACCGCGATGGTGAAAGATGCCAACGGAAATCCGCTTTCAGGTTTCACGGTGAGCTGGAGCACAGATAAGGGTTCACTGAGCGCCAGCAGCAGCACAACTGACTCTGCGGGTAAAGCCACTATAAAGTTGGGACATACCAAAGCGGAAGCAGCAGTGGTCACCGCCACGGTTCGCGGCACCGACACGGATGCATCAACAGTCAGCTTCATTGGGGATATTGCCACCGCTAAAGTTGACAGTATTGCATCCGATAAAGCTAAAATTACTGGTACCGGCGTTGAAACTGCAACGCTGACGGCAACCATCACCGATGCCAATGGAAATTCAGTTGCAGGCTTTAAACCAACATGGTTAACCACTACGGGCGCTATTGCAGACAACGGTGCCAGTGACAGCACAGGAAAAGCCACGGCAGTTCTCACTGCCCCTGTACTTGAAGCGAAAAGTAACGGTACGGCAACGGTTACTGCGAATGGTGTCAGCCGAAGTGTGGCGGTTCGCGCCGTTTTAAAAGCAGGCACTTTGATGTTCTGGACGATGGCAAGCGATCACTTAACCTCGGTAGAAAGTACAGCTAATGGATATTGCGCCACTTATGGTGGAGGAAAAGCGGCTGGAGAAACTGAATTCGCTACATTCTTGAGTGAGAATAAAGATTTTAAAGATATGGCAGTCACTGGAGAATTCAGTGATGCAAGGTATTACATCGCATCGAAATGGCAAGCAAATTGGTACGCAGACTTTAATAGCCTTCATGCCGCTATCGGTATCCGAAATGATACATTAGGTGCAAACAATGGATACGTTTGCGTTAAGTAAACCTCAAAAGTAAATGTAATCAAGCCCTGCAGTCTTGCAGGGCTTTAATCGTCCCCCCCCCTAAATTGCCTCCCTAAATCTCCACAGGTTGAGCCGATTTCTCTGAGTCGCTTAATATGGCTTTGAAAGAAAGAGCGAATAAGCTGAAAATATAATCCTGTAGTGGATCACTGATTTTTGTCATCTTACTAAAAGTTTTAAAATCCACTTCTGGCAAGAGCGGACCGTACAGCCAGTAACTCAGGATTACTGCTGTCTTGTCTTTACCCGGAGTATGAGTCGCTGGCACTGCCTGATGGTATTGCGCGTTCCGTTCACCAGAACCGGATCCTGAAACTCGCACGCGAATGCAGGAAAATGAGTAGCCGGGACCTGGCAAAATTTACAGATGTTCGCCGTTATGCCTCTCAGGTCCGTGTTATATCGGAAGTTAGGGCCACCCTGACTGACGAAGATATTGATCTGCACGAGCGTATTCTGGGCATTTTGTTTAGCAGGGCAAAACGCACGCAGGTCGAACAACTCCAGCAAACAGGAAAGCTGATTCAGAGTAAGCTGAAGCAATACGTTACCGTAGGACAGGTATTGCTTAATGCCAGAGAATCCGGTGAAGACCCCTAGCCCGCAATAGAAGACGTCCTTCCCTGGCAGGAATTTATCAACAGCGTGGAAGAGACGCGGCTCCTGTCACGAGAGGACAACTTCGACCCGTTGCATCTAATCACAGAAAAATACAGTACGCTGCGTAAAAACGCCCTCCGGATGCTGTACTCGTTGCAGTTCAGGGCTGCACCTACCGCAATGCAGCTCAGTGACGCGCTGGATACCTTCAGAGAGATGTATAGAAAACAACTCCGAAAAGTACCACCTTCCGCCCCAACCGGGTTTATCCCGGAAAGCTGGAGAGAGGTTATGATCACTCCCACTGGCATCGACCGAAATATTACGAATTTTGCGTCCTGAATGAGCTAAAGGCAGCCTTGCGTTCAGGTGATATCTGGGTAAAGGGATCTCGCAGGTACAGGAGTTTCGATGTTTATCTGATCCCATCTGGCGATTTTGATAAATCACTACACGATGGAGGTGCGGACGATTTCCTGGACCTTCAGGAGATAATTCATGCACTCATATGAAGATTGTATTCGGGCTGTGGATCTTTACCTCAGGTATGGCAAAAGGCTGACAGTTGTTGTCAGGGAGCTGGGCTATCCATCCGTTAAACAGCTTGGTCGGTGGGTTCGGATTTTTGAGGAGTACGGCGACTTACCCAGGGGATTAAAATCCAGAAAACGCTATTCACATGCGCAGAAAGTCGCTGCGGTTGAGCATTACATTACGCATGGCGGTTGCCTAGTCTATACGCGCCGCGCCATTGGCTATCCCAGCAGCGAAGTGCTCAAGAGCTGGATCGAAGAGATTTATCCGGGACGGCGGCACCCTGATTATTCGCTCCAACACACATAAATGCTTCAGCCAGGAAGAAAGAACTCAGGCTGTCCGCGAGCTGTGCACCCGCCGTGGAACAGCCCTTAAAGTTGCACAAAAGATAGATATCAGCGTTCCAGTCCTGTACAAATGGAAGAAAGACCTGATCGACGATGAGGCTTATCAGTCCATGCGTAAACGAAAACCAGCTCCGCCGGATAAGCAGCAGGATGCACTGCACGATGAAATAATGCAGCTGAAACAGCAGGTTCATCAGTTACAACTTGAACGTGACATCCTGACAAAAGCGAATGAACTGGTAAAAAAAGACATGGGCATCAGCGTCCTGACCCTGAAGAACAGCGAAAAAACCCAACTCGTTGATGCCCTGAAGGAAAGTTATCCAGTTGCTGAACTGCTCAGTGCTCTGTAGCTCGCACAAAGTTGCTATTTTTATCACGAAGCGGGCCTTCATCTGCATGACAAGTACTCGGAAATACGCATAGCCCTGGCAAAGATCTTTGAGGGAAATTACCGATGCTATGGTTACCGGCGTCTCCACGCGATGCTCCGTGAAAACAACACGTACATCTCAGAAAAGGTTATCCGCAGGCTGATGGCTGAAGAACAGCTGATAGTTAAGCGTGCAGGGCGTCGCCGTTACAGCGCTTACTGCGGAGAAATCGGTCAGGCACCTGAAATCTTCTCGCAAGAAATTTTCGCTCCTTCAGGCCAAATGAGAAGTGGCTGACCGATATAACCGAGTTCCAGCTTCCGGCCGGCAAGGTCTACCTGTCGCCAGTCATCGACTGTTTTGATGGCAAAGTGGTGAGCTGGACCATAAGAACACGGCCTGATGCAAAACTGGTGGATGCCATGCTGGATGATGCGATCGATACGCTCAGAGAACATGAAAGGCCGGTGATACACAGCGACATAGACAGCCATTACCGGTGGCCGGGATGACTGGATCGTATCAACGCATCGGGTCTTATAAGGTCCATGTCGCGCAAAGGTTGCTCGTCGGATAATGCAGCGTGTGAAGGCTTCTTCGGGCGGGTCAAAAACGAAATGTACTACAGCAGAAACTGGGCGGGCACAACGCTGGAAGATTTTATGTGCTTCCTGGACAGATATATACGCTGGTATAACGAGAGTCGGATCAAAATATCATTAGGTGCAATGAGTCCGGTCAGGTACCGGCAGCATCTGGAGATCAAAACATAACAGTCCAGGAAAACATCCGCCTCTCCCCCGTACGACATTAGCGTTTTGGAGTAACAATAATCGTTCGCGAAATACTTATTATGTTAAATGAAGTATCTCATTGCGCACCTCAACCATTATCCGCTCATCACCTGCCTTCTTTCACCTCCGTCACCCACAATCCGTAACCCGCGATCATCCCGGCGACGGACTGTTGAACGCACGCTGCCGTTATCTGCGCCCTTTAATCACCGACGCCTTCCAGTTGAAATCACTGACTTCACTCTCTTTCAACGATTCAGGTTTCTTCCTGCGCGTTGGCGTTTTCTTTGCCTTTTCAGCCAGCGCTTTCTCTTTGGCCAGTTTCGTCGTCATAATCTGCTGCCGGGCTTCCGCAGTGAACTCTTTCTCTTTCTTTGCATCCGGCTCTTTGCCAGTGCGCTGGCGATACTTCTCCATCAATCCCTTAAACTACACGCAAATTGAATGCGAACCCACAAACAGGGAGGCCTAGCCGCGTTTTTCTTACAGTTACGCTTAAACATCTCGGCCGACCTACCTAAACATCTCCCCCGTCCGATTCTAGGTTAAGCAGAGGCCTTTCAGGCAGTAGTCAAAAATGCCGGAATTCCATTTAAATACAGAGTGGATGCATTTTAAAATTTTTATAAAAAATCTGATGCTAGGGCGGTCTGTCATAAGAATGAATATCACATGAATCTGTAAGCCATGCTTACCCTAATTACCACTGGGATATATGAAAAAATATGGGTGTTAATATTGCATGTTATACGATGATAACCTAAAGTACTTGGTATGTTTGATATTTATTTAATATATCCTAGGGCGTCAAAACAGAATCTTATAAGCCATGAAGCTCTGATACGTCATGATTTATCATGCTGGCATGAGCCGCAGGAGATTTTTGTTAGAATGTGAAATTATAAATTACATATGTACATAAACGACCCATCTGCCAGGAAGGCTGAAAGTTAAGTCTTTATCATGGAATATGATAAACGGAATGTATGACTGGCTTGGTCATTCTTGACCCTCTCATATGGAATATCAATCTTAATTCAGATGTATCATGTCTGAATTATATTATTTGACATGTAAGCAATGAATATAATTACATTTCCGGGCCATACTTTTGAAGAGGCAACCCGCGATGATATAGATTTTATCGTCTGCGCATTTACCAGTCGAATTTCAACGCCTTATCCCTCACAGCGATTCCCGTCCGATGTTGAAGGTGACCTTGAAGTCCGCCTGATGCATGCATTCAACAGCACCGAACAGCAACTGCTACTGGCAAGGTCAAACAATGGCGAGTCATACATGTTTATGGCGTGTTCTTTACGTTTAGATCCTTTTACTTTATATATGGCTGGTGTATGGCCAGAATGGCGTGGAAAGGGCATTTTCAGCCGGATGATGGAGATCCTGCGTGTTTCCTCAGGTCCGATAAATGGTTGTGAAATTCATCTTCATCCTGAAATGCATGTCGCCAGACGCATTATCAGTAAAGTCGGCTTCACTGTGAAATCGGAGGATAACGATATATTGATCCTTTCGTATTAAAGGAAATAAAGAGTACCTGTCATAAATACCAAGACGTTCTACAGTTAGCCTTATTCAATAATATCCTTGATGACATTAGCCCGTTAACTTCACTTATCATGAAAAAAGGCCGCACCAGAAACCGCCATCACAGTTTTCTTAACAGGTCATTCTAAGTCGCCATATCAGCTTAGTTCAAAACTGGCACTGCTAAATTGGTATATTTACTATATCTTTTTTTTCATGCTTAAATTATCATTAACAGCGCAGGTTTTTTTTAAAATTCAATCTACAAATATGGCATTCATTCTCTTATTGCAGATTGTTGACGATACCTGGAACTGCTTTTTCTTCAACAAATCATCACCGTATTTACAAAGTTGCAGGCCTGATCTAACACCAGATTGTTCATATCCGATTATTACTTTACGAATTCGGTTTTGAGGAGATTTCAGTTTGTGGCATGCCATTAAAAATTAACGCATGCTCACTCCTCGTGCTATTTCCCTGTAAATAAATATCCATTAGGATGTGAATACATGCTCTATTAATTCACGTTGGATTAATTACTTAGGCCGTTATAACATTCGCTAATTCGGTTCGGCAAAGAGTATCTCGTTGCTCTCAGCATTCATTGCGGAGCCGCTAAAAGTCTTTAACGTCCTGATTCGCACTTATGTCAGTGGGTTAAGCTTTAATGGCAATAAAACTCTGAAAGAAAATTCATTGTTACATGGGCTGATAATTATTTATGATTTATCAAAATCTATAAATTCCAAAAATGGACTTGATATAAACCATTACGACTACACCTTTATGGTAGAGCAAACGTCTGACAAAAATGTCTAACCTTATATAATTACCATTATATAAGGCCAGACACCGGCGCAGAAACGCGCTATCATCAGGATCCGGGGCGGATCCTGACCTTTGTGGCCATTTATACGAAACGGCGAGGCCTGGACCCCACCCGGCTGAACAGGCGCTGAGCGCAAACGGCTAAAATTCCGGCAGCGCTACGTAAATTCTGGCGGATAACTGCCCTGCCGTGTCCTCAGAATTCACGTAGCGTTGCCGCTTAATATACGGGCGAAACCTTCCAACATGAGCGAACTCTCCGGTTTTAACGGTGTTGCCCTTAGCGGCAGCAGTGATGACGATCTGACCGCGAGGCTGGCCGCGTTCGTCCGTCACCGTGAGGCATTTTCTCCAAACACGTGGCGGCAGCTGCTGAGCGTGATGCGGAGCTGCTGGCGCTGGTCGCAGGAAAACCGGCGGTCGTTCCTGCCGATGTCACCCGCGGATTTGCAGGACTATCTTTTTCACCTGCAGGCCACCGGGCGGGCTACTTCAACCATAGCGGTGCACGCCGCGCTTATCGCCATGTTACACCGTAACGCAGGGCTGATCCCTCCGACGGTCTCACCCGACGTTGTGCGCGCCAGAAAGAAGATCAACCGTACGGCCGTCGTCTCGGGTGAGCGCACCGGCCAGGCGGTCCCCTTCTGCCGGCCTGATCTGAACCGCCTTGATGCGGTATGGAACAACTCGCCCCGGCTTCAGCACCTGCGTGACCTCGCCTTCATGCACGTGGCCTACGGCACGTTGCTGCGTATGAGTGAGATATCCCGGCTGCGGGTGCGGGATATCTCACGCGCGGCCGACGGGCGCATCCTCCTGGACGTTGGCTGGACCAAAACCATCCTGCAGTCGGGCGGTATCGTTAAGGCCCTCAGCGCCCGCTCTTCCGAACGGCTGATGGCGTGGATCAACGCAGCCGGTCTGGCTGGCGAGCCTGATGCGGTAATATTCTGCCCCGTACACCGGTCAAACAAAGTGACCGCAGTCTCTGGCGTGCCCATGAGCGCGCCGTGTCTGGAAGATATCTGGCGGCGTGCCCGACGTCAGGCGGGTGCGGGGACGCCGCTGAAAACGAATAAAGGACGCTATTCCAGCTGGAGCGGCCACAGCGCCCGGATCGGCGCAGCGCAGGACATGGCGAGAATAGGGATCTCCATCGCGCAGATTATGCAGGAAGGCACCTGGACACAGACGCAGACGGTGATGCGCTATATCCGCAGAGTCGATGCGCACAACGGGGCCATGGTCGGACTGATGGAGGATGAGGACTGGCAGTAATAATCCTGTTAAATAAGTGCCGTCAGGGGACGCAGGCGTGAAACGGTTTCCGGCAGCTGCTGGCGCAGCAGGCAGTCAAGAAATTCGTCAGGAGTGAACGGCGGTGATTTCAGGCTGGCGCGCTGGCGGCGCGCGGCATCCAGTACTACGGTAACGTCCAGTTCGGTCAGATCTGTAATAAAGCTGTCAGGATGAATGGCCCGCAGATTCCATGTCGCGAGAACGTCGTCAGGAAAATCTTTCAGGCTAAATGTGACAATGCCTTCAGCCTGGGCAACGATTGCCGCAGCGACAACGTGACGATCGTCTTTATCAGGCAATCCCCTGATGGATTCAGTCAGAGACTGATATCCGGTGACGAGAGCATCGGGCACGTGGCGATCCATTAAGGTACGGACCCGCTGAAGCTGAGTCCGGTTCAGTTCGGTGCGGTTGAGCAGCACGTTCCGGATCCACTCTTCGTGTATGTCTTCCGTCCATCTCGCGCGAAACTGTCCGCCGGCAGCAAGGTACATCAGGAAGCTGCGCAGAGGTGCAGGGTAGAGAACGCAGGCGTCAAATATGACGGTATAGCCAGAACTCATTCGTAACCCAGCCCCAGTTCCTGGTCTAGCGCGCCCAGCTCATCAAGTGCATCATGCCTCTGATTAACCAGTTTTTCGCGGTAGGCCAGCGCGTCCACGTAGCGGATTTTACGGCGGTTTCCCGCGCGGTGGTAAGGCAGTTCACCGTTGTCCAGAAGCCGAATCAGCGTCGGACGCGATATGTTCAAAAGGTCGGCCACTTCCTGCGTAGTCATTTCGGCCCCTACCGGAACAAGGCGCACGGCGTTCCCGTCACCGAGTTCGGTCAGCACGTCAACCAGCATACGAAGCGCGCTGACCGGAATGCTGACATTGTGGATCCGGCCACTTCTGTCAGTGAGTGAAACCTGCTGAGACTCTGCCCGTGTTTCAAGGACGGCGGAGAGCTCCCGGCTACACAGGCGCGCAAGTTCCGCTTCATGCAGGGAAGGAAGCTTATTCTGAAGTTGTGTCATTTAAACACCTCCTGTACCTATTATTCGAAATTTTCGCAAATGCTGGCGCCTTATGCAACAGCATTATGGTGTGATGATGTGGCTTAACGCCCCGGGCTATGTAGTCCGGCAGCGCGGGCATGGCGGTGAGGTCTGTTTACCGGATGTGCTGATGCCATGTCCATGGACTGTTATACGAAGGTGGCGGATCCGTCAGGCGATAATCGCTTACGCCGCAAATACCCATAGTGACTGGCTGGTCAGTGACTGCAGAAATTATGCGCAGTCAGATTTCTGCAGACTTATTTGAAATGCTGAGGATGACTGCCATACCCGGAATGAAACTCTTCTGTACCGGAAGTGATGAACGCCGGAAACTGCAGTGACTGATGAAGGGTTGCTCACGGCGTATGTAGGGTAAACAGTTCATGCCGTCTGATGCAGGGTGTCAGGATGTATGGACAGGCCTGTTAACCCGGCCATTTAGCGCATTCTTTCGCTGGCAGGTTTGGATACGTCGCTGCGCTCACGCTTGCCCATGGCAACCGCTGCGATAATAAGCTCATCGTCTATCAGCTGACTGTCTTTCTGTCATGCGCTACTGAGGCGCCCATACCGGCTGTGAGGGCGCTGTGACTCTGTAATGCGATCGGGATGTTGTCCGCCTGACAGACTCTGGGGAACGGCCAGAGCCACATCGGCCCGTAATCGAATTGTTTACAGGCTCGCAGCGATTTGCCGGTCCGGTTTTGTTAATGCCTTCAGGCTGATGAAAGGAAAATTACTTCGAGGTGCCACCCGCCGGGCTCTGCGAGTTCATTCCCGACGGGGACAGGACGCCGGTTCCGGACAGCGGCGTTCATCTGATGAACTTATGGATGGACATGAATCAGGTGTCAGAGCTGACCGGCGTGATCGTGATTGCAGGGCTGTTTATTACCGGGCTCTCGATGATCGGCATTATGCTGGGATCGCCGGCCTCATCGCATTAGAAGTAAACCGGGCCCCTGTCAGGGGCTTATGTCCATACCTGCCCCGCACGTCATCGCCTTTCATTCTCCCTTTGGTTCCTTCTGATAAACCGGATCGGTCCCGCGCGGGAACTTCAGTGCCAGATTACGGTAATACTGCAGCCGTTCCCTGAAGTATTCGCGCAATTCCTCTGGCTGCTGCCTTTCAGCTTCGGCCGGGATAAAGGGAAGGTTAAGGCGCTCTTTGTACGCCACGCCTGAGGCGGCCAGATCCACGTGACCTTAGCGCGTTCTTCCGGGCTTTGTGCGGCTAAATTGTGTTTCATGTTAAATCCTCCTGACGTCAGTATACCCCTCTATCCTTACAGCAGGAGGTGTCTGTGTGTGGACGATTTGCGCAGTACAGCAGCCGTGATGACTATTTTGACTCACTCGGACTGAAACCGGACGAAATCACGTTCGATCCGGAGCCCATTGGCCGCTTCAACGTGGCGCCAGGCACAAAGGTGCTGCTCCTCAGCGAGCGTGAGGATGCGCTGCACCTCGATCCCGTGTTCTGGGGTTACGGCCCGGAGTGGTGGGATAAGCAGCCGCTCATTAACGCACGCGGCGAAACGGCAGCGAGCGGCCGCATGTTTAAGCCACTGTGGAACCACGGGCGCGCCATTGTGCCGGCTGACGGCTGGTTCGAATGGCAGAAAGAGGGCGGGAAAAAGCAGCCGTTCTTAATCTGCCACAGAAAAAAGCAGCCCCTGTTTTTTGCTGCCATCGGTAAGCAGCCTTATGGACAGGACCACGGTAAGGAAGGGTTTGTCATTGTGACCTCATCGAGCAACCAGGGCATGGTCGACATCCACGATCGCAGGCCGCTAGTGATCGCTGCTGACGCCGTCCGTGAATGGCTGAGTGCTGACACCACACCACAACGGGCAGAAGAAATCGTACGAGATGCGGTCATTCCGGAGAAGGACTTCACCTGGCACCCCGTAAGCGCGAAGGTGGGCAACATCCATAATCAGGGTATCGAGCTTATTGAACCCGTTCAGTAAGAAATACTTCATCCTCGTAAACAAGTAATGAGCAGGCGTACCGAAGCACGAAACATCTGACGTACAACAAAAGCGCAGGGAAATGATTGTCTCCGCTGCATTTACTCAATATTTCCGCTAATAAGGATGCTGTTTAAAGAATCGTCCGGAAGTGATTTATTTGATCAAGGGAATATCACTAAGTCGCGTCGTGTATCTGGGCGAGAGCATTTCTCTTTTCATCTGCCAGCTGCTGTCACGCGCTCCCTGCCCTGCAAACCAGACCTTTCCACTCCCGGAACGATTTATCTTATCGAGGGCTGACATCAGCGCATCGGCGTTTGCACGCGGCTGCTGTTCGCTGAACATGTCATATTGCGCCACACCCGACTGATAGAAATCGGCCAGACTGACGCCGGCTTTTGCGTACCGGTAGCCTTCCCGCCAGATAGTGCTTAGTCCACTGAGCGCTAATTCAATAATATCGCGCGTGTCATTCGTGGGATAATCGCTGATGCGGGAGGCTGTGTTGGAATACTGAGGCTCACTTCCGTGACGCCCGGTTGCGATCGACACGCTGATATGCCGGCAGTATGACTGCTGTTCCCTGAGCTTTTCTGCTACGCGGGTGGCATAAAGCACTACCGCCTGCTGCATATCCTCGAGTTGAATAACGCGCTGGCCAAACGACCGGGAGTTGACGATCTGCTGCTTTGGTGGCGGTGCGTCCTCAAGGGCGAGGCACGACTCACCGTTGAGCTCCCGCACGGTGCGCTCGACGATAACGTCAAAGTTTTTACGTATCATACTGACGTTGCTGTCTGCCAGCTGCAGGCCCGTGTTGATGCCCAGCTGGTTCAGCCGGACGCTGATGCGCCGTCCGATGCCCCAGATGTCGCTGACGTCGATCAGCTGCAGCAGCTTCCGCTGCCGGCTCCGGTCGGAGAGGTCTACCACGCCCTTTGTCTGCGTCCACTTCTTCGCCGCGTAGTTGGCGAGTTTGGCCAGCGTTTTAGTCGGCCCAAAGCCAACGCCGATAATCAGCCCGGTTTCCTGCCGGATACGCGCGCGCATCTGCTGCCCGAACATCTCCAGCGGAATGAGGCTGCCAATGCCGGTGACGTCAAGAAAGCTTTCGTCAATGGAGTAGACTTCCTGCCCGGCCGCCATCTCCCCCAGTATGGCCATCATCCGCGCCGACATGTCGCCATACAGCTCATAGTTGGAGCTGAACACGTGCACGCCATTCTCACGAAAGAAGCGTTCGTTCTGGAACAGCGGAGCGGCCATTTTAATACCCATGCGCTTCGCCTCTGCCGAACGCGCGATAACGCAGCCGTCGTTGTTGGAGACCACCACGATAGGCCGGCCCCGGAGGTCGGGCCTGAATATGGTTTCACAGGAAGCGTAGAAGTTGTTGGCATCGGCCAGGGCAAACATGGTCACTCTACCGGCGGTCCGCTAAACCCCAGGCCGGCCACATCGGTGAGGGAATAGGCCACAACGCCCCAGACGGGCAGCGGCTGGCTCACATCGATAAGCGTGACGGTTTCATCCGCATCCGGAGCCTGCAGGGCGGGAACGGGATTGAGAAGCAGACGCCGTAGCGACAGCTCACCGTCGACCTCCGCCACGATAAGCTGGCCATGCGATGGCATCAGCGCCCGATCGATGGCCAGCACTGAACCTTTCACGATGCCGGCGTCAGGAAAATCACTGTCGCTGCGCATCAGATAGGTCGAATAGGGTGACAGATGAACGAGGTCACCAAGATTCAGACGCGTCTCAACGTAGTTCTGTGCCGGGCTCTGAAAGGCCATCGTTATGCTCCCTTCTTACTCATTAATGTCTGCCAAATTACGGTGATACGTCCGGTTTTGTGAGCCAGTGGCAGGGAAAAAACCGTATTGTACTGTCCGCAGTAATTAACCATAACCGCGTGATTTACGTTCGCCAGTTAGACCGGGCTTATAGTTAAAAAATCAGGCGATCACTCAGGTATTTGGCCATGAATTATGCAAACCAGTATTTTAACGGGTCGTGACAACAGGACGTAACAATGTGACAGATCTCATCCTGTCAGAGGTCTTTTCTTCTGCAGTGCGAGCGAATTAACGAACGATAGTGAAGGGATGAAATAAACAGCCCGGCAGCGCCGGGGCAGGATTTACCAGGTTTTATCCGGACTCTTTGTGAAAGAGCCGCCATGGACGGTGGCATCTATGGCATTACGGCAGTCTGCAGTGCCGCGCGGATCGGAGGATTTTCTGCACTCCTCAAATTTAGCTGCACGCTCCTTATCATGCTCTTTGTACCAGTCAATGCTCTTCGCGCTCGCATCGCAACCGGCAAGCAGCATGGTGGCCAGTAAACTCAGTGACAGCAGTCCAGTTTTTATCATGTCTCCCTGTTTAAGAATATCTACAGCAATTGCAGACGGGCATCATACGCGTTTTTAAAGTTCGGCAGTCCAAGCTCTGAGTAAATACACGTCTATGAATCAACGGGTAATGGTCGCGTGCCCAGCATCTCGGATACTCTCAGGCAGGCGAGCAGCGCGCAGCCTGTCCACTGTATGCCGCGTTAGCGGCATGGAGGCGCCAGAAATCGTTAAGGACCACCCTTATGCCATTGGGCGCCGTGAGCCCGGCAGAGCCGGTTACAGGCTCAATGGTGGCGAAAGCCCAACCCCTCCCTGCAAGACGCCGTTTAAGCAGCGGCCTTTCAGTCGCGTATTAGTCTGATGGTCGAAGACGAAAGACAGAGACCGCGGGCCTCAGTATTACAGCAACACCTGTGGTAGTTACATCATCCATCTTTAAAGCGATTCTGTTCCGGCCTTCTGCGCCGGGGCGGCGGCGCTTTTCAGGGTAGATTTCGCACAGGGTTTAAGTTCGGTTGTTTTTGCAGGTGAATTTATTGTGTGTTGTAACTACTTTTGCCCTGCCCGCCCTGGCGGGAGCTACCTAAAGGTGCGAAGCGCCTATTACGAACCTGCGCGAACAATAGTTCGCTGCGAGGGCTGACATTTAATTGTCCACAGGGCGGAGTCGTATAGGTTTTTTCTTTAAAGGTGAGTAATGACGGATCTTTAAAAGAAAGTAGATCGGGTTTTTAAAAGGATCATCGCGGTTTGTAAAAAGTTCGAATCGCAGTTAACTGGCCCTTCGGTCAGGAGATTATATAAATACCCTCTCGCGGTTAATGTGGATAACACAGAAACGCAGCGGGGCGTGACTTCAGCGTCGCTGCATTGATGAATTAATGGGCTGAGTATGACCTGGACTTATGGCGGGAATCAGCCACAAGTGAATGATATTCATATATATGGAGAATCACAGGCGCGCGTGGGCCTCCGGCGCAAACCGGATAGCCGAAACAATGGGGTGAAGGTAAAGAGCGGCCTTACAGGCCGGATTGCGGAAGCGGATAAGCCTGCGCCAGAGCGCCATTCGGTGGAAAAGAAGGATATCAGAAACGTGTCAGGTGGTTACAAGCTTGTCGTCATCAAGCCGCGCATAATGGCCACGCGACATCTTCATGCGCTCCGCCACGCGGCGTTCGATTTCCGCTCTCACCGCGTCCAGGCCGCCAAAGAAGCGACCGTTAACGATATCTTTGTTCAGCTGAGTGCGGACCAGCAGCTCAATGTCTTTACGGGTGCGCGGTGCGTCTTTGCGCGCACGGTGACGTTTGATGCCTTGCTCCCGGCGCGACTTCTGGTACTCGCGGAAGCGTTCGCGCACGAACGCCCAGGCGGCGTTGATGAGTTCACCGGCGTCTGCGCGCGGTAACCCTCTCTTCTCACGCTGAAGGTTTTCCCACTCGATACGGCTGCGGCGTGCAGCAGCAACGGCTTCTTCCGACACGTCCAGCACCTTCCACATCAGCGACGTGAAGGTGATATCTGTCGGGATGTTACAGCCTATCTCTTTATCATACTCGGTGTTGTAGGTGATGAGCTTTAGCTGCTCAAGCGTATGGCAGGCACCCGTGAATCGGGTGATCGAGAGGCGTTTTTTCTCAGTGGCCAGCCCACAGCGGATGCTCATGGTCGTGAGCGAGGCGCCCACGCGGTTGGCCAGCGGATTCAGGTACCAGCACATTGCCTGGAGTGTTGCTTCCAGCGCGCGCATGCGGAGCTTGGGTGGACGGCGTTTGCGTTCACCACGGGCGATCGACATTGCAACCAGCATCTGGAATTCTACGCGTTGCGTAAAGCCCACTGCCTTCTCACGAATTTTTTCGCAGAACGGCAGAGTTTTCTTTCCTTTCTCCGGGACAAATTTCGGATTTGGATTCTTTACCTGCCGGTAAAATGAAGTGTTTTCAGATACCTGTTCAGTCACACCTTCCTGCGCTTATGTTGCACAGAAGGAGTATGCACAGGAGGTATTGCAGTTTTCCGGGCATAAAACTATACTCCCCGCATAGAGCAACAGCTTCTATGCAGTTTCAGTGAGCCCCGTTAACCTTCCTCAGTCGCCAAACTCAGAGATTATCGGGGTTTTCTTTTTTCTGGCTTTCAGTAATCTGTCAGTACCAGTACCCTGCCACCTCGCGGCGTGGCCCGCCAGAATTCTTTACGGTTTGCAATCTATCACTTCAACAGACATACGACAAGAAAGTAATGCCATTACTTATTGCTCACTTCAAACGCCTGTTCTAAAAGACGTTCAATATACTCAGCCTGTGTCATGCCTAGTTTTTCACACTCGACCAAAAGCCGGGCTTTTATTGGATTGCGCACAAAAATCTTAACTTCTTTATGAGTCAGTTTTTTTCTGGCCACCGCTGCCTGCTGCTTTTCAGAAGCACTTAACGCATTACCTTTGCGATATGGGCGCTTAGATCCTGCTGAGGAAGTGACTTTGTTAGCTGACTGCGACATTTCTGCCTCCTCCACTAAATTCAGAGCGAATTTTGCAGAGAATACTACATAACCCATAAATCAGCGACTTAACTTTAAGCTTTAGTGTGATCAGCGTTGGCGCGCGGACCACTCTCACTTTTGTCAGGCGTAATTCAGTAAGTTGATCGCCAGTCCGTACCTCCATCCCATCGAGACTGCCAGTGCGTCAGGTACACCAGCGCCAGCGAGGGCACCCCGCGTACGACCAGCGCGTTCTCGGAGTTCGACTCCGCTGCGCTCCGCGTATAGTTAAACGAGCCGAGCTCCACGTTCTGGCCATCGGTGATGATCACTTTGTCATGCATGATTTTGTACTGGCCGTTAGTGCGCAGCGGGATGCCGGCGTTGACCACCACGTTCATTGCTGCCTGGCTCGATTTGCTGCGGTTGCCTTTGTCGTCCACCACTACCCTGACGTCCACACCGCGACGTTTTGCCGCAACCAGGGACTTAACGATCGTGGGCGAGGTGAAGATGTAGCCCATCAGGCGGATACTCTCGTGCGCCTCGTCCAGTGTACGGAGGACCAGCTGCTCCGCGCTGCCATGAGGCGAAAATCCGACGTCAATGGAAGGTCTCGCGGCTGATGCGTACGCGACAAAGCTCAGCGAGGTCGCCATAGCGATCGCTGCAAACGTTAATTTCATGTTTTGTTCCTGCAGTAAGCCGGCAGTGGCCGGCAATAAGTCTGATGATTCATGTTGCAGAGGCAAAAAAAGAGGGCCTCAAAGGCCCTAAAAGGGATCAGCATTACAAACGTTTATTCAAGCAGTGGCAGACTGTGGAGCAGTCTCACGTTTGTTATCGGACTCAGGCTTAAAAGCTTTAGCCCTTTCGCTGTAAATAACCATATGTGACAATCGGTTAGCTAAACGTTTTAGTATTTTCAGACGCCAGCGCCACGTAGTTCTGCGCGGCTTTTTCAATTGCCTCGCGCCCCATGCCCATCAGACGGGGTTCGCGCAGCCGGACCTTATAGCCCCGTCCCCGCGCGGGCAGGCTTTCCTGCACCATGTGCCAGAGTATCGCCGAACGCACCGCAGCTGAGGGCGCCCGCTTCCAGCTGTATTCGCACTCGAGGGAGAATTCACAGACGGCGGCAAGCGCCGGGTCGGTCAGCACCAGCCCACGGGTATCCTGGGCGGCCGGGGGCGCGTCCAGGACCTGCAGAATGTGCTGAACCCGGTCGGCCCGCACGTAGCTGCGGCGCCGGCGATAAGGCATGGTGGCCAGCAGCCGGGCTTCGGATGGCGGGCTGACCTCCATAAAGCGATTGATGCGCACCGCTTCCTTCGTGAACTTGTCGGCATCGCTGATATAAAGCGAGCTGCCGCGCACAACCTTGCCCCCGAAAAGTGTGACGTTTTCACCTTCCTGCAGCGCCTGCACCTCCTCCACGTCGACCTTTTTCTTTTCGCTCACCTGCAGACGCGGGTCATCGCTCAGGCCACTCCCGAGGATGCTGCCCTGCTGCACCAGCGCACTCATGTGCGCGCGGTATTCGGTGCCGGCCATCAGCTGCAGAATTTCCAGCGTGTCCTTCGG
>NZ_JBTRDW010000017.1:0-31910 GCF_054823405.1 Kluyvera sp. 1366
TGGTAGTGTGGGGCCTCCCCATGCGAGAGTAGGGAACTGCCAGGCATCAAATAGTGAAGAAGCCCCGGACGAAAGTCCGGGGCTTTTTTACGTCTATACATTAGCAATTTCCCATCAGAAATAAGAAAACATCAAACTCGCAACCTACCGATCAGGTAAACTACGGTCAGATTAATCAGTAAAGGCCGTGAAATGTCCAGCCCCAATACATCCCTGAAAGCTTTCAACACTCTTGGTCTTACGATCAATGCACAAACGCTGACCATCGCTGAAACTCCTGACGCAATTACTTTGGCCTGGAAAAACAGTCAGCAATCAAATCTGCCTTTTATTGTATTAGGCGAAGGGAGCAACGTACTCTTTCTTGAAGATTTTAGCGGCTCGGTGGTAATTAATGCGATTAAAGGCATCGCTATCGAAGAGCATGACGAAGCCTGGCACTTGCATGTTGGTGCCGGCGAAAATTGGCATGCTTTAGTTGAAAACACGCTAAAGAAGGGTATTACAGGACTGGAAAACCTGGCGCTAATTCCTGGTATGGCCGGCTCAGCACCGATTCAAAATATCGGTGCGTATGGTGTCGAATTTAAAGATATCTGTCACTACGTTGAAGCGATACATCTCCCAACGCAACATATAATTCGTTTGTATCGAGAAGAGTGCCAGTTTAGCTATCGCGATAGTATTTTCAAACATGCAATGAAGGATGACTATGTCATTGTTGCAGTAGGATTACGTCTGGCAAAACAGTGGAAACCTGTTCTAACTTATGGCGAGCTGACTAAGTTAAACCCAGCAACAGTGTGTGCCTGGGATGTATTCAATGCTATTTGCCATATGCGCCAAAGCAAACTGCCCGACCCAAAAATCACAGGTAATGTCGGTAGTTTCTTCAAAAATCCGCTGATCACAGCTGAGCATGCAGATGCGCTAATTAAGCAGTGGCCATCCATTCCTCATTATCCACAGGCCAGTGGCGAAGTGAAATTAGCAGCTGGCTGGTTGATCGACCAATGTGGTCTTAAAGGCTTCCGTGTAGGTGGCGCCGCAGTTCACCGTCAGCAGGCTTTGGTATTGATAAATGAAGATTATGCCACTCCACAGGATATTGTCGATTTAGCGCATCAGGTTAGGAATAGAGTCGGACAAAAGTTTGATGTTTGGCTGGAGCCAGAAGTGCGCTTTATCGGTGCTCGAGGCGAGCGTAATGCCGTTGAGGTAATTTCATGAAAGATAATAGCGTGCCGTTAAAGTTAGTGGCATTGGTGGCCGATGGTGAATTTCACTCTGGTGAGCAGCTGGGCGAAGCGCTTGGTATGAGCCGTGCTGCCATTAATAAACATATACAGACTCTCAAAAGTTGGGGTCTGGATGTATATACGGTAACGGGTAAAGGCTACAGCTTACCAGAGCCAATTCAGTTACTGGATGAAGAAATCATTCTGTCTCTCCTGCATCAACCTAATCTGGCGGTTATTCCTGTTATCGATTCTACCAACCAGTATTTGCTGGATCGGATGGATCAATTGCCGTCTGGCTACGCATGCATTGCCGAGTATCAGCAAGCAGGGCGCGGACGTCGCGGGCGTAAATGGTTTTCACCGTTTGGCTCCAACCTGTATATGTCCATGTATTGGCGTCTTGATCAGGGGCCTGCTGCGGCGATGGGCCTGAGTCTGGTGATTGGTATCATCATGGCAGAAGTGATTCAGTCATTAGGTGCTCCGGATGTCCGGGTTAAATGGCCGAATGATCTCTATCTTAACGATCGTAAGCTTGCTGGTATTTTAGTTGAGTTAACTGGAAAAACCGGCGATGCAGCTCAGATTGTTATAGGTGCTGGTGTCAATTTGCTGATGCGTTCAGAAGGCACGGCAGAAATTAATCAGGGTTGGATTAATCTTCAGGAAGCTGGTGTTGATATCGATCGCAACGAGTTAGCTGCGAAGTTGATCAATAGCCTGCGTGAAGCGTTACCTATTTTTGAGCGCGATGGTTTGGCGCCATTTGTTTCCCGCTGGGAAGCCCTTGATAACTTCATTAATCGCCCAGTGAAGCTTCTTATTGGGGATCGTGAGGTACATGGCATTGCGCGAGGTATTGATAAGCAGGGTGGCTTATTACTGGAGCAGAATGGAGTCATTAAATCCTGGGTTGGGGGTGAGATTTCTCTTCGTCCAGACAATTAATGCATCTGAGCTAACAAATTAAAATGCCCACGATCTTTTATGGGCATTTTATAAAAAAGACTATTTCCTCAAACGTACACTTTGCACCGCATGATCAGCCGACTTCGTCATAATAAGACTTGCTCGTTCACGTGTAGGCAGGATATTTTCCTTTAAATTAAGCCAGTTAATCTCTTTCCATAGCCCATGCGCAATATTGAGTGCATCCTCTTCAGGTAATTGCGAATAGTGATGGAAATAAGAGTCCGGATCGCTAAACGCGCCCTCACGGAATTTCAAAAAGCGATTTACATACCAGTTCTCAAGTAAAGACTCTGGTGCATCGACGTAAATTGAAAAATCCACGAAATCAGAGACAAATACATGATGAGGATCGTGAGGATAGTCCATACCGCTTTGCAGCACATTCAATCCTTCAAGAATAAGAATATCAGGCTGTTGTACGACTTTATCGCCATCCGGAATGACATCATAAATCAGATGAGAATAAACCGGCGCTGTCACCTGGCTAGCACCCGATTTTAAATCAGATACGAAGTTAACCAGGCGATGCATATCGTAAGATTGCGGGAACCCTTTTTTCTTCATCAAACCGCGTTCTTTAAGCACGGCATTAGGATGCAAAAAACCATCAGTAGTGATCAGTTCTACTTTGCGGTGTTCTGGCCAGCGGCTAAGAAGTGCCTGAAGCACACGAGCAGTTGTGCTTTTTCCTACCGCAACGCTGCCGGCAATACTGATGATATAAGGGATTTTCTGCCCATTAGTGCCAAGGAATTGCTCAAGCACCGCCTGACGACGCAGATTAGAACTGATATAAAAATTAAGCAGACGCGATAGCGGCAGATAAATCTCGGCCACTTCTTCTAATGAAAGATCTTCATTGATACCACGCAGACGCTCAATTTCACCTTCAGCCAATGTCATTGGTACTGAATCGCGTAGTGCTGCCCATTGCTGGCGATTGAACTGCAAATAAGGCGTAGTAAGAGGTGTCGTTTTTTTACTCATAAGCATGCATCTGAGTGCAAATTCTGATTAATCAACACCTTGCTGCATTAGGCATACGAAGATGTATCAAACTCAATTGCACGTCACAGGGGTAATTAACGAGAACAATGGGCAGGAGGGTAACACCAGTGTGACTTTAAAAAGAAGTAAAATGATAAACAGGAGCACGCTTTCGCAAGCGTGCCCGCATTTTTCTTGTCGGTCAGTAGCTTGTCGCTACATTTTCTGCTGGGCTGGTACGCAGACGTTTATAGTAAATCGCGCCGGGATGAGGATGCCCATCCGCGCATAATGCATAGTCGGGCAATTCCCCTAAATAGCGGTAGCCATGTGCCCGATAAAAAATTTCTTCTGCAGAACCTGCAATGACATCCAAATAAAGCAGACCACGCTGATAGCTTTCTGCCTTGTGCTCAAGCGTCTGCATTAATCTGCGTCCAATCCCTTCTCGCTGAGCATTTGAATGCACAAGCAGCTGTAAAACTTCCGCGCGATTTTGTCCATCTGGACGCTGACAAATATTGAGCTGCACGCTTCCCACCACAACCGAGTCGATGACGGCAATCCATAGCAGCAACTCATGGCGTGCCATTTTGTTGCGCAAGCTATGAAAATAGCGCTCGGCATCCTGATACTGTTGCATCTTTTGCGAATGTTGAAATGCCGAAGTCATATTGTTTTTTACCGCTTCAACCATCAGGGCAGCCAAAGCCTGACGATAAAGGGGTAATGTTTCTGCAGTGAGCTGAACAATATTCATGCGACATCCTCCATTTAATGACCCGATTAAATAGATAAGCAAAATGCAGGCCAGCAGAAAAAACGAGTGTAGCGGGTAGTTTCACAAAAAATTTTCTACAATTTGCACAGCAGAAAGGCAGTGTGCTTCAAATATGTGCATTGAAAATGATGGCGGTTCATAGCAATCAATCGATGTGGTGGTGTAAAAATGCACAGGTTTAGGGTGATTTTACTGCAGCTGATGGCTGATTTGAGATGATTTGCACAAATAGTAAGCGATAGAACAATTTTGACGATTTTTTTGTTGCATCCTTCTTCGGGTATTCCTAGAATGCGCTCCACTTGATGCCGGCTTAGCTCAGTTGGTAGAGCAACTGACTTGTAATCAGTAGGTCACCAGTTCGATTCCGGTAGCCGGCACCATCAAGTAGGTGGGATTCCCGAGCGGCCAAAGGGAGCAGACTGTAAATCTGCCGTCACAGACTTCGAAGGTTCGAATCCTTCTCCCACCACCATCTCAACCTCCTGGTTGGGCATCAGATAAAGTCTTTATCTGATGGGTGAGTTCTTCATCTCTCACCTTCGAATTTCAGATTGCGCATTAGCGCAATCAAAGTTGGTCAGCAACTCTGACCGGCTCGAATAATAGAAGGTCTTCTTTTATTATTCATAAGCTACAGAAAGAACAGGTAGCCGAGTTCCAGGATGCGGGCATCGTATAATGGCTATTACCTCAGCCTTCCAAGCTGATGATGCGGGTTCGATTCCCGCTGCCCGCTCCAGATGTGCTGATATGGCTCAGTTGGTAGAGCGCACCCTTGGTAAGGGTGAGGTCCCCAGTTCGACTCTGGGTATCAGCACCACTTCCTTTATCTCTCTCCTGATTCTCTCTCTGTAAACCAAACAGTCAGGCAATGCCTGGTTGATATGACGATATCTTCGATATATCCGTGTCTTAGAGGGACTAGCGATGGCTAAAGAGCAATTTCAGCGTAATAAACTGCACGTAAACGTGGGCACCATCGGTCACGTCGACCACGGTAAAACCACCCTGACTGCAGCAATTACTACCGTACTGGCTAAAACCTACGGCGGTAAGGCAAGCAAATTCGATGAGATCGATAAAGCGCCAGAAGAGAAAGCACGTGGTATCACCATCAACACTTCTCACGTTGAATATGAAACCCCGTCTCGCCACTATGCGCACGTTGACTGCCCAGGCCACGCCGACTATGTGAAAAACATGATCACCGGTGCAGCGCAGATGGACGGCGCGATCCTGGTTGTTGCTGCGACTGATGGCCCAATGCCACAGACCCGTGAGCACATCCTGCTGGGTCGTCAGGTTGGCGTTCCTTACATCATCGTGTTCCTGAACAAGTGCGACATGGTTGATGATGAAGAGCTGCTGGAACTGGTTGAGATGGAAGTACGTGACCTGCTGTCAGCATATGACTTCCCAGGCGACGACACTCCAATCGTACGTGGTTCTGCTCTGAAAGCGCTGGAAGGCGACGCTGAGTGGGAAGCTAAGATCATTGAGCTGGCTGAGCACCTGGATACCTATATCCCAGAGCCAGTACGTGCAATCGACAAGCCGTTCCTGCTGCCAATCGAAGACGTATTCTCAATCTCTGGCCGTGGTACCGTTGTTACCGGTCGTGTTGAGCGCGGTATCGTTAAAGTGGGCGACGAAGTTGAAGTTGTTGGCCTTAAAGACACTGTGAAATCAACCTGTACTGGCGTTGAAATGTTCCGCAAACTGCTGGATCAGGGTCAGGCAGGCGAGAACTGTGGTGTTCTGCTGCGTGGTATCAAGCGTGAAGACATCGAGCGTGGCCAGGTTCTGGCTAAGCCGGGTTCAATCAAGCCACATACCCAGTTCACTTCAGAAGTTTACGTTCTGTCTAAAGATGAAGGCGGCCGCCATACTCCGTTCTTCAAAGGCTACCGTCCTCAGTTCTACTTCCGTACTACTGACGTGACCGGTGACGTTCAACTGCCAGAAGGCGTTGAGATGGTAATGCCAGGCGACAACGTAAAAATGACCGTTACTTTGATCAAGCCAATCGCTATGGATCAGGGTCTGCGTTTCGCAATCCGTGAAGGCGGCCGTACTGTTGGTGCGGGTGTTGTTGCTGAAATTATCGCTTAACTGCGATAAGATTTGACGCAATGCACAAGGAAAGGGCATCATTTGATGCCCTTTTTGCACGCTGTTGTATAGAACCTGGCTCATCAGTGATTTTGCATCATAATCATTGCTGAGACAGGCTCTGTTTCACGGCGTTGGATACCGAGTTACGCTCAAAAGCTCATTCGGTTTGGATGCCTCGCACTGCGGGGCAGTATAGTTTCTGAATTATTGTGGCAGGTTGGTTTATGAGTGCGAATACCGAAGCTCAAGGAAGCGGGCGCGGCCTTGAAGCGATGAAATGGGTAGTTGTGATCGCATTGCTCCTGGTAGCAATCGTCGGCAACTATATCTATCGCGATGTAACATTGCCTCTGCGCGCGCTGGCTGTGGTTGTGCTGATCGCTGCAGCGGGCGGCATTGCTTTGCTGACAATCAAAGGCAAAGCGACTGTGGCATTTGCCCGTGAAGCTAAAACCGAAATGCGTAAGGTCATTTGGCCGACTCGCCAGGAAACACTGCACACCACGTTAATCGTTGCCGCGGTTACTGCCGTGATGTCACTGATTTTGTGGGGGCTGGATGGTATTCTGGTCCGTCTGGTATCGTTTATCACTGGCCTGAGGTTCTGAGATGTCTGAAGCTCCAAAAAAACGCTGGTACGTCGTTCAGGCGTTCTCTGGTTTTGAAGCCCGCGTAGCGAAATCGCTGCACGAGCATATCAAACTGCACAACATGGAAGAGCTTTTTGGCGAAGTCATGGTGCCGACTGAAGAAGTCGTCGAAATCCGTGGCGGCCAGCGTCGCAAAAGCGAACGTAAATTCTTCCCTGGCTACGTATTGGTTCAGATGGTAATGAATGACGCCAGCTGGCACTTAGTACGCAGTGTACCGCGTGTAATGGGCTTTATCGGTGGTACTTCCGACCGTCCTGCGCCAATCAGTGATAAAGAAGTAGATGCGATTATGAACCGCCTGCAGCAGGTGGGTGATAAGCCGCGTCCAAAAACGCTGTTCGAGCCAGGCGAGATGGTACGCGTCAGCGACGGCCCGTTTGCCGACTTCAACGGAGTGGTCGAAGAAGTGGATTACGAGAAGAGCCGCTTGAAAGTGTCCGTTTCCATCTTTGGTCGTGCAACCCCAGTGGAACTCGACTTCGCTCAGGTGGAGAAAGGTTAACCCTTCTGTTCACTTTTTAGCTCTTGCGGAAGGCGCGAAATTTACCTATAATTTCGCGCCTTCTGTTTTTATGTGCCCGCAACGGCATATAAATCGTTATCACGGGGAGCCTGTTTTTCAGGCGTTATAACCCAATTGAGGAATTATCATGGCCAAGAAAGTACAAGCCTACGTTAAGTTGCAAGTTGCAGCTGGTATGGCTAACCCAAGTCCACCTGTTGGTCCAGCACTGGGTCAGCAGGGTGTTAACATTATGGAATTCTGCAAAGCGTTCAACGCTAAGACTGAATCCCTGGAGAAAGGCCTGCCTACTCCTGTTGTTATCACCGTATACAGTGACCGTTCTTTCACCTTCGTTACCAAAACGCCTCCGGCTGCCGTACTGCTGAAAAAAGCAGCGGGCATCAAGTCTGGTTCTGGTAAGCCGAACAAAGACAAAGTCGGTAAAGTTTCCCGTGCTCAGGTACGTGAAATCGCAGAAACTAAAGCTGCGGACATGACTGGTTCTGACGTAGAAGCGATGACTCGCTCTATCGAAGGTACTGCTCGTTCCATGGGCCTGGTAGTAGAGGATTAAGAAATGGCTAAGCTGACCAAGCGCATGAGCGTAATCCGTGACAAAGTTGATGCTACTAAGCAGTACGACATTAACGAAGCTGTTGCTCTGCTGAAAGAACTGGCTACTGCCAAGTTCGTAGAAAGCGTTGACGTTGCCGTTAACCTCGGCATCGATGCACGTAAATCTGATCAGAACGTGCGCGGTGCGACCGTTCTGCCACACGGTACTGGTCGTTCAGTACGTGTTGCCGTCTTCACCCAAGGTGCAAACGCTGAAGCTGCTAAAGCAGCTGGCGCAGAACTGGTTGGTATGGAAGACCTGGCTGAGCAGATCAAAAAAGGCGAAATGAACTTTGACGTTGTAATCGCATCTCCAGATGCAATGCGCGTTGTTGGCCAGTTGGGCCAGGTTCTGGGCCCACGCGGTCTGATGCCAAACCCGAAAGTTGGTACTGTAACGCCGAACGTTGCTGAAGCAGTTAAAAATGCTAAAGCAGGTCAGGTTCGTTATCGTAACGACAAAAACGGCATCATCCACACCACCATCGGTAAAGTGGATTTTGACACTGACAAATTGAAAGAAAACCTGGAATCTTTGCTGGTTGCGCTGAAAAAAGCTAAACCATCACAGGCGAAAGGCGTGTACATCAAGAAAGTCAGCATCTCTACCACCATGGGCGCCGGCGTTGCCGTTGACCAGGCTGGTCTGAGTGCATCAGCAAACTAATTGCTGCTTGTAACGGGCGAAAAATTCATCTAGAATCTTACGCCCGTTGTTCTGGTTGTTTGCACAATTCAGAACCCAGATTCAAAGCGAGTGAGTGACAAAGTCTAAACACTTGGTTGTTCAGTCGCTTAGGTTGGAGCCAGGCCTTATCCTGGCCTCCGTCCGAGACCGCAGGAGCAGAATATTTTCGGATATCTTGCTTAATACCCTGCGTAGACGGTGACAGAACCAAAAAGAATTATTTCTTCGCTGGATTCTGCTCACCGTGTAATAGCGCTTATCGCCTTCGGGTGAATAAGTGAAGTGAGTTCCGGGAAATTATTCCCGGTCAATCCAGGAGCAAAAGCTAATGGCATTAAATCTTCAAGGCAAACAAGCGATTGTTGCTGAAGTTAGCGAAGTAGCCAAAGGCGCGCTTTCAGCGGTTGTTGCGGATTCCCGTGGCGTGACCGTTGATAAAATGACCGAACTGCGTAAAGCAGGTCGTGAAGCTGGCGTTTACATGCGTGTTGTTCGTAACACCCTGCTGCGCCGCGTCGTTGAAGGTACTCCTTTCGAGTGCCTGAAAGACACGTTTGTTGGTCCGACCCTGATTGCATACTCTTTGGAACACCCGGGCGCTGCCGCTCGTTTGTTCAAAGATTTCGCTAAAGCGAATGCAAAATTTGAGGTCAAAGCTGCAGCCTTTGAAGGTGAGCTGATCACGGCGGCCAATATTGACCGTCTGGCAACTCTGCCGACTTACGAAGAAGCACTGGCACGTCTGATGTCGACCATGAAAGAAGCCGCTGCTGGCAAACTGGTCCGTACTCTGGCTGCTGTGCGCGATGCAAAAGAAGCGGCTTAAGGCCAAATTCTTTTCCTTCGTGCTTGCTACCGTATAAACTTTTTCTGATTTTTAGGAACAATCGATATGTCTATCACTAAAGACCAAATTCTGGAAGCTGTTGCCGCTATGTCCGTAATGGAAGTAGTTGAGCTGGTTTCTGCTATGGAAGAAAAATTCGGCGTTTCTGCTGCTGCCGCTGTAGCTGTTGCTGCTGGCCCAGCTGAAGCTGTTGAAGAGAAAACTGAATTCGACGTAATTCTGAAAGCTGTTGGCGCTAACAAAGTCGCAGTAATCAAAGCAGTACGTACTGCAACTGGCCTGGGCTTGAAAGAAGCTAAAGACCTGGTTGAAGCTACCGGTACTATCAAAGAAGGCATCAGCAAAGATGACGCAGCCGCTCTTGAAGCTGCTCTGAAAGAAGCTGGCGCTGAAGTTGAAGTTAAGTAAGACAACCTTCGGGTTGCAGCCTGAGTAACATTAGGCTGATGGCTGGTGACTGTTTAGGTCACCAGCCTTTTTGCGCTACAGGGGAATGATGGCGTTTCGCACTGTTTGTCCATCATGCCTCTTCAATATCTTTTTCTATCGACGCCTTAATATATCGCTCTCCTGCGAAGGTTCCCTGCCTGAACAACGGCGATGAAATGATTTAAGAGTGATAGAAAGATGTATTGCATGGGGTGCTGCGCATCGCATGAAAAACAAAAAATAGTGTTGCATGAACTGTCCTTTTCAGGACGGACAGCGTGGTTCGACATGTCAGCTAGCTGAGGAACCCCATGGTTTACTCCTATACCGAGAAAAAACGTATTCGTAAGGATTTTGGTAAACGTCCACAAGTTTTGGACATACCTTATCTCCTTTCTATCCAGCTTGACTCGTTCCAGAAGTTCATCGAGCAAGATCCAGAAGGCCAGTACGGTCTGGAAGCAGCCTTCCGCTCCGTATTCCCAATCTCAAGCTACAGCGGCAACTCTGAGTTGCAGTATGTCAGCTACCGTTTGGGTGAGCCTGTCTTTGACGTAACTGAATGTCAGATCCGTGGCGTGACCTATTCGGCACCGCTGCGCGTGAAACTGCGTCTGGTGATCTACGAGCGCGAAGCGCCGGAAGGCACCGTAAAAGACATTAAAGAACAAGAAGTCTACATGGGTGAGATTCCACTCATGACGGACAATGGTACCTTTGTTATCAATGGTACTGAGCGTGTTATCGTTTCTCAGCTGCACCGTAGTCCTGGCGTGTTCTTCGACAGCGATAAGGGTAAAACGCACTCTTCCGGTAAAGTGCTGTATAACGCACGTATCATCCCTTACCGCGGTTCATGGCTCGATTTCGAGTTTGACCCGAAAGACAACCTCTTCGTCCGTATTGACCGTCGTCGTAAGCTGCCGGCCAGTATCATTCTGCGCGCGTTAAACTTCACTTCAGAACAAATCCTTGATCTGTTCTTTGATAAAGTCGTTTATGAAATCCGCGATAACAAACTGCAGATGGAACTGGTGCCTGAGCGCCTGCGTGGTGAAACCGCCTCCTTCGATATCGAAGCAAACGGCACGGTCTACGTTGAAAAAGGTCGTCGCATCACTGCGCGCCACATCCGTCAGCTGGAAAAAGACAACATTCAGCACATCGAAGTGCCAGTTGAATACATTGCTGGCAAAGTGGTTGCTAAAGACTACGTCGATCTGAACACCGGCGAGCTGATCGTTCCTGCAAACATGGAATTGTCACTGGATCTGCTGGCGAAACTGAGCCAGTCAGGCCACAAGCGCATTGAAACGCTGTTCACCAACGACCTTGATCACGGTGCGTACATCTCCGAGACTCTGCGTGTAGACCCAACCAACGATCGTCTAAGCGCGCTGGTTGAGATCTACCGCATGATGCGTCCTGGTGAGCCACCAACGCGTGAAGCTGCTGAAAACCTGTTCGAGAACCTGTTCTTCTCTGAAGATCGTTACGATCTTTCTGCGGTTGGCCGTATGAAGTTCAACCGTTCTCTGCTGCGTGATGAGATCGAAGGTTCAGGTATCCTGAGCAAAGACGACATCATCGAAGTGATGAAAAAGCTTATCGGTATCCGTAACGGTATCGGTGAAGTGGATGATATCGATCACCTCGGTAACCGTCGTATTCGTTCTGTTGGCGAGATGGCAGAAAACCAGTTCCGTGTGGGTCTGGTACGTGTTGAGCGTGCAGTTAAAGAGCGTCTGTCTCTGGGCGACCTCGATACGCTGATGCCTCAGGACATGATCAACGCTAAGCCGATTTCGGCGGCGGTGAAAGAGTTCTTCGGTTCAAGCCAGCTGTCCCAGTTTATGGATCAGAACAACCCATTGTCCGAGATTACGCACAAACGTCGTATCTCTGCTCTGGGCCCAGGCGGTCTGACCCGTGAGCGCGCCGGCTTCGAAGTACGTGACGTACACCCAACGCACTACGGTCGTGTATGTCCTATCGAAACTCCGGAAGGCCCGAACATCGGTCTGATCAACTCACTCTCGGTTTACGCGCAGACTAACGAATACGGTTTCCTTGAAACCCCGTATCGCCGCGTTGTTGACGGGAAAGTGAGTGATGAAATTCATTACCTCTCTGCAATTGAAGAGGGTAACTACGTTATCGCTCAGGCAAACACCAACCTCGCAGAAGATGGCAGCTTTGTTGACGATCTCGTCACCTGCCGTAGCAAGGGTGAGTCAAGCCTGTTCAGCCGCGATCAGGTTGACTACATGGACGTTTCCACCCAACAGGTGGTTTCTGTCGGTGCTTCACTGATTCCGTTCCTGGAGCACGATGATGCTAACCGCGCCTTGATGGGTGCGAACATGCAACGTCAGGCGGTTCCAACTCTGCGTGCTGATAAGCCGCTGGTTGGTACCGGTATGGAACGCGCAGTAGCGGTTGACTCCGGTGTAACTGCTGTCGCGAAACGTGGTGGTACCGTTCAGTACGTTGATGCTTCTCGTATCGTTATCAAAGTTAACGAAGAAGAGATGTATCCGGGCGAAGCGGGTATCGACATCTACAACCTGACCAAGTACACCCGTTCTAACCAGAACACCTGCATCAACCAGATGCCGTGTGTCAATCTGGGTGAGCCGATTGAGCGTGGCGACGTGCTGGCAGATGGCCCGTCTACCGACCTCGGTGAACTGGCGCTGGGTCAGAATATGCGCGTGGCGTTCATGCCATGGAACGGTTACAACTTCGAAGACTCCATCCTCGTATCCGAGCGTGTGGTTCAGGAAGACCGTTTCACCACTATCCACATCCAGGAACTGGCATGTGTGTCTCGCGACACCAAGCTGGGGCCAGAAGAGATCACCGCTGATATCCCGAACGTGGGTGAAGCTGCGCTTTCTAAACTGGATGAATCCGGCATTGTGTACATCGGTGCGGAAGTGACCGGTGGCGACATTCTGGTTGGTAAGGTAACACCGAAAGGTGAAACCCAGCTGACGCCAGAAGAGAAACTGCTGCGTGCGATCTTCGGTGAAAAAGCCTCTGACGTAAAAGATTCGTCACTGCGCGTTCCGAACGGCGTATCCGGTACTGTTATTGACGTGCAGGTCTTCACTCGCGATGGCGTGGAAAAAGACAAGCGCGCGCTGGAAATCGAAGAGATGCAGCTGAAGCAGGTTAAGAAAGACCTGTCTGAAGAACTGCAGATCTTCGAAGCTGGCCTGTTTGGCCGTATCCAGGCAGTACTGATCTCGGGTGGTGTTGAAGCTGAGAAGCTGGACAAACTGCCACGTGAGCGCTGGCTGGAGCTGGGCCTGACTGACGAAGAGAAGCAGAACTCTCTGGAGCAGCTGGCTGAGCAGTACGACGAACTGAAGCACGAGTTTGAGAAGAAACTTGAAGCTAAGCGTCGCAAGATCACCCAAGGCGATGATCTGGCACCAGGCGTGCTGAAAATCGTTAAGGTGTATCTGGCCGTTAAACGTCAGATTCAGCCTGGTGACAAGATGGCAGGTCGTCACGGAAACAAGGGTGTTATCTCGAAGATCAACCCTATCGAAGACATGCCTTACGATGAGAACGGTACGCCGGTCGACATCGTACTGAACCCGCTGGGCGTACCATCGCGTATGAACATCGGTCAGATTCTGGAAACTCACCTCGGTATGGCGGCTAAAGGCATTGGTGAAAAAATCAATGCGATGCTGAAGAAGCAGGAAGAAGTCTCCAAACTGCGTGAGTTCATCCAGCGTGCTTACGATCTGGGCACTGATGTGCGTCAGAAAGTTGACCTGAACACCTTTACAGATGACGAAGTACTGCGTCTGGCAGAGAACCTGAAGAAGGGTATGCCAATCGCGACTCCGGTGTTTGACGGTGCGAAAGAGAGCGAAATCAAAGAGCTGCTGCAGCTCGGCGGATTGCCTTCTTCCGGTCAGATCACCCTGTTCGACGGCCGTACCGGTGAGCAGTTTGAGCGTCAGGTAACCGTAGGTTACATGTACATGCTGAAACTGAACCACCTGGTTGACGACAAGATGCACGCACGTTCTACCGGTTCTTACAGCTTGGTTACTCAGCAGCCGCTGGGTGGTAAAGCGCAGTTCGGTGGACAGCGCTTCGGTGAGATGGAAGTGTGGGCACTGGAAGCATACGGTGCCGCGTATACCCTGCAGGAAATGCTTACCGTTAAATCTGATGACGTTAACGGCCGTACGAAGATGTATAAAAACATCGTCGACGGTAACCATCAGATGGAACCGGGCATGCCGGAATCCTTCAACGTACTGTTGAAAGAGATTCGCTCGCTGGGTATCAACATCGAGCTGGAAGACGAGTAAGTACTCGCAAGTACTGGTTACGGGACGTGCACTTCGGGTGCGCGTCCCTGAGAGTTCCACTCCGACGGGAGCTAATCCGTGAAAGACTTACTTAAGTTTCTGAAAGCGCAAACTAAGACCGAAGAGTTTGATGCGATCAAAATTGCTCTGGCCTCGCCAGACATGATCCGTTCATGGTCTTTTGGTGAAGTTAAAAAGCCGGAAACCATTAACTACCGTACCTTCAAGCCTGAGCGTGACGGTCTTTTCTGTGCCCGTATTTTTGGACCGGTAAAAGACTACGAATGCCTGTGCGGTAAGTACAAGCGTTTAAAACATCGCGGCGTGATCTGTGAGAAGTGTGGCGTTGAAGTTACACAGACCAAAGTACGTCGTGAGCGCATGGGCCACATTGAGCTGGCTTCACCGACTGCGCACATTTGGTTCCTGAAATCACTGCCTTCGCGTATCGGCTTACTGCTGGATATGCCACTGCGTGATATCGAGCGCGTGCTGTACTTCGAATCTTATGTGGTTATCGAAGGCGGCATGACCAACCTGGAAAAACGTCAGATTCTGACGGAAGAGCAGTACCTTGACGCGCTGGAAGAGTTCGGTGACGAATTCGACGCGAAGATGGGTGCGGAAGCGATCCAGGCGCTGCTGAAAAACATGGATCTGGAGCAAGAGTGCGAGCAGCTGCGTGAAGAGCTGAACGAGACCAACTCCGAGACCAAACGTAAAAAGCTGACCAAGCGTATCAAGCTGCTGGAAGCGTTCGTTCAGTCTGGTAACAAGCCAGAGTGGATGATCCTGACCGTTCTGCCGGTTCTGCCGCCAGATCTGCGCCCGCTGGTACCGCTGGACGGTGGTCGTTTCGCAACGTCGGATCTGAACGATCTGTATCGTCGCGTGATCAACCGTAATAACCGTCTGAAACGCCTGCTGGATCTGGCTGCGCCAGATATCATCGTACGTAACGAAAAACGTATGTTGCAGGAAGCGGTTGATGCACTGCTGGATAACGGCCGTCGCGGTCGCGCCATCACTGGCTCGAACAAGCGTCCGCTGAAATCTCTGGCAGACATGATCAAAGGTAAGCAGGGTCGTTTCCGTCAGAACCTGTTGGGTAAACGTGTTGACTACTCTGGCCGTTCAGTTATCACCGTTGGTCCATACCTGCGTCTGCATCAGTGCGGTCTGCCGAAGAAAATGGCTCTTGAGCTGTTCAAACCGTTCATCTACGGCAAGTTGGAACTGCGTGGCCTGGCCACCACCATCAAAGCCGCTAAGAAAATGGTTGAGCGCGAAGAGGCTGTCGTTTGGGATATCCTGGACGAAGTGATCCGCGAACACCCGGTACTGCTGAACCGTGCACCAACTCTGCACCGTTTGGGTATCCAGGCGTTTGAACCGGTTCTGATCGAAGGTAAAGCGATCCAGCTGCACCCGCTGGTTTGTGCGGCATATAACGCCGACTTCGATGGTGACCAGATGGCTGTTCACGTACCGCTGACGCTGGAAGCCCAGCTGGAAGCGCGTGCGCTGATGATGTCGACCAACAACATTCTGTCACCAGCGAACGGCGAGCCAATCATCGTTCCTTCACAGGACGTTGTTTTGGGTCTGTACTACATGACCCGCGACAAAGTGAACGCCAAAGGCGAAGGCATGGTGCTGACTGGCCCGAAAGAAGCTGAGCGTGTTTATCGCGCTGGCCTGGCCGAGCTGCATGCACGCGTTAAAGTGCGTATCACTGAATACACCAAGAACGAGCAGGAAGAGTTCGTTGCGAAAACCAGCATTATCGACACCACCATTGGTCGTGCGATTCTGTGGATGATCGTTCCGAAAGGCCTGCCTTACTCCATCGTCAACCAGGCGCTGGGTAAGAAAGCCATTTCCAAGATGCTGAACACCTGTTACCGCATTCTTGGTCTGAAGCCGACCGTTATCTTTGCTGACCAAACTATGTACACCGGTTTTGCTTACGCAGCCCGTTCAGGTGCCTCTGTAGGTATCGACGACATGGTCATCCCAGCGAAGAAAGCGGAAATCGTAGCCGAAGCGGAAGCGGAAGTTGCTGAGATTCAGGAACAGTTCCAGTCTGGTCTGGTAACTGCTGGCGAACGTTACAACAAAGTTATCGATATTTGGGCCGCCGCTAACGAACGTGTTTCCAAAGCGATGATGGATAACCTGCAAACTGAAACCGTGATCAACCGTGATGGCGAAGAAGAGCAGCAGGTATCGTTCAACAGCATCTACATGATGGCCGACTCCGGTGCGCGTGGTTCTGCTGCACAGATTCGTCAGCTGGCCGGTATGCGTGGTCTGATGGCTAAGCCAGATGGCTCAATCATCGAAACGCCGATCACCGCGAACTTCCGTGAAGGTCTGAACGTACTCCAGTACTTCATCTCCACGCACGGTGCGCGTAAAGGTCTGGCGGATACCGCACTGAAAACTGCTAACTCCGGTTATCTGACGCGTCGTCTGGTCGACGTAGCGCAGGATCTGGTTGTTACCGAAGATGACTGCGGCACGTTCGAAGGCATCATGATGACTCCAGTCATCGAAGGTGGCGACGTTAAAGAGCCGCTGCGTGAGCGTGTACTGGGTCGTGTAACGGCTGAAGACGTTCTGAAGCCAGGCACTGCGGACATCCTGATCCCGCGTAACACCCTGATCGATGAACACTGGTGTGATGTGATCGAACTGAATTCAGTCGATGCGATCAAAGTGCGCTCGGTTGTTGGCTGTGAAACCGACTTCGGTGTGTGTGCACACTGCTACGGTCGCGATCTGGCACGTGGTCACATCATCAACAAAGGTGAGGCCATCGGTGTTATCGCAGCACAGTCCATCGGTGAGCCGGGTACACAGCTGACGATGCGTACGTTCCACATCGGTGGTGCGGCATCTCGTGCGGCTGCTGAATCCAGCATCCAGGTGAAGAACAAAGGTACTATCAAGCTGACCAACGCGAAGTCTGTAACCAACTCCTCAGGGAAACTGGTTATCGTTTCACGTAACGTTGAGCTGAAGATGATCGACGAGTTCGGTCGTACCAAAGAGAGCTATAAAGTACCTTACGGTGCGGTCATGGCTAAAGGTGATGGCGAGCAGGTTGCCGCGGGCGAAACCGTAGCAAACTGGGATCCGCATACCATGCCGGTCATCACCGAAGTGGGCGGTTTCATTCGCTTCACTGACATGATCGACGGTCAGACCATTACGCGTCAGACTGACGACTTAACCGGTCTGTCATCGCTGGTGGTTCTGGATTCTGCAGAACGTACTGCGGGTGGTAAAGATCTGCGTCCTGCGCTGAAAATTGTTGATGCCAACGGAAATGATGTTTTGATTCCAGGTACCGACATGCCAGCACAGTACTTCCTGCCGGGCAAAGCAATTGTTCAGCTGGAAGATGGCGTTAAGATCAGTGCCGGTGACACGCTGTCGCGTGTTCCGCAGGAATCTGGCGGTACCAAGGATATTACCGGTGGTCTGCCGCGCGTTGCTGACTTGTTCGAAGCGCGTCGTCCGAAAGAGCCAGCAATCCTGGCAGAGATCAGCGGTATCATCTCCTTCGGTAAAGAGACCAAAGGTAAGCGTCGTCTGGTGATTACGCCGGTTGATGGTAGCGATCCGTACGAAGAGATGATTCCAAAATGGCGTCAGCTTAACGTATTCGAAGGTGAGCGCGTAGAACGTGGTGACGTCGTATCTGACGGCCCAGAGTCTCCGCACGACATCCTGCGTCTGCGTGGCGTCCATGCTGTGACCCGTTACATCACTAACGAAGTGCAGGAAGTTTACCGTCTGCAAGGCGTTAAGATTAACGATAAACACATCGAAGTCATCGTTCGTCAGATGCTGCGTAAAGCAACCATCTCGAGCGTGGGAAGCACCGACTTCCTGGAAGGTGAGCAGGCTGAATACTCACGCATCAAGATCTCTAACCGTGAACTTGAAGCGAATGGCAAAATCGGCGCAACATTCATGCGCGATCTGCTGGGTATCACCAAAGCGTCACTGGCAACCGAATCGTTCATCTCTGCAGCATCGTTCCAGGAGACCACGCGTGTCCTGACCGAAGCAGCAGTTGCAGGTAAGCGTGATGAACTGCGCGGCCTGAAAGAGAACGTCATCGTGGGTCGTCTGATCCCAGCCGGTACCGGTTATGCTTATCACCAGGATCGTATGCGTCGCCGCTCTGCGGGCGAAGCACCGGTTGCACCGCAGGTTACTGCGGATGAAGCCTCTGCAAGCCTGGCAGAATTGCTGAACGCCGGTCTGGGCGGAAGCGACGACGAATAATTCGTCTGCTAAAGCTGACCAATAAAAAACCCTGCTTCGGCAGGGTTTTTTTTCGTCTTCATTTTGTCAGAACTTGCGGCAGACATCTTCGCGTGTCAGTCCGATATCACGCAGCTGGTTATCACTCAGTTTTGACAGGATGCGGTGAGTTTCACGCCGTGCTTTCCAGTGTTTAACCATACGTACTGCGCCGCGGAAGATATCCAGTAAAGTGACGTCAAAAGGTTTAGCCGCGCGGTTTTGATCGAATTCCATAGTCCTTGCCCTCAGTAGGTTGCCTGAGAAGCATTGTCTGATTCATACGCATTATGATACAGACGCAAAAAACACTTATCTTTAACATACAGATTGCGTTGTGGTGGATCTGAATGGTAATAATGAGGTCTATCTGTACTGGTTTATTATGATTGATGGCTGAGTGAGGCATACGATGACGCGCTACCAACATTTAGCATGTTTGCTTTCGGATCGTATAGAGCAAGGGCTGTACCGCAGCGGCGAGCGCTTGCCGTCGGTGCGCACGCTGAGTCTTGAACACGGCGTGAGTATCAGCACCGTTCAGCAGGCATATCATCTGCTGGAAGAGAAACAGCTGATTGTGCCGCAGCCACGTTCCGGATATTTCGTTGCAACACGCAAAGCGACGCCGCCGATGCCGGCCATCACCCGACCTGCACAGCGTCCGGTGGAAATCACGCAGTGGGAATCGGTGCTGGAGTTGCTCAGCAGCCGAACTAATAACGATGTGTTGCAACTCGGCAGCGGTATGCCCGATCTGACCCAGCCCACGTTGAAACCGCTGTGGAAAATTCAAAGCCGTATGGCGCAGAAGCAGGATATCGATCAGCTCAACTATGACAGTTTGCTGGGTGTAGCGGCCCTGCGCGAACAGGTTGCGCGTCTGACGATCGACAGCGGTTGTCAGCTCACGGCAGACGATATCGTGATCACCACCGGCTGCCATGAAGCGTTGTCGATCTCGATCCGAGCGATATGTCAGGCTGGTGACATCATTGCGGTGGAGTCGCCGACTTTCCACGGCACCATGCAAACTCTGCGCGGCTTCGGCATTCGCGCCATTGAGATTCCTACCGATTCGGTTACCGGCATCAGCCTGGAAGCGCTGGAACTTGCGTTCGAACAGTGGCCGATTAAAGCGGTTGTGGTGGTGCCAAACTGCAATAATCCGCTGGGCTTTATCATGCCGGAATCTCGCAAACGTGCGCTGGTGACGCTGGCACAGCGTTTCGATGCCGCGATTATTGAAGACGATGTGTACGGCGAGCTGGCGTGGGAGTATCCGCGTCCGGTTACCCTTAAGTCGTTGGATCACGATGGACGGGTATTGCTGTGCAGTTCCTTCTCCAAGACGCTGGCGCCGGGGCTGCGTGTCGGTTGGGTGGCGCCGGGGCGCTATCGCGATCGCGTGCTGCATATGAAATATATCAGCACCGGATCGACGGCCACACAGCCGCAACATGCGGTCGCCGAGTTTATTCGTCTTGGTCATTATCTGCCGCATTTGCGGCGCATGCGTCAGGTATATCAACGCAATTATGAAACCTTTAGCTGCTGGGTACGCCACTACTTTCCGTGTGGGATTTGTGTGTCGCGTCCGCAGGGCAGTTTCCTGATGTGGATTGAATTGCCAGAGGCATTTGACGCGGTCAGGCTCAATACCGAATTGCGTGAGCTGAACATGCAGGTTGCCGTAGGCTCGCTGTTTTCGGCCTCGGGTAAGTATCGCAACTGCTTGCGCCTGAATTATGGTTTGCCAATGAATGAGCACACAGAGCAGGCGATAGCTCAACTCGGCGCAGCGGTAGAACGTGCCATGCTGGCTTGTAGTCATGGATCCGTGCATACCTCCTCCCTGATCACGTGAAGAAAGGCAGGGCTGGGAGAGGTTGAGACCAGCCCTGGCCCGCTGCAAGCGACAGCGGGCAGGCACACTTTAGTCTTGTCAGGAAATGACGCCAGCCCCTACATCACGCTGCTGCGCGGCAGATTCCAGCGTTTCATCCTTACTTATCGCGCATTACACTGCTTCTGCGGGTTCGATTCCATTTTCCACCAGTGACAGTAACTGCTGCGTTGCTGCGCGCCAGTCGGCGGCCTGGGTAATCGCGCTCACCACCGCAATGCTGCCCACGCCGGTAGCCAGCACTTCCGGCACGCGCGCCAGTGAAATACCGCCAATCGCCACGGTTGGCACATTGTGCAAACGCGCCAGGTGGCGTTTCAATTCCACCACGCCTTGCGGCGCAGAAGGCATGTCTTTGGTTTGCGTAGGATAGATGTGGCCAAGCGCAATGTAAGAAGGGCGCAGCGCCAGAGCCCGATCTAACTCGGCATCGTCATGCGTCGATAAACCCAGGCGCAATCCCGCCTCGCGAATGGCCGCCAGATCGGCTACATCGAGATCTTCCTGGCCGAGGTGCACGCCATAAGCGTGATATTTAATGGCTAAGCGCCAGTAATCATTGATAAACAGGCGAGCGCGATACTGTTTGCCGAGTGCAATCGCCTCGCGCACCGCATCTTCCACCTCGTAATCTTCACAATCTTTGATGCGCAGCTGTATGGTGCGCACACCGGCTTCCAGCAAGCGCGCGATCCATTCCACGCTATCAACAACCGGATACAGCCCCAGCTTTGAGGCTGTGGCAGGAAAGGCGTCGGTCATACATTTTCCTCTTTAAGGGTATCGGCAGCGTGATAGATCTCGCCGCCACGATTGCGGAAGGCGTTCGACATTTGCGCCATACCCATCTCAATCGGCTGGGCTTCAGCCTGTTGGCGGGCGGCAAACTCACGCACTTCCTGGGTAATTTTCATCGAGCAGAATTTCGGGCCGCACATCGAGCAGAAGTGCGCTAATTTTCCTGATTCCTGCGGCAGGGTTTCATCGTGATAGGCGCGTGCGGTGTGCGGATCGAGCGCCAGATTGAACTGATCTTCCCAGCGGAATTCAAAACGCGCTTTCGACATCGCATTGTCACGGATCTGCGCACCGGGATGACCTTTTGCCAGATCCGCCGCGTGCGCAGCGATCTTGTAGGTGATCAGCCCTTGCTTCACATCCTCTTTGTTCGGCAAACCGAGGTGCTCTTTCGGCGTCACGTAACACAGCATGGCGCAGCCGAACCAGCCAATCATGGCCGCGCCGATGCCGGAAGTGAAATGGTCATAGCCGGGCGCGATATCGGTGGTGAGCGGGCCAAGCGTGTAAAACGGGGCTTCGTGACAATGCTCAAGCTGTTCGGTCATATTGCGTCGAATCATCTGCATGGGCACATGGCCCGGACCTTCAATCATCACCTGCACATCGTATTCCCAGGCGATTTTGGTCAGTTCGCCCAGCGTATGCAGTTCGGCAAATTGCGCCTCATCGTTGGCATCCTGAATCGAGCCGGGACGCAGGCCGTCGCCCAGTGACAGCGCCACATCGTAGGCGGCACAAATTTCACAAATCTCGCGGAAGTGCAGATAGAGGAAATTTTCGGTGTGATGCGACAGGCACCATTTCGCCATAATCGAGCCACCGCGCGACACAATGCCGGTCAGGCGTTTGGCCGTCATCGGCACATAGCGCAGCAGCACGCCAGCGTGAATAGTGAAGTAGTCAACGCCTTGTTCCGCCTGCTCCAGCAGCGTGTCGCGGAAAATCTCCCAGTTGAGATCTTCTGCAATGCCGTTCACTTTCTCCAGCGCCTGATAAATCGGCACCGTACCAATCGGCACCGGACTATTGCGCAAAATCCACTCACGCGTTTCATGGATATAGCGGCCGGTTGAGAGATCCATCACAGTGTCTGCGCCCCAGCGCGTTGACCACACCAGCTTCTCCACTTCCTCTTCAATAGATGAGCTCACCGCAGAGTTGCCAATGTTGGCATTCACTTTCACCAGGAAGTTGCGGCCGATAATCATCGGTTCGGATTCGGGATGGTTGATGTTCGAAGGGATGATGGCGCGGCCGCTGGCGACTTCCTGACGGACAAATTCCGCGGTGATATTTTCTGGCAGATTGGCACCAAAGCTGTGACCCGGATGCTGCTGTAACAGCACTTCACCGCGAATACGCTCGCGGCCCATGTTTTCACGCAGCGCGATAAACTCCATCTCCGGCGTGATGATGCCCTGACGCGCATAGTGCAGCTGGGTAACCCGGCGACCCGCTTTGGCACGGCGCGGTTGCGGCAGCTGCTCAAAACGCAGATGGTCCAGGCCTTCATCCGCCAGACGCTGCTGCGTGTAACGGGAACTCAGCTGGTGGATGGTTTCGCTGTCGTCACGTTCTTCGATCCAATTGGCACGCAGCCTGTCGAGTCCCTGATGCACATTAATGGTGGCTTGAGGATCGCCATAAGCCCCGGCGGTGTCGTAAACCGGCACCGCTTCATTTGGCTCATAGTGCGGATTCTCTTTGCTGCCGCCTATGTGCGTTGGACTGAGCTGTATCTCACGCATCGGCACGCGAATATCCGCGCGGCTGCCGGTGATCCAGATACGTTTGGAGTTGGGGAAAGCGGTTCCCTGCAGGGAATCGATAAATTCTTGCGCCTGAGCGCGTTGTTCACGACGAGAAGTTTTAGCAGACATAGCAAGTTTCCGGTAACGGTTGGAAGTTGCTTGTCCAGAGTTCGGAAGGAGTAACAGGTACGGTGCCGGGCGCCAGCATGCACCGTGCTGATAATGTCTACTCTTGTTCCCTTCGCAGGTACTAACCTGATCAGGTTCCGCGGATCCCGAATTAACGGTCTCAGCCCTAGAGGGCACTCCGACAAGTTGGTGTTTTGTGGTTTAAGCTACTTTGCTTGCCATTTTGCACCTGGGCAGTGCTCGTGACCGTCACGTACTACGTGTACGCTCCGGTCCCTGCGCGCTGTCCGAGTGCAAACTGGCTGCGCACGCTACGCTTAAACCGCAAAATTTGCCTTTTGATTGTCGTTAAAGAAGACAATAAAAAAGCCCATTTAGCATAAGAGGGCTTTTCTTGAATAACAAGTTTTTTACATCTTCGGGGTTCTAAGCCGGGCGGGCAATGGCGCTGTCGTTGGCAACCGGCGGAAGCGCCAGCTGGTTGTCCCAGGCGAGTTGCACCAGCTTATCTTCCAGCGTGAAGCGCGATTCCAGCACCTCGCCGACTTCGGAGAGCGCGGTTTGAAAATCCACGCAATTATCATCGTTAATCGCTTGCTGCAGATGGCTATCGTAGAGCTGCATGATGCGATCGGTATTCGCCTCCAGTGCCGGATAAATCTGCGCAGCGACGAATAAGGGGCTATCACCCTGCATCTCACTAATGATGTGTTCATACACGCTGAAATGGCCGGTGGAAAGGTAATCCACCAGGTTGTGACAAAATGCGTCCAGCGCCTGTTCATCCAGCGTGGATAACGCATCTTTTTGTGGCTTCATGCCAATAAGCTCGTAGTAAGTGACGAGCAGCTGTCGACGGGCGCGCAGCCATGAATCAACCAATTCATTTCCGCCGCCTACACGCTCTGTCAGGTTATCTAACTGGTTAAGCATATGGGGCTCCAGGTAGGTTATAGTTGTTTATTACACACTTAATATTAGGATTTCAGCGTGCGATTTGACGCTAAGGACAACGATTAAGATGCAACGTGAGATCTCAAGCTTAGACGCTGGATGGTGGGTTGTCAGCCATGAGCAAAAACTTTGGTTGCCGCAGGGCGAATTGCCGCATGGCTTAGCCAGCGATTTTGGCCTCAGCGGCAGCAACGCGATTTTGATCGGCGAGTGGCAGGGCGAGAATGTCTGGCTGGTACGTGAATCGCGTCCGGACAGCATGGGCTCCGTGCGCCAACTGATTGATGAGGATGTCGGCCTGTTCCAAATCGCCGGACGTGGCGTGCAGCTGGCGGAGTTTTACCGCTCGCATCGCTGGTGCGGCTATTGCGGCCATGAGATGCACATCAGCAAACGCGAATTTGCCTGCTTGTGCAATCACTGCCGCGAGCGTTATTACCCGCAAATTGCGCCGTGCATCATCGTGGCTATCCGCCGTGGCGATGAGATCCTGCTCGCCAATCATGCGCGTCATCGTAACAATATCTACACCGTGCTGGCGGGCTTTGTCGAAGTGGGCGAAACCTTAGAACAAGCGGTGGCGCGGGAAGTGATGGAGGAGAGCAACGTGCGGGTGAAAAACGTGCGTTACGTTACCTCGCAGCCGTGGCCGTTCCCGCACTCTCTGATGATGGCGTATATGGCGGAATATGACGGCGGCGATCTGCAACACGACGGCAAAGAGCTGCTGGATGCCGGCTGGTATCGCTACGACGATCTGCCGCTGTTGCCGCCGCCCGGCACGGTGGCGCGTCGCCTGATTGAAGATACCGTTGCCCTGTGCCGCGCCAGCGCGGCGTGAAAATGCTACACTGCTGGCCTTAGCATGAGAGAGCCCATTATGAGTGAACTGAAGAACGATCGTTATCTGCGCGCCCTGTTACGTCAGCCGGTAGATGTCACACCGGTATGGATGATGCGACAAGCCGGGCGTTATTTGCCGGAGTACAAAGCCACGCGCGCTGAAGCCGGTGATTTTATGTCGCTGTGTAAGAATGCTGAGCTGGCGTGTGAAGTCACGCTGCAACCGCTGCGTCGCTATGCGCTGGATGCGGCAATTCTCTTCAGCGATATCCTCACCATTCCGGATGCGATGGGACTTGGGCTCTACTTTGAGACCGGCGAAGGCCCGCGTTTCTCCAATCCGATCACCTGCCGTGCGGATGTCGACAATCTGCCAGTGCCGGATCCAGAGCAAGAGCTCGGTTATGTGATGAACGCGGTGCGTACCATTCGTCACAACCTGAAAGGCGAAGTGCCGCTGATCGGTTTCTCCGGCAGCCCATGGACGCTGGCAACCTACATGGTTGAAGGCGGCAGCAGCAAAGCGTTCACCAAAATTAAAAAGATGATGTACGCCGAGCCGCAAACCCTGCACAAGCTGCTGGATAAGCTGGCAGATAGCGTGATTCTTTATCTCAATGCGCAGATCAAAGCTGGCGCGCAGTCGGTCATGGTGTTCGACACATGGGGCGGCGTGCTGACCGGACGCGACTATCGCGAATTCTCGCTCTATTACATGCATAAAATCGTCGATAGCGTGCTGCATGAGAATGAAGGTCGCCGCGTTCCTATTACGCTGTTCACTAAAGGTGGCGGCCAATGGCTGGAAGCGATAGCGGCGACCGGCTGCGATGCGCTGGGACTCGACTGGACCACCGATATCGCCGATGCGCGTCGTCGTGTGGGTGATAAAGTGGCGCTGCAGGGCAACATGGATCCTTCCATGCTGTATGCACCGCCTGCGCGCATTGAGCAGGAAGTCGCCGGGATTCTCGAAGGTTTTGGCACTGGCGAAGGTCACGTGTTTAACCTGGGCCACGGCATCCATCCTGATGTGCCGCCTGAGCATGCTGGTGCGTTTGTTGAAGCGGTGCATCGTCTGTCACGTCCGTATCATCAGGGCTGATGATGGATTTAGCCGCACTACGCCAGGAACAGTTACAGCGCGCTGCTGATGTGGTGCGGCAGGATGATTTCGATGTGCTGCCGCCACGCTTTATTGGTGGTGCCGACGTGGGATTTGAACAGGGCGGCGAGATCACGCGCGCGGCTCTGATCATCCTCGAGTATCCATCCTTAAAGCTGGTGGAACACCGCATTGCGCGCGTGGCCACCACCATGCCCTATATTCCGGGCTTCTTATCCTTCCGCGAAATGCCGGCGCTGCTGGAAGCCTGGCAGCAGCTCTCCCAGTTGCCCGATCTGCTGTTTGTGGATGGCCACGGTATTTCCCATCCCCGTCGGCTTGGCGTGGCGGCGCATTTCGGTTCGCTGGTGGATGTGCCCACCATTGGCGTGGCGAAGAAGCGTTTGTGTGGACGTTTTGCTGAGCTGGACGCCGAGCCAGGCAGCCGTCAGCCGCTGCTCGACAAAGGCGAACAGATTGGCTGGGTATGGCGCAGTAAAGCGCGCTGTAATCCGCTGTTTATCTCGACCGGCCATCGCGTCAGCATGGATAGCGCATTGCAATGGGTGGAAGCCTGTACTGCGGGCTATCGTTTGCCGGAACCGACGCGTTGGGCGGATGCTGTCGCCTCCGGACGCCCGGCCTTTCTGCGCTGGCAAAACACGCCTTAACGCTGTTTGTGCCCGGCTTTTGCGGTACACTGCCGCCAGCTAACCTATTGAGAGTAAGTTTGATGTTACAGAATCCCGTCCATTTGCGTCTGGCGAAGCTTGAAAGCTGGCAGCATATGACTTTCATGGCCTGCCTTTGCGAGCGTATGTTCCCCAACTATTGGGCTTTTTGTCAGCAGACCGCATTCGCCGATCCGCAACTCTATCGCCGCATCCTCGATCTCATCTGGGAAAGCCTGACGGTCAAAGATGCCAAAATCAATTTCGACGGTCAGCTGGAGAAATTTGAAGCGGCGATCCCGGATGGTGACGATTTTGAGGTTTACGGTGTTCATCCGGCGATTGATGCCTGCGTGGCCTTGAGTGAACTGCTGCATGCACAGCTCAGCGGCGAAACGCTTGAGCACGCCGTTGAAGTCAGCCGTACATCGATCACCACCGTGGCGATTCTGGAAATGACGCAGGCCGGTCGCGAAATGACCGACGAAGAGCTGCGCGGAAATCAGGCTGTCATCGATGAATGGGACCTGCAGTGGGAGATTTTCCGCCTGCTGTCAGAGTGCGAGGAGCGAGACCTGGAATTGATTAAAGGCCTGCGTGCAGACCTGCGCGAAGCGGGAATCAGTAACATCGGTATACTTTTTCAGCAATAAGGCAAGAAAACGTGACTTCAGGCCCGAATTACCGCGCCTGGAGGCTTCACATCAGCCCCCAGTCTGGTCTACATTTGGGGGGCTGAAAATTGTGGCTATCGGTGCGTGCCGGCTGAACAAGGTCTGAGAATGGCTTTTCCCTCGCACTCGTTGCTTAGCAAGCGATAAATACACTTTAAGGATAACTTATGAACAAGACTCAACTGATTGATGTGATCGCAGAGAAAGCTGACCTGTCTAAAACCCAGGCTAAGACTGCGCTGGAATCTACCCTGGCTGCGATCACTGAGTCTCTGAAAGAAGGTGATGCTGTACAACTGGTTGGTTTTGGTACTTTTAAAGTGAACCACCGCGCTGAGCGTACCGGTCGCAACCCGCAGACTGGCAAAGAGATCAAAATCGCAGCAGCTAACGTGCCAGCGTTCGTTTCAGGCAAAGCTCTGAAAGACGCTGTTAAGTAAGTTTCCGCATTGCGGTTTAGCTTTAAAAGAGGGGGCGTTAGCGCCCCTTTTTGTTGCCGGGACCTGCCATGCTGAATTCAATTCCTCAGCGCGTTTGCGCCCTGTTATTTGCTGCGCTGCTGACGGGCTGTAGCTCCACTCCTGAACTTCCTGCCTTCACGGCGAGCGGCTATTTGGCCGACCGCGGCACTGTGCGCATCTGGCGCAAGAATAGCGACCATCAAGTTGTTCACCTGCGTACGGTCTTCACGCCGTTTAATGGCGATGCGATGGAAACCACTGACTACAACTGGCAGCAGCAGAAGCTGATTAGCGTCGAACGGCGCGTCGCGGGTGCTCAGCCGGATGATGTCACCTTACGCTTTGATCATCTGGGCAATCTCAATTTCATGCAGCGCCAGCTGGCGGGACGACGTGAAGCAGTCAGCGCTGATAGCGTTGAGCTGTATCGCTTCGATGCGCAGCGCATGCTGGATCAGAGCAATGCGTTGCTGGAAGGCCGCGTATTACTGCGTCAGGGCCATTGGCTGGGTGGCAATCAGGTGCGTGAGTGCGATGACAAGCTGGTGAATGCGGCCTTTGATCGCGACACGCTGTATACGCTAGGTCGCCAGCAGCAGAGCCAGGCTGCGCCATTGATGGTGTCGTGGCTGGAAGCGCCGGAGGGTGTGCAACTGCTGCGTGCTACGCCGGATGACGAATGCAGCTGGCAGCCAAAAGAGAGTGATTTCTGACAGGCGGATAAGAGAAGGGGCACTTGCTGTGCCCCTTTGCATACTTATTTGCGGTTAATCGCGCGGTAGCCGATATCGCGGCGGCAGAAGCTGCCATCCCAAGAGATATGCTGCGCCAGCGCATATGCGTTTTTCTGCGCAGCGGCAACATTGTCGCCCAGTGCGGTGACGCACAGTACGCGACCACCGTTGGTGACCACCAGATCGTCCTTCATGGTGGTGCCAGCGTGGAACACTTTGCCGTCCGGCACTTCTTCCAGCGGCAGACCGTGAATCTGATCGCCCGTGTTGTAATCGCCCGGATAACCACCCGCCGCTAACACCACGCCGAGAGAGGGACGCGGATCCCACTGCGAGGTTTGCTGATCCAGTTTACCGTCGGTAGCCGCCAGACACAGCGCCACCAAATCCGACTGCAAACGCAGCATGATCGGCTGAGTTTCCGGATCGCCGAAGCGGCAGTTGAATTCGATCACTTTAGGCTGACCGGCTTTATCGATCATCAACCCAGCGTACAGGAAGCCGGTATAGATGTTGCCTTCTGCTTTCATACCGTTGACGGTTGGCCAGATGATCTGATCCATCACGCGCTGGTGGATCTCATCGGTTACCACGGGCGCCGGAGAATACGCGCCCATGCCGCCGGTATTTGGACCGGTATCGCCATCGCCGACACGTTTGTGATCCTGGCTGGTGGCCATCGGCAGCACGTTGTTGCCGTCGACCATCACGATGAAGCTGGCCTCTTCGCCATCAAGGAACTCTTCAATCACGATGCGGTGACCAGCATCGCCGAACGCATTGCCAGCCAGCATGTCCTGCACAGCGGCTTCCGCTTCCGCCAGTTCCATCGCCACGATCACGCCTTTACCGGCAGCCAGACCGTCAGCTTTGATCACGATCGGTGCGCCTTTCTCACGCAGATACGCCAGCGCAGGCTCCACTTCGGTAAAGTTCTGATATTCAGCGGTTGGAATCTGCTGACGTGCCAGGAAATCTTTGGTGAACGCCTTTGAGCCTTCCAGCTGGGCAGCGGCTTGCGTTGGGCCAAAGATCTTCAGGCCTGCAGCACGGAACGCATCAACTACGCCAATCACCAGCGGTGCTTCCGGACCAACGATGGTCAGATCGATCTTTTCCTGCTGAGCAAAGGCCAGCAGCGCGGGAACGTCGGTGGCGCTGATTGCCACGTTTTGCAGAGCCGGCTCGAGCGCGGTGCCCGCATTGCCAGGCGCGACAAATACTGTTTCCGCCAGTGGCGATTGTGCCGCTTTCCATGCCAGCGCGTGTTCACGTCCGCCATTACCAATCACTAAAATTTTCATCTGTACTGCTCCCAACAATTAATGGCGGAAATGACGCATGTCGGTAAAGATCATCGCGATGCCGTGCTCATCAGCGGCGGCGATCACCTCATCATCACGGATTGAACCGCCTGGCTGAATCACGCAACTGATACCGACAGCCGCAGCGGCGTCGATACCGTCGCGGAACGGGAAGAAGGCATCAGACGCCATCGCGGAGCCTTTCACTTCCAGACCTTCGTCACCGGCTTTGATACCGGCAATTTTGGCCGAGTAAACGCGGCTCATCTGGCCGGCGCCAATGCCAATGGTCATGTTGTCACGTGCGTAGACGATGGCGTTGGATTTAACGAACTTCGCCACTTTCCAGCAGAACAGCGCATCACGCAGTTCCTGCTCAGTTGGCTGACGTTTGCTGACAACGCGCAGCTGGCTGGCATCGACCATGCCCAAATCGCGATCCTGAACCAGTACGCCGCCGTTAACTCGTTTGAAATCCAGCGCCGCAACGCGACCTTGCCACTGACCACACACCAGAACGCGCACGTTCTGCTTGGCCGCGGTAATTTTCAGTGCCGCTTCGCTGGCGGATGGCGCGATGATCACTTCAACAAACTGACGGCTGATGATCGCCTGCGCGGTGGCTTCGTCCAGCTCGCGGTTAAAGGCGATGATGCCACCGAAAGCGGAAGTCGGATCGGTTTTGTAGGCACGCTCATAAGCGTCAAGAATCGAACCGCCAACTGCCACGCCGCATGGGTTAGCGTGTTTGACGATCACACAAGCGGCTTCGTCGAACTCTTTCACGCATTCAAGTGCGGCATCGGTATCGGCGATATTGTTGTATGAGAGCGCTTTGCCCTGAACCTGCTGCGCAGTGGCCACAGAAGCTTCAGCAACATTCTCTTCTATATAGAAGGCAGCATCCTGATGGCTGTTCTCGCCGTAACGCATATCCTGCTTCTTAATGAAGTTGAGGTTCAGCGTACGCGGGAAGCGGCCAGCCGGTTCTTTGCTGTCGCTGTGATAAGCCGGCACCAGGCTACCGAAGTAGTTGGCGATCATGCTGTCGTAGGCGGCAGTGTGTTCGAAAGCTTTGATAGCCAGATCGAAACGCGTTTCCAGCGTGAGCGAGTTTTCGTTGGCATCCAGCTCGGCAATGATCGCTTCGTAATCGCTGCTCTTCACCACGATCGCCACGTCTTTGTGGTTCTTCGCCGCTGAGCGAACCATGGTTGGGCCACCGATATCGATGTTCTCAACCGCGTCAGCTAATGAGCAATCAGGTTTGGCAACGGTTTGTGCGAAGGGATAGAGGTTGACGACCACCATGTCGATTGGGTTGATGGCGTGTTCAGCCATGATCGCATCATCCTGACCACGACGACCCAAAATGCCGCCATGCACTTTCGGGTGCAGCGTTTTGACGCGTCCATCCATCATTTCCGGGAAACCGGTGTAGTCAGAAACTTCGGTGACGGGCAAGCCCGCATCTGCCAGCAGACGTGCGGTACCGCCTGTGGAGAGCAGCTCAACACCACGACTGGAGAGTGCCTGAGCAAATTCGAGGATACCGGCTTTGTCAGAGACACTGAGTAGAGCGCGGCGTACAGGACGACGTTGTTGCATGGTGGTTTTATCCCTTGGCTTTGTTTCGCGTAAAAAAGAGCGTTACATCAAGCTTAGTGTCTCTCTTCTATATAGAAGGAAACGCTTGCCTCATGTAACGCCCCAAAAGGGGCATCCTTGACGTCGCCGGGCATTGTAGCGAAAACGTTTGCGTGATGCTCGCCTAAATTCATTTGTGCGGCAGAGTGTGGATAACACTGTGTGTAACTGCGTATAAGGCGGGGTTTTGCTGTGGAATGCAGCGAACGGTTGTTTTTATTGAATTTAGCGGTTGCGTGCTGAGAACAACTCCCTATAATGCGCATCCATCAACACGGCACAACGGTTTACGAAGTGCGGTGTTGGTGAGGAAGATTCGATAAGAACTTCCGCCGGATGAAAACGCTGAAAAAAGTGTTTGACTCCGAAGGAGAGTAGCGTAGTATACGCCACCTCGCGACAGACGGTTCAGCCGCTGTTCGCAACGCTCTTTA
>NZ_JBTRDW010000018.1:0-23042 GCF_054823405.1 Kluyvera sp. 1366
GCCACGCGGATTTCCTCGTGCCACTGCTCCTCAACCGCCTGCACGTAGAGTCCTGCAATTTTACGCAGCGGCAGGTGGGCCTGGATGGTGCGCTGCGACATCACCGAGCCCTCGCGCCGGCACTTATAGACCAGCGCGATCACCAGCGCCTGGTTCATCGAGCGCGCCTTCTCCTGCCATTCGCCGCCGCTGCTGCCGGTTTTGGGCAGCATGGAATCCATCAGGTTGATGGTGTAGGTTTCCTGCGCGATGCCGAACACGTTGGTGGTATTCGTCTGCGGGCGGCCCTTCACGTCTTCCAGCAACTCCTGCGCGCGGGAGCGACCACCGGTGATGAAGTTCATCATGCGCAGGTCGTCCTCACGGCCAAAGCGGCGCGCCATGGACATCATGGCCAGCGCCACGTCATTCTGCGCCTTGTGGTCAGAGAAAATGACGCCCTTACCCCAGCACAGCGCGTTAAATACCCAACCCAGCAGCGTCTCCGTTTTACCGGCACCGGTGGTGCCGAACATCAGCACGTGACGCGTCAGGTCATCCATGGAAAGCCACAGCTCCCGCCCGGCGTCCCTGCCGCGCAGGTACCCAGCGTACAGGATGCCGGCCGCGCGGCTCGTGTGAATGCGCACGGTGGCCACCGGCAGAAAGCCCAGCACCTTTGCCGGCACCTTTCGCTCGGTAGACGGATCGTCCCGGTTGATGTCGGTCGGCATGCGCATCGGCATCTTCCAGCGGCCGGCGGGCGCCACGACCAGCGCCCAGAACATCAGAACCGGCAGGCTCAGCACCAGCGTGGCGGGCCAGACGATGCCGGCCACCACGGCGGCCAGCATCCCCCAGGCCAGCGTGCCGGTTTCGCTCAACAGGTCGATGAGCCACGAGCGGCCAGCGTGCCGGTTGACGCGCGCGCTCTCGAGCGCAGCGTTATTGTCCGCCATGATCGCCTCCGTTTAAAAAGTCCGTAAGCGCCGCCGGCGAGCTCAGTACGCTCTGCGGCACGTAGCGGCCGTCGTCTGAAATCGTCCAGGGGGTGCCCGGCAGTCGGTAGGCCCGGAAGGCCACATCGTTGACGCCTATCGCCCCGCGCGCCGTTTCCGCCTGGTTCTCACTGGTGACCCCCGGTGCGACCGGTGCGGCGCCCGGCACGCCGATACCGGCATCGGCGGCAAACAGCTGCTTCCAGGCGGCAGGACGTTCGGCCTCGGGCAGCGCCATTACCAGCGTCAGCGTCTTCAGCGACGCCTCACGGCCCTCGATGGTGACCGGGAAAATCACCACGTTGACGGTGCCAGCAGCGGTTTCAAAGTGGCGCTCCATGCGCTGGCAGTTCGGGCATGCCGGGTCTGCGAACACGTAAATCGTGCGCGCGTGCCCGGACGACAGCGGTACGGTGAACAGCCCGCGCGATGCCGCGTTATGAAGTTTTGCCGGCAGCTCCGCGCGCACGCTCTGCGAGAGGTCCCAGCCGTCGGCTGGGGTGGCTGTGCCTGTCTGCCGGGGTTGCGGAGACTGCTGTATAAGCGGACGGCCAGGCTGCGGGGCATCATTAGGGTACGGCATCACGGTTGGGACATCTGGCTCAGCGCGCACGTAACCGGCAGGTTCAGCCGCTGAACGAACCACTGTACGGGCATCCACTGTAGTGAGCAGATGCGGGTCTTCGGGCAAGAAGAGGCGGGAAGCCAAAACGGCTGTTGTCAGCCACGCCCCCGTCAGGCAGGCCACCACAAAGGCATAGCCGATTTTCCGGCGTTTCCGTCCGCGAAGGCGTTTGCTCTCTACAGTGGTCAGCAGTTCACTAATGCAGCGGAGCAACTGTCCTGCATCCTCGGCCCTGTAAAGCGGTGCGAGCGCATCACGTGAGTTCTGCGCATACAGCCCGTCGCCGTGCATAACAAACCACGGCCTCTGTGTAATGGGCATGACAAAAAGCGGGGCTGATACAGCGGGACTGAGGAAGTGCGTGCCGTTCACCCCGGCGGCGTCCTGAGTCGCATAGCGGCGGACGCTCAGCAGGTCGCCGGTGATGTCAGCCACAAACGGGCCTTCTCTGCGTGAAAAATTCATGGTCATGTCCTTGTCTCAGCGCACGCCGGCGCCGTCAGAAAATTCATCTTCGCCCTGTCCGGGCAGATAAAGTGCGTCAGGGAACGGTATGTCGCGCTGCGGTTTCGCGCGTTTCGGCCGCGCGTCGCGCGGGTACACGAGCCCCAGCGACTCGAGCTCAAGCTGCAGGCCGGTCACTGCTTCATCCGTCATCAGCGGCGGGCGCGGCAGATTCATGCGCGCGGCCATCCGCTCCGCCCGCGCCTGCGCCACGATACCCGCTCCCTCCACGAACACCTTGGCGGTGTCAGCGGTGTGAAGTCCGTACCACAGCGTGCGGTCGCAGCCCTTCAGCCAGCGAAAGCGCGCCGGTGGCAGGCGGAGGTCGCGGCCATAGAGACCGGCCAGAGCGGAGCGCACCGTCCCGTGCATGTTCAGCCACGCGCTGACGCCCGGGCTGGCCAGCACGCGAGCCACGTGCTTTTCTGCAACCTGCCAGTCGGGCACGCTGCGAAATTCCGGCGCGCGAAACAGTCGGCGGGTCATGCAGGAGCGGTTCAGGTCATCCAGCAGCGTGGTGGCCGCCTTCCTGTCGCCGGTGAACACCTGCAGGCCAAAGACGGCCAGCAGCGCACGCTCATGCGGCTGCCACTGGTCAGGTGACGTTATGGCCGGTCCGTTCTGTGCATCGAATAAGGCTGTTGCCGCGTCACGATCGAGTACACGACGTTTGATCAGCCCGTGCTGCTCCGCAAACTCTTCGGGCTTCAGCGCCCAGGCGTTTTCCGGCGTGGTGTCGTTCATGAGCCCGTCCCCGCGATGCCCGGACAGCACGGGGATGACGGAAGGCGCGAAGGTGGCCATCACGCGCGGCAGCGAATGGATATCGATCGCGCGGCGGCTGCGAAAGCCCAGCGCAGGATGACGCGCCAGCGCCCAGCTGGTCACCGCGACTAACGGCACCATGGGCACGAAAAGAATGCCGGCGGTGAGGTTCATCACGTCGCGCCATTCGGTCAGCTTCACCGACTCCGCGCCGTTGCCGGTCACGGCCAGCAGGTTGATGCGTTCGGCGGCGTAGCCGTGAATCTGCGGAAAGTCGGCGAAGCGCCACAGCCAGTAAAGGAACCAGCAGCTCCAGCGCACAAAGTCAGCAAAGAAAAGCCAGCAAAGCAGCAGCGTCAGGCCAAGGGTGATCATCACCATGGCCGGCTCGTTATTGCCGGTGGCGTTCGGATTAGAGGTGTACATGTGAGAGTTTCCGGGATCGGAGACGGACGCAAGGGCCCGCCAGACTGCAGATAAGAAAACACCGGCGCGGGGCCGGTGTCAGAGGAAAAGCGTCAGAATGTCGGGATAAATCAGACGACCTGCGGGACCACCACGTTGTGTTCGAACTCAACAAAGCGGCTCTGGCGGCCAACATACTCCGGCCACGGCTCCTGCGGGAACGATTCTGAATAGCTCTTGTGGCTCATCGCGCCGATCGTATCAAACAGTTCTTTGGCCACCGTTGGATGCGCGTTAATACTCAGTACTGGCACTTCAGGATTCTTTGTATTAAGGCGAAGCGTACTGCCTTCAAGTTCGCGATTCGTCCAGTCATCCATCGTGATGCCAAGGACATCAACGACGCCTTTCTTAACCATGTTGATATACAGAATATTGCCATGCCGGGTATCGAGGCCCAGATATTTACCACGTCCCGCGTCCAGAACCTGATGCTGCTTTTGTGGGCTGAAACGCTCCTCACTGCTAAGCAGTGTGACCATTTGTTTAAGCTGGCGCTTCCGGGATACTTTGCCGTAACGGCGAACAATTAAAGGCACTATTGCCAATAACCACACAACTATAGCTACCGAATAAAATTGTGAATCCGCACCCGTGGTTTTACCTGTGGCTGTTCCGTATGCGATAAAAGCCATCGCAATACCGATAAACATCAAACAAGGTAGGGCCAAAAAATAATAGGCAAATTTTATTACAACCCAAAGACTTTCAATCCTAGAATCATGACGTTGTACTGTTTTCATGGCATCCTCCTGCCGCAATTCCTCTGATTAAATTATACGCATGACTGTAAATAAAGCCAGGTGAAATTACTTAATTCCGTCCTCTTTAGGCGAGCCACTATTAGGTGCTTTTTGTAGACCAGGCACCCTGCGGGATCCGCCGCCTGCCGCAGCAAACATGCCTTTGACGTCATCAACCAGTCCGCCCATGATGCCGGCCATTCCTGCACCACCCAGGAACGTGATCACATAGTCGGCGAGCGTTGCCTGCAGTCCGAAGACTCGCGTGACGCCGAAGGTGGCGATACGTGCATAAATCAACAGCCAGCCGATCATTTTAACTAAGCCGATTATTGAGTCAGCATTTGCGTTAGCTAATGCTGCACCGAAAAGCATGTTCAGCAGCGTCCCTCCAGCCATTACAGCTACGGAAGCAAAGAAAAAACCCAGCACCATGAGTGAGGGACGCAACATCATGTCAATAAGGAAGATATATCCATAAGCACTGCGGCTTCCCTTGTCCTCTTCTGCTCCTAAATGAGTAGCCGACCACATAGGCCCCGCCGCACAACCGACCATGACGCTTACCAGCCAGTTAAACACTCCCACCATCCAGTAAAGAAAGGGCACCGCCGGCAGAAATACCGCCAGCGAAAATCCAACTGCGAACAGCAGTAACATCACGAAATAAAACGGCGGTGAGAGCTCCGTCAGAACATCTTTAACAACTGCTCCCGGATTGACGAAAAGCAGACCGCCAATTTTTCCCAATACTGAATTATCCGCAGTAGATGCAGCAGCGAGAGTGAGTGTATAAGCCGCCAGAGCAGTTTCGGTGGCACCTAAGGTGTAGTCACCGATGGTTTGCATTTTAATTAAAGGGTTAACTTGTTCCGAGAAACTAGCCTCAGTCCCTACTTTCCATATAGCAATAGAGTTAGTGATTTTCTGCATCGGACTTTTATAAAAACTCACAAATACCGCGTCCGGGTCTGTCGCATTAAGAGCAGCCCCATCATCTTTAGCCGTCTGCGAACCCAGAGGCGCCGTATAAGTGCTGTTCTGCACCTGCGATCGATACGCCGTAAATACCTGGTGATACAGGTCACCGGTGCCCGTTTCGCCGTGCAGGCTGGCCCCTGACGTCACCGGCGCCGCGTTGGCCACCTCGTTCGTTTTGCTGTTGGCCGTCGCAAAGGTGTTGTACCAGGCGCCCAGCGATATCCAGCCGTAGGTTTTAAGCTGCGTCGTCAGCTGGCTCTGCAGCGAGTCTTTGTAGTTCAGCTGATTCAGCGCGTTGTTAACCGTGGTTTCATACGCGGCCGCCGCATTCTGAATGGTGGTCTCCGGATCGCTCAGGGTACCGGTATCCTGATCACGCCGGCTGAGGTAGGCATCGACGTAAGCCTGCGCGGCGGCATCGAGCGTGGACTGCATGGTGTCCAGCGCGCCTCGCGATGCCGTGGTGACGCTCGCCGTGTTCACGGCCGACCCAAACAGGCTGTCCATGACGCCGGTTGACGGCTCGGGGATGCGGGCGCTGCCGCAGAGCGCGCTGCCGTTACCCGTGGTGTAGTCGCCGTTTCCGCCTTTCGTTTCCATCAGCGCCGTTCGCGCCTGCCCGTCCTGATAGAGCGAGGACAACTCGCGGTTGGTCGCGTACTTGCACAGGTTCATTTCGAACACCGCGCGCGCCGCCGAACGCGTGGAGGGTGCCGTGGGCTGCACGACAAGCGACATCCCGCTGCTTATCATGTCCGCCGCCTTGTCGGTGAACAGGTTCGCGCTGCCGATGCCCATGGTGGAGGCCGCCCACAGCATCACCAGCTGCGACAGCGACCAGCCGGACGCGGTCGGTATGATCGTGATAAAGCCGGCAAAGCTCATCACGGGATGCAACATGGTCCGGCCGGCGCTGAATACCTTACCGTCCTGTCCACTTTTGAACACCGTCTTCAGCGTCACGATGAGGAACCACACCAGCGCGACCGAGCAGAGCACGCCGTTCAGCAGCGCAAACAGCGAGCCGATAAGCGTGGCCTGCCCTGGCTGAAAAGGCGTAAGCACCACGTCGCCGAATATCATTACCAGCGCCTGCCGGGACAGGTCACCGGTCTTGCTGGCGGCATCGCTGATGGTCTGGTAGTCCACGCCGTCGGCGAACGCCGGGCAGGACGCGGCGCACAGCAGAGCCGCCGCCTGAATTTTTGTCAGTAGCTTCATGGTTTACCTGTGGGTCAGGGGATGACCTGAGTGAAAAGTATTGAGGTTGGCAGTATGGGAACGGCAGGCGGGCTGAATACGCTTAACGTTATTCCACGAACCGCCACACGTGCATCGGCACGCGATCGAAAAGCCTGCCGGCGGCGAGCTCCGCCCTGCGGTGGTCCCAGGCACAGGTCATCGCATACTCGTCCGCCGGGTCGCCGCTGTATTTCAGCATCTCGTAAACCTTCTCCAGCGTGTCGGGCGACTGGTGACGCCGGAACTTCAGCAGCCATTCATCACGGGTCATGAGCTCTCTCCGTCCGATACGCGCCTCAGGGCGCTGACAAACCGGCTGACCGCCGCCGGCTCAAACAGCAGCTGCCCTTCGGACCTGACCGGCACCGGCAGCGTGATACCGCGCAGGCGCTTACGTCGGCTGACGGCCTGCCAGAGCGCCAGCGGCGCAATGCCCGCCTCTCTTGCAAACGCATCAAGCGGTATCAGGGGTTCGCCGGAGGGCGCGGGATGATCCGCAGGCTCCCGGGCGTGCCAGCGCGCAGCAAACGCCGTGGCCTCAGCCTGATCGAACATCAGTGCCGCACCGCGCACCTGCCTGCGGGCAGGCAGCAGCATGCCGTCCAGCTCGCCCGTGCTGCGCACAGCGTGAAGCAGCTCTCCCGGCCGCACTCTCAGCAGGCCGGCTAAAACATCAAGCCGCATATACATGGCTTATCTCCTTTTTCAGAGTCCCGGCAGCTGACCTGCCAGCCAGAGCAACGGCGTGAGAACGAGCGTGAGGCCTGCAGGAAGCAGCAAAATTAACAGCAGATACCGCCACAGCGATTCCGCAGCAGCGTGTTCCTTCACCGGAAGCAGCAGCTCAATGGCGTACTCAAGCGGTGTGATCTCCTGCTCAGCCGCGCCAGAGAGACGCAGGCTGTGCCGCGCTTTACGCAGCTGGCTGAGTGCCTCAGTGCTGTGCTCCTGTGCCGTGAAATCATCCTGCTCCCGACTGGCGCGCCGTGCGCCGTGCAGCAGGTTCGAAATGGTCTCCTTGCGATCACCCAGACTGGCGTTATCCAGTAGCGTAATCACCCGGATAAGAAGCTGTTCGAGTGTTTGATTTCGCATGCACAGTCTCCTTAAAGCAGGCCGCCGCTCAGCACCTGCCGGCACCAGCGCGTCTCCTGCAGAAAGTCCTGAAAACTGCCCTTCTCTGACGCCGACACCCGCTTTTCCGTCAGCTGCCACAGGCGGAAGCTGGTGACCAGCGCCTGCACGAACCCGGTCGCCGCGAGCAGCAGCAGCACGAGCATCACGCAGCCCACGCGCAGCCAGCCGGTCCCGCCGATGCTGCTGCCTGCAGCAATCAGCGCAAAAAGAAAGCCCACCACCGGCAGGCCGGTGAGCCACATCAGTCCCCACCATATCCAGCGGCTGACGCGCAGGTTACGCGATAGGCGGTCGGGCGTAAGCCCGCTGTCCGCCACCGCCTGCGACCAGTCAGCGGGGCGATAATCTCCGCCGCCGCGCCCTGCCGTGACCTCGCGCAGGCGCTGCCACAGGCGCGAAACGTTGCGCCCGGCGTGGCGGCTCCAGCTGGACACCTCCCACGCCGGCAGGACCACGTTCAGCGCTATCCAGCCCACACGCTTCGGCGTGATGCGGGACGTCTTTGCGCTCCCTTGCGGAGCGGCTGAATCAGAATCTTTCACAGGGAACCTCCTTCTGCGGTCAGGGTTGGCTCAGCGAGCGAAAACGTTACGTGGTGAAGCGCCGCCATCGCCTGCAGCGCGTTAAAGAGGAAGCCGTACACGGACGTCAGCTCCTCACTTTCCATGCAGCGGATGTCGGGCGTCAGGAAGATGACCTGTCCCTGACGCTGGCGCAGCGCGCTGAGGCTGAATCCCGGCGCGCCCGTGAACGTCTCCGCCACGTGCGGATGGTGGAAGATGGCCATGCGGCCGCGAATAGCCAGAACAGACTCGCCGGCGCCTTCATGCGTCAGCAGCGCGCGCGCCGCCTGCAGCGCCGGATGGTGCGGATACTGACGGCTCCAGCGGGCGATCGCCGTCCACAGATCGTCAGCCCACAGCTGACCGGCCAGCGCACCGAGCCCGGATGAGCGCCCGATAAAGTGGGCCGTGTCGTCCGCGAACGCCAGCACGCAGGCCATCAGGCTGCGCGTCAGGTCGCTGTGCCCGTCTGCCGGAAACAGCGCGGCGGCCAGCGCCTCGCTCCCGTCCGTGGCGGACACGTGGCGCAGCGCGCCCAGCACGTCCCATACGTCGCCCTCCTGCGTCTGTCCCGGCGCCAGGCGCCACGCCTGCCACAGCGTTTTCCAGCGCGGCGCCTGCCAGAAGGCCTCCCACAGCGCGCCGCAGGGGTCCAGCACCAGAACCGGGCCGGCGGCCGCGTCCAGCAGGGAAGAAAGCGCGCCGGCGTCCGGCGCGAAGGTACCGCTTGTCGTCATGGAATGCTCCGTAAAGGAATTACTTAGCGCTCACGCCGGCGCTCATCTGCGAGGACAGCGCCTGCAGCTGCGGGGCGTATTCATTTTTTGCCGCCAGCGCCAGCTGCTGGCCGCTGATGATGTTGGCCTGACGCAGCTCGTTTTTAATGCCGAGCGCCAGCCAGTTGGCCAGACTCTGCTGGCGCGCCATCTCGCGCGCCAGGTTGTCGCCGTCCATGCCCTGCAGGTCTGTGACCCACGCGGTGTTGGCGTAGCGGCGGCCCACCTCGAACGCCTCAAACTCGCGCTCGCTCATGGTGCCGGTCTGCTTTGCCTGCGCCGACGCGGTCTGCTGGAAGTAGCTTTCCGCCGACGGCGCCTGCCGCGCCTCGGTGAGCGCCGCCTGCGTGGCGTCCTGCGGCTGGCTCGCCGCCACCATGTCCAGCTGCGGCTGCATCGCCGCGCTCTGCATCGCCTTGTACTGCGTGAGCAGGCCCTGATACTCCTGACCGGTGGCGGTCTGGATTTCACCCTTGCCCGGCGTGCGCCCGGCGTCGAGCTTCGCCGAGTTGTTCACGTAGGCCATCGCCGCATCGGTCTGTGCCTGGGTAAATGTGAGCTCGGGGTCTTTACCCGCAGGACCCGCCCCGTCGTAAAGCGATCGCGCCTCGGTGTCGCCGCCCGGCAGCGGCGAGACGCCCGGGCACAGGCCGGTACCGCCGTACAGCTTCGCCTCCTCCGCCGTGCAGTAGCCCGCGTGAATCAGCGCGCTGCGATAGCCGCCCTGTCGGGGCGAGGTGGGCAGGCTTGCCAGCGTCTCCCGCACGACCGCACTCGACACGCCGCTGCCGCCGGCAAGCTTTGACGCCGCCGCGCGGGTTGCCTGACTCACCTGCGCGGCCGTCCCGGAAGCCGACTCGCTGCAGATGCTGTCCGGCACCGTGTAGGCCGCCCGGGCCTTCTCCAGCCGGTCCGCCTGACGGTTAAAGTTCTCCGCTTCGCGCTGCGTACGTGCCGCTTCCGTAATGGCCGTGGTGGTTTTGTCCGAGGACTGCACCACCGCCGTGCCGGTCTCCTTCTCCGCCGACAGGATTTCAGCCAGCGTGGCCTGCATAGTCTGCAACGCCGGCATGACCTGCGTCTGAATGGGAATACTGCTCATTTCTTCGGTCGGGTACGCCAGCGCTTTCGGCGCCAGCGCCGCCAGCACGCAGGCGGCAAGCAGCCGGCGCCCCGCGGGGCGCCATGGTGTGGATTTATGCATGTCAGAATTCCTGAGGGGTCAGAGGTCGTAGCCCTGTTTATCGATTAGCTCGGTGGCGAGCGTGCGGATGACGTTGTCGCCGCGCGCCTCGCCCGCGGTGCGCTGACGGTGCTCGATGACCTTCTCGGCCGAGCCGTTCGGGAAGAAGCGCCCGAGGATGCGCCGGGCCGTGCCGGCGCCGACGTCGTTTTCAAGCATGCGGCGCAGCGACATATCCACCGGCGTGGTGCTGTGGCCCCACAGCTCCTCCGGACCCACCGTGTTTTTCATGATGTGGGCAATGGTGCTGCCTCCCTTAATGCGGAAGATGCCAAGGAACGGCACCCCGCTGCCGTCTGCCGCCGGGCCGCTGCCCATGCGCTCAAAGCGGTCAAGCGTGGCGTCCGGCACCTTAAAGCGCTCTTTCAGCAGTTTCCTGTCCTCAGGGTCAACGCCGACCATGTAGACGGAGTTGGCTGACTGGCGCAGCGCGTCGGGCATGTCGCGGAAGTACTGCGAGGACAGCACGGTGCGCACGCCAAACTTGCGCTGCTCGCGGTCGGCGGTTTCGAGCATCGGGAAGATAAAGGGGACGCCCTTGGCGTTGTGCAGCTCGTCGTACTGGCGGGTTTTAACCTCCTGGTCGAGCTGATCCACGCGCGCGCGGTGCATAGGGTGCCAGCGTTCGTGGAGCGCGGGAAAGAGCTCATCCTGATACTGAGGCAGCACGAAGTCGCCGCCCGCGATGTGGCCGGCAAACAGGTACATCATGCCGGTCTGCAGGTAGCCCGCCTTTGACTTGTCGCCGGCGACGTACTGAATGTCGACCGTAATGACGCGCGCCTTCGGGCTTATCATGAAGCGCGTGCGCCCGGCGAACATGCGGTACTGGCCGCAGGCGTCGCGCAGGCAGCGGGCGATATACTCAATCAGCGGCTCGCTGCTGCCGTCGCGCTGGATGTTGCCGTACATGCTGCGAAAATCCTCGCTGAGCAGGCGCGGCGCCATGTCGGCGAGCTCCGGCACCGCTTGGAACTGCGCGCGCTGCGCGGCGTCCGGGTGGTCCGCGTCCTGCAGCAGGTCCCGCACCTCGTACCATGTAGCGTTGTCGCGGTATTCCGGGTGCGCCTCCCAGATGCCAGCGTCACTCAGTGCCGCGTCTACCTCCGACACGAGCCCCGGCTCGTAGCGGCGCGGTTCCTCGCGACAGGCCTTAAACGAGTCGCTGACCAGTCGGCGCAGAATAATCGGCGTATCGCGGCCGTTGGGCGGCACGCCGGTGCCGGGGTCGATGCACAGGGCCTGCAGCGCGTTCTCCATAAATTCGGATTCATAGCTGAGCGGCATCGAAAGCCCCAGCTGGATGTCGAACAGGTTGCGGCAGTGCTGCGCGTCGTTGCGCAGCACGATGTTCAGCACCTCATCCTGACGCTCCGGCGGGAGCGCCCCCCGCAGTATCGAGACCATGCCCTGCACGCTGAACCCCTTATCAATGCCGGCAAAGAAGGGTAACTGCTGCTGCGCGGACATCGACATGATGATCGGCTGCCGGTTGATGAACACCGATTTACCGCCGCCGGACTCGCCGGCCACGATGCTGGTTTTCTTGGTCTGGTTGGAGGGCGCGAGCGCAACCGGCATCAGCTTGCCGTCCGGCGACACAAACAGCGCGTTGCCGTCCTCGCTCCAGGCCGTCGTCGGACGGGTAAGCGGCATCAGGTTCAGCGCCTCAGACAGCGGCGGATACATCAGGCACGGCCCGCTTGACGCCGACGAGGCCGTGAGCGTAGCCACCCACGCCTTAACCGGGTCGCCGAAGGTCTGCGTTACGCCGCATATCCCCCACGACGTCAGCGCCTGCTGCAGCAGCGTCAGGTTGCGCGTCACCGTTTCCGGTGAGTCCCCCCAAGTCGCGGCCGTGATGGTCATCATACACACCGGCTCGTGCATCTCGCGTTCGGCCAGCATCGAAATGGAATCGAAAATCGGTTTCAGGCCCGGCACCCAGGAGGCCATGCTCAGCACGACGTGCTTGCCGCCGAGGCGACGCATGCCGCCGGGCATCAGGTCCTTGCGGATGCGGAACGGCACGCTGCGCGGAATAAGTTCGCGCAGGCGGGCAAAGCTCTGCGGACTCTGCGGCCCGAGGTTCACGGCGAGCGTGCCGTGCCAGACGCCTTTAATTTTGATCAGGTTGTTGCGTATCTCATCAACGCCCGCGCCCATGACCTGAAAGTTAAGCCAGGGGGCCAGCAGCGCGGTGGCGTCCTCACCCTGACGCACTCCCCGGGGGATAATGCGATCGTCCGGCAGCAGCGGCTGCCAGTCATGGCCCGTGCCCGGGTCCACCTGCGCGCGCAGCACCCGCCCGGCTTCGTGCGCATCGATGCGGCGCATCAGTACGCCCTTCCCGCTATCGCCGAGCGCCCGCTCAACCTGCGAGAGGAAGGCGTCGTGGCGGATTTTAAGGCCCGCCAGCTCGGTGAGCAGCGGATTCTGCCCAAATGCGGCCGCCGGGCTGCCCTTCACCAGCTCCTTCAGGCGGGCGTTTTCATCACGCAGTTCGTGCCCGGCCAGCACGCCGCGGCCGCTGTAGCAGACAAGCCAGGTGCGCTCGCGGTTCACCCACGGCGTGAGCTTCTTCACCTGCTCATCGAGCATGTATTTCAGATCCAGGCCGGTGCGCTTCAGTGACTGATACTGCGGCGCCAGCAGCCGACTGATGACAGCCCCGCCGCCGTCCGGATCGCACTCGTGTACGGTGCTGATTTTATGACCCGTATGCCGATAGTGGGAGTTTAAGGACTCAGTCATGCGGTCAAGCCGCCCCTGCCACGCATCGTCATGCCCGGCGGCAAGCTTTTCGTCTGCCTCACTGTAGCTGCCGGCAACTTCATAAACCGTCAGATAGTCACCGCGATGAGTGACCATGATGTACGGCGCGCTCAGCTCCGGGTGACGAATGCGATCGTCGTCGGTGAGGCGCACCACGGTCTGCAGATCGCAGTAGTCGGGCAGATCGCGCGACACGGCAAAGCGCGTCGCGGCGGTGATCACTTCTTCAGTCCAGCGGATAAGGCGGTTTGGCATACAGGTCGCTCCGGGTATAGGTCGCCCATGCCGGGGTATGCACCGCGCTATCGGCGGTGCGGCCCAGCGGCAGCAGCAGGGTCAGGTCGGTAAAAACGTCAGCGGGCAGAATGAGCACGCAGCCTTCGAGCCGCTGCTGCATCTGTGCGCGCTTTAACGGGGGAAGTCGCGCGAAGGCCGCGGCGAACTCGGGCGCGCGGGAGGTGCCCCACATGCACTCCACCTCGCGTGCGTGACGGGCCAGCCAGTTCCAGACGCGCCTGCCCTGTTTACGCACGGCTTTACTCTCGCTGTGCTGCCCGATAAGCGCACGGCGCTGCAGATTGATGATGTCGGCGGCGGGGGCGTCAGGCAGCCAGGCCAGATGTCCGTGTGCCGCCGTGGGGCTGTCGAGGTTAAGGGTCAGCCAGCACAGCGTGCAGACCGGCTGCGCGTCCGGCCCCTGCCACAGACGCTGCGCGCGCGTACCGCAGCAGCGGCACGGTGGCCCGGCTTCAAGGGAAACGGGCCTCGGGGCAGCGTCTTCGCCGCTGACGTCCGGCAGGAGCGGCAGCAGGCCGCCCGCCGGAGAGGGTGAGGGATAAACAGACACAGGAAGTCCTTACAGGCAGGGCCTGATGCAGATGATGATGCCGTAGTGATGTAAAATTCAGAGAGGTTGGTAGCGGTGGTGCAGCGCCAGTCTGATGGCGGTTATCAGAAACCGCCCACTGCTGTGTGCACATAATGCAGTGCCATCCCGACAGCGGTCATGAACAGAACTGCCCGTGTGATCGTGGCGAACTGCGGCGCAAAATTATCCTGGCTGATTGATTCTGCGACCGTCGTCAGCAGCGCATACACAATCAGCGTCAGAACACTGATACAGTCAGGTGGCCGGTATACAACAAGCGCTAAAAAGGCAGGAGAGACCAGCATCAGGATTATGCCCGCCAGATCTGACCACGCTCTGTACCAGGGGAGCCGTGACACGCTGACAGGTGGCGCCTCGAGCGCCGCCTTTTCCAGCCGCTTCAGCCAGTCAATCAGCTGCTGAATTTCCGCCGCAGCTGAACTCCCTCTGCCCTGTTCGCGAACGTTGTGAAACTTCTCGTCACGAATATAATGGGTCAGCATCGATATATCGGTGGGATCCGGATAGCCTGAAGGATGGTTATCCAGCCGCATTTCAGTAATGAGCCTCAGTACCAGCTGACGCTTGCGGACATCTGCAAACGTGCGGGTTCTGGCATTCGTGAGTATGTGCCACAGACCGGTGTCGATAACAGTGGCATTCAGGCCCGGCAGTAGATTCATCCAGAGTCCTTAATAAGATTCATGAGTCATCACCTCTGTAAGGCACCCGACCTTCATCTGACGCCAATACCAGCCGTAAGAAATCAGCTTTTCCGTAAGAAGCTCAGGAAAGGTTCAGACGGAACCGTGAAAAGTGCCGCCCCGTGATGGGGCGGCCGGTCAGTTAACTGACGCTCACCGGCGTCATGCCCATCTGCGTCATGCCGCGCTTGATGATTTCCGGGATACCCATAGCCAGCATCCCGCCAACAATGGCCAGTACAATCATCCAGGGCTTGATCTGCGGGTTGTTCTTCATGGCCTTGATGGAGAGAAGCCCGCCGGCGAACGAAAAGAACCCGATAACCTGAATAATGACGATCCCGCTGGTCTGCAGGGACTTGGCGCCCTCGGATACATTTTTTCCCATATCCGCTAAGTCACCGTCGGCCATGGCCACCGGCGAGATAAGGGCAAGCCAGGCGCAGAGTGCGCGTAAAGTCATGCGGCGCAGGGTTTCAGACAGCATCAGGACGCGTGCGTATGCCGCGCAGTAAAAGCGAGTAATCATGGTGTTTTCCTTAATGAATAAGAGTGGCCGGATGGCCGGGTGAATCGTCCATGAGGACGGAAGTTATTGAATCTGCCTCAGCGCATACCGAGGGTTTTCTGTAAGGCATCGAGCAGGTAGGGGCTGCACACGAGCAACACCCCAAGGATAAATCTCACGGTACCTTTGTTGACGTCGTCGCCCGCCGTCAGGCATGAGTGGCCATCTTTACGGGAACGGCGCCACAGCATCACGCCCGCCAGTGCGAACCAGACGCCGACCATACGAAGCAGGCTCAGCAGGGCGTTGGCCGCGACCGCGCCCTGCCCGAAAGTCCCCTGATCCACGTAGCTGATGGCGTCAAACGAAACCTGCCAGCCCACCTGCCGCGCCCCCGCGCCGATAAGCTGGTCCAGCCCCACCAGGCAGCCCGACAGCAGCAGACAGGCCACCACGGCCCCGCCGCTCGCCGACTGACCGGGCGCCTTGCGGGCAAGCCACGACTGGCGGACCAGAAAGCCGCCGGCACCGAGCACGCCGAACAGCGACCCCAGCGTCAGGGCCAGAGTGATGAACGAGCTCTGCAGCCCGGATGCCAGGTTAGACAGCATGGTGATGCCGTCAAGCGATCCTCCCATGACGCCTCCCTAGCGCAGCACGCCGGCGCTGGTTGTGACGCTGCCTTCAGACGCGTTAACGTCGCGCACGGTGACGCCGCCAAGGGTATCCCCCGCCTGCACCGCCCACGTCCTGCCCTGCCAGCTGACCCACGCCATCCCCTCCTGCAGGCTTTCCAGCCGCATGCCGGAAAGCGCCGATCGCGTCGCGCGCTTGCCGGCGGCGTGTCCGCCCCCCTCGGGATAAGGCCGCGCGGCCAGCACGGTCAGCTGATTACCCAGCCGGGCGTTTTCCTGCGCGATGCCGGCAAGCTGCTGCTGCAGGCTGGCCAGCGCCTTCGTCTGCGCGCGCACCGTGTCCGACAGGCGGGTGATCGCCTCGCGGTTGGCCGCCTCAAACTCGCGCCCCTCGCGGATGAGCTTCACCACGTCGTCCGGCACGCTGCCGGCCGGTTCCGCCACGCTGAGCGCGGCGGCGGGGACGCTGAGTCCGCCCGTCTGCAGCGGCGCTGGCGCGGACGCGGCAGAGGCGGGCTGCACCGCTTCAAGCCCGGCGTCCTGCCCGAACGCGCGCTGGCTGGCATCCAGTGAGGAGCCCGCGGGCCAGAACAGATACCAGCCGAGGAAGCCCATCACCAGCCCTATACCCGCCAGCCAGGGCAGGGAGTAGCCCATCAGCCGCGGGCGCGTCAGAAAGCTCTGCTGCTGCGGGGCGGGCGGTGAAGCGGCGGGGGTGACCGGCGCGATGACCGCCGGCTGCGGATCGAATTCATTCACGGGGCATACCTCTCTGTTCGGCGGCGCGGATGCGCGCCTGGGTTTCTTCGCGCAGGTCCGCGGCGCTCGGGGTCGGGTTGCTGCTCAGTGCCGCCGGCGACGCGTTGCCACCGGTCGCCTGCGATACGCCCTGCGGCGACTCGGCGTCGGTGCTGTAGACGCCGCGCATAAACTGGATGGCCACCACCTCGCCGTTTTTCACCGTTACGGTGCGATCCGGCAGGCGGGCCGCGTCGCTGTTCAGCACCTGCGCCGCCTGCTCCGCCGTGCCGCCGGCAATCACCCCGGCCACCGCCGTGCCGTCCGGCGTGGACGGGCGCGTGGTGACGGTGTTGAAGCCGTTGCTCAGCAGCTGCGTGTTGGCCTGCGCGTAAAGCTGGCCCGCGCTGCCGATGCCCTTGAAGATGGACGGCAGCACGATGCGACGGAAGTAGTGATGGTCGACGTCGGTGGCAATGTTGGCCACGAGCGTATCGTCCTGCAGCGCATAGGCGTCCACCTTGTAGTTCTGCCCGTTCAGCGCCATCGTGGTGAAGTGGATGATGACCCCGTCGCCGGACAGCTTCGCCCCTTCAGGCGCCTGCAGTACGGCGCCCGCATACTGGCCCGTGGTGATGCGGCCCAGCACCGGCGTGGTGCCGTTATCCGAGTTCACGCCGGTGTAAATTTCACCCGGCCCGCGCCAGTAAGGCGCCACCACGACGGTGGCCGGTGGCGTATTCGCGGCGAGCTGACGGCTGCGCGCGGCGGCCTGCTGCACGTAGCTGCCCGGCTGCGAGTCGCGCCATGCGGCCCAGCCGCCGTCCTTTCCGCCCAGCAGCTGCGCGGCTGGGAGGTCGGTCTGTGGCTCCGCCTGGATTTTTGCGAGCAGTGCGGTCAGCGACTTCTGCCGCGCCTCGCTGAGCGCCTTCTCCTGCTCCTGCGTGCGCCCGTTACCCTGCGGGCGGGGCAGCTCGCGCGGCGTCACGGCTGGTGCGACCTTTGGCGTTTCTTTCGGCGTGACCACGTCCTGCTGCAGCGGGATGCTGGCGATGAAGCTGCCGTCCGAGGCGGCGGCGGTCTGCGCGCCCCGGGCGTTGTTTTCGCGCAGCAGCTCGCGGTAGGCCGCCTGCTCCTGTGCGCTCACCTGCGTGCTGCCGCCTACCCGCGTCAGGTTAACGCGGGAAGGTTCAGGCGGCGGTGCGGCAAAGTAGCTGTACAGCGCGTAGCCGCCCCCCGCCACCACCACGATGCCGCCAAGGATCAGGCCCATCATCAGGCGGATGTTGCCGCCGCCGGTGTTCTGTTGATCGCTCATGATTACTCCAGGGCAATGCTGAGGGCTTCGGTGCGCCCGTCAACCGAGAAGGCCACGCGCGGTGTCACCGGCAGCTTCCACAGGTGGGTGCCGTCTGCCGACGAAAGCGTGGTGTCGAACTCGTCGCGGATGTCCGCGCGCGAGCGGATGTAGAGGTCGTCGCCCTGCTGCCACACCGCCGTGTCCGGCACGCTGCCGGTGGTCTTCAGGCGCTTCGCGCCCGACGGTGGCACGCCGTCCAGAAACGCCTGCAGCACGTCGTCGTGCAGCCCGATGCGCGAGGGGCCCGGTGCGTCAGGCGCCGCGCCCGGCCCGCGGCGGGGAATGCGCAGGTCAAGGCGCGCGTCCACCGTCCAGGTCTTTTTCGCCGTGTCGGCCTCACCGCTCATCACGCTTATCTGCAGCGGCACCGGCAGGCCCTCAAGCCCCACGGTCACCAGCGTGTTCACGAAGTCGCGCTTTGCGGTGATGACCATAAAGGACATGCCCGGGATCCACTTCACGTCGATGTCCGGGGAGCCGCTCACCGGGTCGCCGAGGATTTTCCAGGGCGCGCCGGTGCTGTCGATAAAGCTCACGGTCGCTGGCCAGTTCACGGCGGTGCGCACCAGCGGCAGGCTCGCGCCGGGCTGCAGGCTCACCGTCTGCGCGGTGATGCGCGGTACCGCCGTAATACCCGGCGTGGCCAGCGCCCGGTTCTGCTCGGTCTGCTGCGCACGCAGCTGGCGGATTTCATCGGGCGTCAGCGGGGCAATAGTCGCCTGCGCCTGGTCATACGTGACCGAGGTGGGCGGCGGCAGCGCCTGCCCGGGGAGCGGGCCTGCCGCTGCCGGCGCGGCGGGCGCGCCCGTACCGCCACCTGTCTGGCCTGTCGCGGCAGCACCGCCGGCGGAAGCAGTCGAGCGCCAGCCGCCGTCGGTGCCGGCTGCCGGGGCGGTCCCCGTTGCCGTGGCGGCGCCCGCGCTGCCGCACAGCGCCAGCCACAGGGCCAGCGTGCGAAAGTTGCTCATAGCATTATCCTGCGTTGTTGGTGATGGTCTGCGTGACCTCAAGGCCGCGCGGTTTGAGGCGCGGATCGGCCTGCTGGATGCGCAGCGTGAAGATGTAGCGCAGCGGCGGCGTACTGGTGTTCTGGCCCTGCAGGCGCAGCGTCACGGGATACTGGAACTCCCACGTGTAGCGTCCGCCCACCACGCCGCGACGGGTGATGACGCCCGGCTCGACGGTGTTGGTCAGGTTCATGCGCTTGTCCTTCACCAGCGACAGGGTGTTGGAGTCGGTGCTCAGCGCCCTGTTGTAGCCGGTGAAGCCCTCCTCCGAGAAGTCAGCGGCCGCGGCGGTCATCTGGTCGCGGTAGTGCACGAAGTCGAGCGTAAACGCCTTGCTGATGGTGTCCGCACCAAACTGCCTCACGTCGCTCTCGCTCCAGACCGGCTTGTCCGTCGGATAAAGCGGGGTGATGCGCCCCGCTTCGGTAGCAAAGTACTCGCGCGGGAGAAACACGATGTAAACGGCAAGGGCGCCGATGACGATCGCCTGAATGACGTTGACGCTGAGGCTCCAGCCCAGCCTCTTCAGGCAGGTGCGCGCAAACTCTGCGCCAAGCGTGCGCTCGTGCTGCGCGTGCAGGGCGTGCTCATAGGCGTCCGGGTCGGTCAGGACCACGGCCGCCTCCTGAGGCGGCGGGGTGTGTTGGGGGTTGTGCATGCGGTACTCCTTACATTCCGTAGGACTGCCACGGATCGATGCTGGTCGGCAGGTTGCTGTTGATTTTGTCCGTCAGCGCCCCGCAGACCTTCTCTGACGCCTGGTTCATGATGTCCTGCAGGCTCGGCAGGTTCGGCAGGCTGATGGAAATGTTGCGGATGCCGGAGAGGCAGTTCTGCAGCTGATCGGACGTCTGGCTTTCACGGGCGGCCCACGCGTCGTTAGCCTTTTTGGCGGCGTTATAGCCCGCCTCGCTGCCGGTCTGCGCGGCGCTGCCGGCGCGACAGGTTGCGGCGCCGGCGGCAAAGGCGGTGCAGCAGAAAAAGACCGCCACGAGGGCGGTCAGGGGTTGTTTCATGTCAGTTCTCCTGTCAGGAAGTGGCTTACACCGGGCGGGGTGGGGTGACCGGCGCTGCCTGTGGTGCCACCGCCGGCCGGTCCTTTGGGGCGGCAGCTTCTGCCTTGTAGCGCTCGTCGTAACCAAGACGGGCGTGCAGCGCGGCGGGCACGTCTGCCGGAGCGTCGAGCTTCGCAATGCGCGGCTCAGCGTCACCGGTGAGGCGCACCACCACGTGCTCGCGCGGCACGGGCTGACCGTTTGAGCGGTTGATGCCGTTGCCGCTGCCGACAGGCTGCGCCCCTTCCGGCGTCAGCAGGTTGACCACCATCGGCGGTGCGTCAGCGCTGCCCGGCAGGCTTACCAGCACGTGCTGATAGGTGCCGCCCTGACGTACCACGCCCTGCAGGTAGTCCCCGTCGCCCTGCACCAGGTGCAGGTCGAGCCGGCCGTCATCGCCCCACGCGGACATCACCGGGATGCCGGCGCGCTCGTTGTGCGCAGGGCGCGGCGCTGAGAGCGCATCGCCCGCCTGCGCGCTGCCCTGCCCGTCCGGCTTCAGCCAGTACAGGCCGTCGGCCGGCTTCGGCGGCGCGTCGACGTCCAGTCCGAGGCGACTCACCAGCGTGTGCTGGATCTGGGTGTAGCGGTTCACGTCCACGGCCGCGAGCGGCACCATGTCGTCTGCTCCGGTCTGTACCCGGGCTCCGCCCACCGGGGCCAGTGACCACTGATTGCGTCGGGTCTGAACCTTTTCGTACTGGCCGGTAAAGTTACCCTGCAGGTCCTTAACGGGCTTGTTAACGGTGACCGGCTGTTCGCCCTGCCACTGCAGCGTGACCATGCGCCCGGGCTTCAGGTTGGTTTCGCGCAGCAGGCCGGCAAGCTCCTTGCCCCAGAAGGTCTGCGGCCCCTCTTTAGTACGCAGGGTAATAAAGGTGCTTTCGCTCTGATCCGCTTCAAAACGGAACGGCGCCTGCCCGCAGGCGGTGACCTTGCCGGTCACCGGCTCCCGCGCCTTTTCCGCTGGCGTATGAACCGCCGGTGAAATCTTCGGCGCGGCGGGCTCAGGCGCCGGTGCAGAAGCGGGCTGCTGTGACGCTGTCACGGGCGCTGCGCTTTGTGCGTGAGCCTGTGCAGGCGCAGCCTGCGCCTCCGGCGTTACGGGCGGCGTCTCAGTGGCCCGCGGTGCCTGCGGGTCACCGCGTACAGCATCAGCTGGGGCGGCCGGCGCCACGGGCTGACCCGCTGCGCGGCGCGCGGCGTCCAGGTCCGCCTGCTGGCTGGCGTTTTTCATGCTTACGTCAAGCTTATTGGCCACGATGACGCCGATCGCAAACGCCTTAAACTCGTCGCTGCCGGTCAGCTCAATGCGCCCCTGATAGTGATTGGCAGCGGTCAGCAGCGCGGCGAGCACTTTCTCCTGATGCGCGCTGGCGCCCTCTGCCATGACCAAGCGATTACCGCGGTCAATGAAGGCCGCCTCGCCGTCCAGCTTGTACAGCACGCTTTTGCCGTCCGGGTGCTTCTCGTGCGTGACGCGGCTCAGCAGCTTATCGGCATCGATGCGTGCCTGTTTCGATCCTGATGAGGCTGGTGCATCTTCATCCTGCGCCGCCACGCGCGGTGCGCCGACCAGGATGGCATTTTCTGCACCAAATGCGGAGGTCAGCGGGTTGACCGGCGGCACGGCTGGCTGCGGAACAGCCTCCGCCATGGGTGCTGCTGCTTCATGCGCAGGCTCCGGCGCGCGGGCTACGGGTTCAGGTCGGGCCTCCGCTGCTGCCGTCTGCCAGGAGACATCCGGCACAGCAGAAGCAGCGGGAGCTGAGACCGATGGGGCCGGTGGTGTCTGCTCAGCTGCCGTGGCGGGCACCGCAGACGGTTGGGATGCCGTTGCAGCTGGCGCCGCATTAGCCGGCGGAGCCGTCACACTGGCGTCTGTCACCGGTGTCGCTGGTTCAGGCACGGCGGCCACGGGCGGTGTGGCAACGGGTGTGGCCGCAGCGGCCGGTAGCGGCGGTGCGCCCAGGTTCGCAAAGGCCCCTTCTGCGGCTGACAGTGCCGCCGGCGTGACGTTGCCGGTCTCTGAGAGCCGCACGACCTCATTGCGCAGCACCGCCAGGTTATCCTCAAACTGAGCGCGCGTGACCTCACCGCGAACGAGCAGACCAATCTGCGCCTCAATGCGTGAAGGGACGCTGGCAACGTCGAGCGAGGCGGATCCGGGATTGCGGGAGAGGTAGTCTCCGCGGGGAGCCGGTGCGTCCGGCGAGGGCATACCCGCAAGTCCACCCTGCGTGACGCGGTCAAACGCGCCCTGCACTTCTTTCAGGTGGCCGCCGGCATAGACGCCCAGCGCCTTTGCATCATCAAGCTGCGCCTGCAGTCGCGCCACGTTTTCCATCAGCGCCGGCGCCGTCGTTTCACCGCGGGCCAGCGACACAAATTCATCGCGCAGGGCCGTCTGAATACGATCAAGCGCCGTGGCGTTCGGGTCAGCGGCGGACGCCGGCGGCAACTGAGCCGCGAGCACCACCGCGCCAGCCGAATACTGCGCGGCGCGCTCAGGGCTCTCCAGTGATGCCATGCGATCAAAGACCGCGCGCGTTTCCTCCTGACGCCCGGGCGTAAAGCTCCCCGGGTCGGCGCGGGTAAACTCGCCGTAAAGCATCCGCACCTCACGATCAAACTGCGCTCGCGTCACGTCCCCGCGCGCCAGCAGCGCGTACTGCTGACCCACCCTGTCTGGCACGGTATTAATATCAAGCGTGCCGCCGGTCGGGTGCAGTGAACTCCAGGTATCGCGCTGCCCCAGCAGGCCACGCAGGCGGCTGAACCCACCCACCTCCATGACGTTTGCCCCTGCCATTCCGCCCTGCGTCACCCGGTCGAAGACCTGCTGCATCTCCTTCACGTGCTCACGGGTGTACACGCCGGATATCGCCGCGCTCTCGACGCGTGAACGCAGCGTGCTGATGTCCTGCAGCAGCGCCGCCGGTGAGACCTGACCGCTGGCCAGCGCGGCCAGCCTGTCGCGCAGTTCGGCGCCGGTGCCGTAGAGCCCGGTGAATCCATCAAAGGTGCCCGGTGAAGCCGACGCCGGCGTCACCGGTGCTTCGGGTGCTGGCTGCGCTGTCGCGACGCTTTCAGCCGCCGGCGCGGTGGCAGGTTGCGCTTCGGCAGTCGATGTCACGCCGGCCGCCGGCAACGGGACATCAGGTTCGCTGACGTTAACGGCAGGCACCTCTGCAGGCACAGAGGTCGCGGCCGGGATGACCGGCTCGCTCACAGTGGCTGCAGACGGAGTGCTGTCCGCCGCCGGCGCGTCTGCCTGCTGCGCCTTAAGAATGCGATACACGCTGGTCTGCCCGATGCCGAGCTGCTCAGCAATCTTCGCGGGCGTGAGCCCTTCATCACGCAGCTTCAGG
>NZ_JBTRDW010000019.1:0-20844 GCF_054823405.1 Kluyvera sp. 1366
ATCGAGCGCGCCTTCTCCTGCCATTCGCCGCCGCTGCTGCCGGTTTTGGGCAGCATGGAATCCATCAGGTTGATGGTGTAGGTTTCCTGCGCGATACCAAACACGTTGGTGGTATTCGTCTGCGGGCGGCCCTTTACGTCTTCCAGCAGCTCCTGCGCGCGGGAGCGACCTCCGGTGATGAAGTTCATCATTCGCAGGTCGTCCTCACGGCCGAAGCGGCGGGCCATGGACATCATGGCCAGCGCCACGTCGTTCTGTGCCTTGTGGTCAGAGAAAATAACGCCCTTACCCCAGCACAGCGCGTTGAACACCCAGCCCAGCAGCGTCTCCGTTTTACCGGCGCCTGTGGTGCCGAACATCAGCACGTGACGCGTCAGGTCGTCCATGGAAAGCCACAGCTCCCGCCCGGCGTCCCTGCCGCGCAGGTAGCCGGCGTACAGGATGCCAGCCGCGCGGCTTGTGTGAATACGCACGGTGGCCACCGGCAGAAAGCCCAGCACCTTTGCCGGCACCTTTCGCTCGGTCGACGGGTCGTCCCGGTTGATGTCGGTCGGCATGCGCATCGGCATCTTCCAGCGGCCGGCGGGCGCCACGACCAGCGCCCAGAACATCAGCACCGGCAGGCTCAGCACCAGCGTGGCGGGCCAGACGATGCCGGCCACCACGGCGGCCAGCATCCCCCAGGCCAGCGTGCCGGTCTCGCTCAGTACGTCGATGAGCCACGAGCGGCCCGCGTGCCGGTTGACGCGCGCGCTGTCGAGTGCAGCGTTATTGTCCGCCATGATCGCCTCCGTTCAAAAAGTCCGCGAGCGCCGCCGGCGAGCTCAGTACGCTCTGCGGCACGTAGCGGCCGTCGTCTGAAATCGTCCAGGGGGTGCCCGGCAGTCGGTAGGCCCGGAAGGCCACCTCGTTGACGCCGATCGCCCCGCGCGCCGTTTCCGCCTGGGTCTCACTGGTGACCGCCGGTGCGGCCGTTGCGGCGCCCGGAACGCCGATACCGGCATCGGCGGCAAAGAGCTGCTTCCACGCGCTAGGACGGTCAGCCTCGGGCAGCGCCATTACCGGCGTCAGCGTCTTCAGCGACGCCTCACGGCCCTCGATGGTGACCGGGAAAATCACCACGTTGACGGTGCCGGCAGCGGTTTCAAAGTGGCGCTCCATGCGCTGACAGTTCGGGCATGCCGGGTCGGCGAACACGTAAATCGTGCGCGCGTGGCCGGATGACAGCGGTACGGTGAACAGCCCGCGCGATGCCGCGTTATGAAGTTTTGCCGGCAGCTCCGCGCGCACGCTCTGCGAGAGGTCCCAGCCGTCGGCTGGGGTGGCTGTGCCTGTCTGCTGAGATCGCGGAGACTGCTGCATAAGCGGACGGCCAGGCGGCGGGGCATCAGCAGGGTACGGCATCACGGTCGGGACATCTGGCTCAGCGCGCACGTAACCGGCAGGTTCAGCCGCTGAACGAACCACTGTACGGGCATCCACTGTAGTGAGCAGATGCGGGTCTTCGGGCATGAAAAGGCGGGAAGCCATAACGGCTGTTGTCAGCCACGCCCCCGTCAGGCAGGCCACCACAAAGGCATAGCCGATTTTCCGGCGTTTCCGTCCGCGAAGGCGTTTGCTCTCTACAGTGGTCAGCAGTTCACTAATACAGCGCAGCAGCTGCGCCGCGTCATCGCCGCGATAGAGCGGAGCCAGCCCATCCTGTGCGTTCTGCGCGTACAGGCCGTCGCCGTGCAAGACAAACCACGGCTTCTTCTGGAGCGAACAAACAAACAGCATGGTTAAGCCTCGCCCTGTCAGCGAGTCCGCACCCACTTTTTCGTCAGTCTGTAAGCGGTGGACGCTCAGCAGGTCGCCGGTAATTTCAGCCCCAAACGGGCCCTCACTGCGTGAAGTTGTCATCATCAGATCCTTGTCTCAGCGCGCGCCGGCGCCTTCAAAAATTCGTCTTCGCCCTGTCCGGGCAGATAAAGTGCGTCAGGGAACGGTATATCGCGCTGCGGTTTCGCGCGTTTCGGCCGCGCGTCGCGTGGGTACACGAGCCCCAGCGACTCAAGCTCGAGCTGCAGCCCGGCCACTGCCTCATCCGTCATCAGCGGCGGGCGCGGCAGATTCATACGGGCAGCCATCCGCTCCGCACGCGCCTGCGCCACGATGCCCGCTCCCTCCACGAACACCTTGGCGGTGTCGGCGGTGTGAAGTCCGTACCACAGCGTGCGGTCGCAGCCCTTCAGCCAGCGAAAGCGCGCCGGCGGCAGGCGGAGGTCGCGTCCGTAGAGCCCGGCCAGCGCGGAGCGCACCGTCCCGTGCATGTTCAGCCACTCGCTGACGCCTGGGCTTGCCAGCACGCGGGCCACGTGCTTTTCTGCAACCTGCCAGTCGGGCACGCTGCGAAATTCCGGCGCGCGAAACAGCCGGCGGGTCATGCAGGAGCGGTTCAGGTCATCCAGCAGCGTGGTGGCCGCCTTCCTGTCACCGGTGAACACCTGCAGGCCAAAGACGGCCAGCAGCGCACGCTCATGCGGCTGCCACTGGTCAGGTGACGTTATGGCCGGCCCGTTCTGTGCTTCGAACAAGGCTGTGGCCGCGTCACGATCGAGTACACGACGCTTGATCAGCCCGTGCTGCTCCGCAAACTCTTCGGGCTTCAGCGCCCAGGCATTTTCCGGCGTGGTGTCGTTCATGAGCCCGTCACCGCGATGCCCGGACAGCACGGGGATGACGCTAGGCGCGAAGGTGGCCATCACGCGCGGCAGCGAATGGATATCGATCGCGCGCCGGCTGCGAAAGCCCAGCGCAGGATGACGCGCCAGCGCCCAGCTGGTCACCGCGACTAACGGCACCATGGGCACGAAAAGAATGCCGGCGGTGAGGTTCATCACGTCGCGCCATTCGGTCAGCTCCACCGACTCCGCACTGTTCCCGGTAGCGGCCAGCAGGTTGATGCGTTCGGCGGCGTAGCGGTGAATCTGCGGAAAGTCGGCGAAGCGCCACAGCCAGTAAAGGAACCAGCAGCTCCAGCGCACGAAGTCAGCAAAGAAAAGCCAGCAAAGCAGCAGCGTCAGGCCAAGGGTGATCATCACCATGGCCGGCTCGTTATTACCGGCGGCGTTCGGATTAGAGGTGTACATGTGAGAGTTTCCGGGATCGGAGACGGACGCAAGGGCCCGCCAGACTGCAGATAAGAAAACACCGGCGCGGGGCCGGTGTCAGAGGGAAAGCGTCAGAATGTCAGGTTTAGGCTAAATTGGCGGCCTGAGGGACCACCACGTTGTGCTCAAACTCCACAAAGCGGCTCTGGATGCCAACATGCAATGACCAAGGCTCCTGCGGAAACGATTCTGAATAACTTTTGTGGCTCATAGCGCCCAGCGTGTTCAATAGCTCTCTGGCCACAATCGGGTGCGCATTAATACTCAGTTCCGGGACTTCAGGATTCTTCGTTTTTACCCTTAGTGTACTGCCTTCCAGCTCGCTATCTGTCCAGTCACTCATAGTGAGACCAATGACGTCGACGAGGCCCTTCTTCACCATGTGGATGTAAAGAATGTTGCCGTATTGCGTATCGATACCTAGATACTTTCCACGCCCTGCATCGAGCACCTGATGCTGCTTCTGCGGGCTGAAGCGTTCATTGCTGGTCAGGAGCTCTACGATTTTCTGAAGCTTATGACGTCGAACTTTTTTTGCATAAGTGCGGAAAGCTAGAGGCAAGATGATTGCCGACCAAACCATCAGAGTAAACAAATGAAAATCATTTCCAAGGAGGCCAAGATCTCTCCCATTAGCTTCACCTTTAAGAATGAATAAAGAGATGACTCCGTAGCAAAGCAGCATTGGTAGTGCCATGAAATAGTAAATGAACTTAATTACATTCCAAGATTTATCATAACTAGAATCAGTACGTTGTATCTTTTTCATGGCATCCTCCTGCCTATAACCCTCTGATTAAATTATACCCACACCTGTGCATAACACCAGGTATAATTATTTAATTCCGTCTTCTTTGGGTGAGCCACTATTTTGCACTTTTTGCAGCCCAGGCGTTCTACGAGATCCTCCCCCTGCAGCCGCAAACATACCTTTGACGTCATCGACCATGCCACCCATGATGCCGGCCATTCCCGCGCCGCCAAGAAACGTTATCACGTAGTCTGCAAGCGTGGCCTGCAGCCCGAATACCCGTGTCACCCCAAAGGTCGCGATACGTGCGTACATCATTAACCACCCTACGAGTTTTACTAATCCCATAATGGAATCGGCATTGGCGTTCGCTAACGCTGGACCGAACAACAGATTCAGGAGGGTTCCGCCCGCCATCACGGCAACGGAAGCAAAAAAGAATCCTAAAACCATCAGAGAAGGACGCAGCATCATGTCGATCAGGAAGATATAGCCGTACGCACTGCGGCTGCCTTTATCCTCCTCGGCACCGAGGTGAGTCGCAGACCACATAGGTCCGGCCGCGCAGCCCACCATTACGCTGACCAGCCAGTTAAATACCCCAACCATCCAGTAAAGAAATGGCACCGCCGGCAGGAATACTGCCAGCGAAAATCCCACTGCAAAGAGCAGAAGCATCGCAAAGTAAAATGGAGGTGATAGCTCAGTTAGGACGTCTTTAACCACTGCGCCGGGATTAACAAATAGCAAGCTTCCAACTTTACCGAGTACAGAGTTATCAGCAGTTGATGCAGCAGCCAGAGTAAGTGTATAGGCTGCCAGAGCTGCTTCAGTTGTTCCCAGTGTGTAATCCCCTATTGTCTGCATCTGAATCAGAGGGTTAACCTGGTTATTAAAGCTGGCCGTTGAACTTAGATTCTGAGTCGCTATCCAGTTTGTCATTACTTGTACAGGACTACTGAAAAAGCTTACAAAAACAGCATTTGGATCTGTAGCATTTAGAGCAGCTCCATCATCCTTTGCAGTCTGCGATCCCAGAGGCGCCGTATAGATGCTGTTCTGCACCTGCGCTCGATACGCCGTAAATACCTGGTGATACAGGTCACCGGTGCCCGTTTCGCCGTGCAGACTGGCGCCTGACGTCACCGGCGCCGCGTTGGCCACTTCGTTCGTTTTGCTGTTGGCCGTCGCAAAGGTGTTGTACCACGCGCCCAGCGATATCCAACCATAGGTTTTAAGCTGCGTCGTCAGCTGACTCTGCAGCGAGTCTTTGTAGTTCAGCTGATTAAGCGCGTTGTTGACCGTGGTTTCATACGCGGCCGCCGCGTTCTGAATGGTGGTCTCCGGATCGCTCAGGGTGCCGGTATCCTGATCGCGCCGGCTGAGATAGGCATCGACGTAAGCCTGCGCGGCGGTATCGAGCGTGGACTGCATGGTGTCCAGCGCCCCCCGCGATGCCGTCGTGACGCTCGCCGTGTTCACGGCCGATCCAAACAGGCTGTCCATAACGCCCGTTGACGGCTCGGGGATGCGGGCGCTGCCGCAGAGCGCGCTGCCGTTGCCCGTGGTGTAGTCGCCGTTTCCGCCCTTTGTTTCCATCAGCGCCGTTCGCGCCTGCCCGTCCTGATAGAGGGAGGACAGCTCGCGGTTGGTCGCGTACTTGCACAGGTTCATCTCGAACACCGCGCGCGCCGCCGAACGCGTGGAGGGTGCCGTGGGCTGCACGACCAGCGACATCCCGCTGCTTATCATGTCCGCAGCCTTGTCGGTAAACAGGTTCGCGCTGCCGATGCCCATGGTGGAGGCCGCCCACAGCATCACCAGCTGCGACAGCGACCAGCCGGACGCCGTCGGCACGAGCGTGATAAAGCCGGCAAAGCTCATCACGGGATGCAGCATGGTCCGGCCGGCGCTGAATACCTTGCCGTCCTGCCCACCTTTGAACACCGTCTTCAGCGTCACGATGAGGAACCACACCAGCGCAACCGAGCAGAGCACGCCGTTCAGCAGCGCAAATAGTGAGCCGATTAGCGTGACCTGCCCGGGCTGAAACGGAGTAAGCACCACGTCGCCGAATATCATTACCAGCGCCTGCCGGGACAGGTCACCGGTCTTGCTGGCGGCATCGCTGATGGTCTGGTAGTCCACGCCGTCGGCAAACGCCGGGCAGGACGCGGCGCACAGCAGAGCCGCCGCCTGAATTTTTGTCAGTAGCTTCATGGTTTACCTGTGGGTCAGGGGATGACCTGAGTGAAAAGTGTTGGGGATGGCAGTGTGTGAAAAGCAGGCGGGCTGAATACGCTTAACGTTACTCCACGAACCGCCACACGTGCATCGGCACGCGATCGAAAAGCCTGCCGGCGGCGAGCTCCGCCCTGCGGTGGTCCCAGGCACAGGTCATCGCATACTCCTCCGCCGGGTCACCGCTGTATTTCAGCATCTCGTAAACCTTCTCCAGCGTGTCGGGCGACTGGTGACGCCGGAACTTCAGCAGCCATTCATCACGGGTCATGAGCTCTCTCCGTCCGATATGCGCCTCAGGGCGCTGACAAACCGGCTGACAGCCGCCGGCTCAAACAGCAGCTGCCCTTCGGACCTGACCGGCACCGGCAGCGTGATACCGCGCAGGCGCTTACGCCGGCTGACGGCCTGCCAGAGCGCCAGCGGCGCTATGCCCGCCTCTCTTGCAAACACATCGAGCGGTATCAGCGGTTCACCGGAGGGTGCGGGATTATCCGCAGGCTCCCGGGCGTGCCAGCGCGCCGCAAACGCCGTGGCCTCTGCCTGATCGAACATCAGTGCCGCACCGCGCACCTGCCTGCGGGCAGGCAGCAGCATGCCGTCCAGCTCGCCCGAGGTGCGCACAGCGTGAAGCAGCTCTCCCGGCCGCACCCGGAGCAGGCCGGCAAACACATCAAGCCGGATATACATGACTCATTTCCTCCCGAAATTTTCATATATGCTGCAGATAGCGAGCGATCCAGACCACCGCCTCTGCGGCCAGCATCACACCGAAAGGCAGCAGGAGCAGGAGCAGCAATAGCAGAACACGCCACACCGGCGAGTACGCCAGAGTGAGGACGCGATGATCCGACTGAGCATCCTCGCACACCGGCAGGAGCAGCTCTACAGCGTACTCCAGCGGGGTCAGAACATGCTCTGAGGCGCCGGCCACCCGCAGGCTGTGCCGTGCTTTTCGCAACTGGCTCAGGGCATTCAGGGCGTGCTGCCCGGACGAAAAGTCATTCCGTTCCCGGCTGGCACGCCGCGCGCTGTGCAGCAGGTCTGATATGGTCCCCTGCCTTTCACCCAGCTCCGCATCGTCCAGCAGGTTGATAACGCGGATAAGAAGCTGTTCGCGCGTTTTATTTCGCATGCGTTGTCTCCTTAAAGCAGGCCGCCGCTCAGCACCTGCCGGCACCAGCGCGTCTCCTGCAGAAAGTCATGAAAACTGCCCTTCTCTGACGCCGACACCCGTTTTTCCGTCAGCTGCCACAGGCGGAAACTGGTGACCAGCGCCTGCACGAACCCGGTCGCCGCGAGCAGCATCAGCACCAGCATCACGCAGCCCACGCGCAGCCAGCCGGTCCCGCCGATGCTGCTGCCTGCAGCAATCAGCATCAGCAGGAACCCCACCACCGGCAGGCCGGTGAGCCACATCAGCCCCCACCATATCCAGCGGCTGACGCGCAGGTTACGCGCAAGACGGTCGGGCGAAAGCCCGCTGTCCGCCACCGCCTGCGACCAGTCAGCGGGGCGGTAATCTCCGGCGCCGCGCCCTGCCGTGACCTCGCGCAGGCGCTGCCACAGGCGCGAGACGTTGCGCCCGGCGTGGCGGCTCCAGCTGGAGACCTCCCACGCCGGCAGGACAACGTTCAGCGCTATCCAGCCCACGCGCTTCGGCGTGATGCGGGACTTCTTTGCGCTCCCCTGCGGAGCGGCTGAATCAGATTCATTCACAGGGGATCTCCTTCTGCGGTCAGTGTTGGCTCAGCGAGCGAAAACGTGACGTGGTGAAGCGCCGCCAGCGCCTGCAGCGCGTTAAAGAGGAAGCCGTACACGGACGTCAGCGCCTCACTTTCCATGCAGCGGATGTCGGGCGTCAGGAAGATAATCTGTCCCGGACGCTGACGCAGCGCGCTGAGGCTGAATCCCGGCGCGCCCGTGAACGTCTCCGCCACGTGCGGGTGGTGGAAGATGGCCATGCGGTGACGGATAGCCAGAACAGACCCGCCGGCGCCTTCATGCGTCAGCAGCGCGCGCGCCGCCTGCAGCGCCGGATGGTGCGGATACTGACGGCTCCAGCGGGCGATAGCCGTCCACAGGTCGTCAGCCCACAGCTGACCGGCCAGCGCACCGAGCCCGGATGAGCGCCCGATGAAGTGGGCCGTGTCGTCCGCGAACGCCAGCACGCAGGCCATCAGGCTGCGCGTCAGGTCGCTGTGCCCGTCTGCCGGAAACAGCGCGGCGGCAAGCGCCTCGCTCCCGTCCGTGGCGGACACGTGGCGCAGCGCGCCCAGCACGTCCCAGACGTCGCCCTCCTGCGTCTGTCCGGGCGCCAGGCGCCACGCCTGCCACTGCGTTTTCCAGCGCGGCGCCTGCCAGAAGGCCTCCCACAGCGCGCCGCAGGGGTCCAGCACCAGAACCGGGCCGGCGGCCGCGTCCAGCAGGGATGAAAGCGCGCCGGCGTCCGGCGCGAAGGTACCGCTTGTCGTCATGGAATGCTCCGTAAGGGATTACTTAGCGCTCACGCCGGCGCTCATCTGCGAGGACAGCGCCTGCAGCTGCGGGGCGTATTCATTTTTTGCCGCCAGCGCCAGCTGCTGGCCGCTGATGATGTTGGCCTGACGCAGCTCGTTTTTAATGCCGAGCGCCAGCCAGTTGGCCAGACTCTGCTGGCGCGCCATCTCGCGCGCCAGGTTATCGCCGTCCATGCCCTGCAGGTCGGTGACCCACGCGGTGTTGGCGTAGCGGCGGCCTACCTCGAACGCCTCAAACTCGCGCTCGCTCATGGTGCCGGTCTGCTTTGCCTGCGCTGACGCGGTCTGCTGGAAGTAGCTTTCCGCCGACGGCGCCTGCCGCGCCTCGGCGAGCGCCGCCTGCGTCGCGTCCTGCGGCTGACTCGCCGCCACCATGTCCAGCTGCGGCTGCATCGCCGCGCTCTGCATCGCCTTGTACTGCGTGAGCAGGCCCTGATACTCCTGACCGGTGGCGGTCTGGATTTCACCCTTGCCCGGCGTGCGTCCGGCGTCGAGCTTCGCCGAGTTGTTCACGTAGGCCATCGCCGCATCGGTCTGCGCCTGGGTGAAGGTGAGCTCGGGGTCTTTACCCGCCGGGCCCGCCCCGTCGTAAAGCGAACGCGCCTCGGTGTCGCCGCCCGGAAGCGGCGAGACGCCCGGGCACAGCCCGGTACCGCCGTACAGCTTCGCCTCCTCCGCCGTACAGTAGCCCGCGTGAATCAGCGCGCTGCGGTAGCCGCCCTGCCGGGGCGAGGTGGGCAGGCTTGCCAGCGTCTCCCGCACGACCGCACTCGACACGCCGCTGCCGCCGGCGAGCTTTGACGCCGCCGCGCGGGTTGCCTGACTCACCTGCGCGGCCGTGCCGGAGGCCGACTCGCTGCAGATGCTGTCCGGCACCGTGTAGGCTGCCCGGGCCTTCTCCAGCCGGTCCGCCTGACGATTAAAGTTCTCCGCTTCGCGCTGCGTACGCGCCGCTTCCGTAATGGCCGTGGTGGTTTTGTCCGAGGACTGCACCACCGCCGTGCCGGTCTCCTTCTCCGCCGACAGGATTTCAGCCAGCGTGGCCTGCATGGTCTGCAGCGCGGGCATGACCTGCGTCTGAATAGGGATGCTGCTCATTTCCTCGGTCGGGTACGCCAGCGCTTTCGGCGCCAGCGCCGCCAGCACGCAGGCGGCAAGCAGCCGGCGCCCCGCGGGGCGCCATGGTGTGGATTTATGCATGTCAGAACTCCTGAGGGGTCAGAGGTCGTAGCCCTGTTTATCGATTAGCTCGGTGGCGAGCGTGCGGATGACGTTGTCGCCGCGCGCCTCGCCCGCGGTGCGCTGACGGTGCTCGATGACCTTCTCGGCCGAGCCGTTCGGGAAGAAGCGCCCGAGGATGCGCCGGGCCGTGCCGGCGCCGACGTCGTTTTCAAGCATGCGGCGCAGCGACATATCCACCGGCGTGGTGCTGTGGCCCCACAGCTCCTCCGGACCCACCGTGTTTTTCATGATGTGGGCAATGGTGCTGCCTCCCTTAATGCGGAAGATGCCAAGGAACGGCACCCCGCTGCCGTCGGCCGCCGGGCCGCTGCCCATGCGCTCAAAGCGGTTAAGCGTGGCGTCCGGTACCTTAAAGCGCTCTTTCAGCAGCGCGCGGTCTTCCGGATCGACGCCGACCATGTAGACGGAGTTGGCTGACTGGCGCAGCGCGTCGGGCATGTCGCGGAAGTACTGCGAGGACAGCACGGTGCGCACGCCAAACTTGCGCTGCTCGCGATCGGCGGTTTCGAGCATCGGGAAGATAAAGGGGACGCCCTTCGCGTTGTGCAGTTCGTCGTACTGGCGGGTTTTAACCTCCTGGTCGAGCTGATCCACGCGCACGCGGTGCATGGGGTGCCAGCGTTTATGAAGCGCGGGAAAGAGCTCGTCCTGATACTGCGGCAGTACGAAGTCGCCGCCCGCGATGTGGCCGGCAAACAGGTACATCATGCCGGTCTGCAGATAGCCCGCCTTTGACTTGTCGCCGGCGACGTACTGAATGTCGACCGTAATGACGCGCGCCTTCGGGCTTATCATGAAGCGCGTGCGCCCGGCGAACATGCGGTACTGGCCGCAGGCGTCGCGCAGGCAGCGGGCGATATACTCAATCAGCGGCTCGCTGCTGCCGTCGCGCTGGATGTTGCCGTACATGCTGCGAAAATCCTCGCTGAGCAGGCGTGGCGCCATGTCGGCGAGCTCCGGCACCGCCTGGAACTGCGCGCGCTGCGCGGCGTCCGGGTGGTCCGCGTCCTGCAGCAGGTCCCGCACCTCGTACCATGTAGCGTTGTCGCGGTATTCCGGGTGCGCCTCCCAGATGCCGGCGTCACTCAGTGCCGCGTCTACCTTCGGCACGAGCCCCGGCTCGTAGCGGCGCGGTTCCTCGCGACAGGCCTTAAACGAGTCGCTGACCAGTCGGCGCAGAATAATCGGCGTATCGCGGCCGTTGGGCGGCACGCCGGTGCCGGGGTCGATGCACAGGGCCTGCAGCGCGTTCTCCATAAATTCGGATTCATAGCTGAGCGGCATCGAAAGCCCCAGCTGGATGTCGAACAGGTTACGGCAGTGCTGCGCGTCGTTGCGCAGCACGATGTTCAGCACCTCATCCTGACGCTCCGGCGGGAGCGCCCCCCGCAGTATCGAGACCATGCCCTGCACGCTGAACCCCTTATCAATGCCGGCAAAGAAGGGTAACTGCTGCTGCGCGGACATCGCCAGGATGATGGGCTGCCGGTTGATGAATACCGATTTACCGCCGCCGGACTCGCCGGCCACGATGCTGGTTTTCTTGGTCTGGTTGGAGGGCGCGAGCGCCACCGGCATCAGCTTGCCGTCCGGCGACACAAACAGCGCATTGCCGTCCTCGCTCCAGGCCGTCGTCGGACGGGTAAGCGGCATCAGGTTCAGCGCCTCCGACAGCGGCGGATACATCAGGCACGGCCCGCTTGACGCAGACGAGGCCGTGAGCGTAGCCACCCACGCCTTAACCGGGTCGCCGAAGGTCTGCGTTACGCCGCATATCCCCCACGACGTCAGCGCCTGCTGCAGCAGCGTCAGGTTGCGCGTCACCGTTTCCGGAGAATCCCCCCAGGTCGCGGCCGTGATGGTCATAATGCACACCGGCTCCTGCATCTCGCGTTCGGCCAGCATCGAAATGGAATCGAAAATCGGTTTCAGGCCCGGCACCCAGGAGGCCATGCTCAGCACGACGTGCTTGCCGCCGAGGCGACGCATGCCGCCGGGCATCAGGTCCTTACGGATGCGGAACGGCACGCTGCGCGGAATAAGTTCGCGCAGGCGGGCAAAGCTCTGCGGGTTCTGCGGCCCGAGGTTCACGGCGATCGTGCCGTGCCAGACGCCCTTAATTTTAATCAGGTTGTTGCGTATCTCATCAACGCCCGCGCCCATGACCTGAAAGTTCAGCCAGGGGGCCAGCAGCGCGGTGGCGTCCTCCCCCTGACGCACTCCCCGGGGGATAATGCGATCGTCCGGCAGCAGCGGCTGCCAGTCAGCGCCCGTGCCCGGGTCCACCTGCGCGCGCAGCACCCGCCCGGCTTCGTGCGCATCGATGCGGCGCATCAGTACGCCCCTGCCGCTGTCGCCGAGCGCCCGCTCAACCTGCGAGAGGAAGGCGTCGTGGCGGATTTTAAGCCCCGCCAGCTCGGCAAGGAGCGGATTCTGCCCGAACGCGGCCGCCGGACTGCCTTTTACCAGCTCCTTCAGGCGGGCGTTTTCATCACGCAGCTCATGCCCGGCCAGCACGCCGCGACCGGTATAGCAGACAAGCCAGGTGCGCTCCGCGTTGACCCAGGGCGTGAGCTTCTTCACCTGCTCATCAAGCATATAATTAAGATCCAGGCCGGTGCGCTTCAGTGACTGGTACTGTGGCGCCAGCAGCCGTCTGATGACAGCCCCGCCGCCGTCCGGATCGCACTCGTGCACGGTGCTGATTTTATGGCCCGTATGGCGATAGTGGGAATTTAAGGACTCAGTCATGCGATCAAGCCGTCCCTGCCACGCGTCGTCGTGCCCGGAGGCCAGCTTTTCGTCTGCCTCACTGTAGCTGCCGGCAACTTCATAAACCGTCAGATAGTCGCCGCGATGAGTGACCATGATGTACGGCGCGCTCAGCTCCGGGTGACGAATGCGATCGTCGTCGGTGAGGCGCACCACGGTCTGCAGATCGCAGTAGTCGGGCAGGTCGCGCGACACGGCAAAGCGGGTCGCGGCGGTGATCACTTCTTCAGTCCAGCGGATGAGGCGGTTTGGCATACAGGTCGCTCCGGGTATAGGTCGCCCATGCCGGGGTATGCACCGCGCTATCGGCGGTGCGGCCCAGCGGCAGCAGCAGGGTCAGGTCGTTAAAAACGTCAGCGGGTAGAATGAGCACGCAGCCCTCAAGCCGCTGCTGCATCTGCGCGCGCTTTACAGGCGGAAGTCGCGCGAAGGCCGCGGCGAACTCGGGCGCGCGGGAGGTGCCCCACATGCTCTCCACCTCGCGTGCGTGGCGGGCCAGCCAGTTCCAGACGCGCCTGCCCTGTTTACGCACGGCTTTACTCTCGCTGTGCTGCCCGATAAGCGCGCGGCGCTGCAGATTGATGACATCGGCGGCGGGTGCGTCAGGCAGCCAGGCCAGATGTCCGTGTGCCGCCGTGGGGCTGTCGAGGTTAAAGGTCAGCCAGCACAGTGTGCAGACCGGCTGCGCCTCCGGCCCCTGCCACAGGCGCTGCGCGCGCGTACCGCAGCAGCGGCAGGGCGCGCCGGGTTCAACGGATACGGGCCTCGGAGCCGGGTCCTCGCCGCTGACGTCAGGCATAAGCGGCAGAAGACCCGCCGCCGGAGCCGGAGCGTGTTGGAGATTCATGTTGATGTCCTGTCAGATATTGAAGTGAAAGCGTATGGCCAGTGAGGTGCGTGCCGCACCATTCAATGCCTCTGCGGTATCGGATGCAGATTCAGGATGAGAGGGGCGGATGCTGCCCCCCGCACACAAAAAAAATCACTGCCACAGCAATCAGCATCACGATTAACACTGTTATGCCTGTCTGGTTGAGCCAGAACGACAGGCACGCCAGCACGGGATGCTTTAAATCCCACTCAATCTGTCGCCTGATTGATTCCCGCCTTTCATTCCTCGACACCTGCCGTTCTTCGGCGGTTTTGAAGGTAAACCGATGTCCCGTGTCGTAGAAATGTGCCTCTTCAAGTCTTGCCAGGATACTTTCAAGCACTTCAAGCTGGTGAGGCGTGGCATTCCTGAATGATCGGCTGGTTTTCAGTCGGGAAAAAAACTGCAGCAGCCCGTCGTGCAGAGTCATGTTGTTTGCGGCCAGCACGTCCCCGTCCTCCTGAATCCATGCCATATCGATCAGAATGTCGGTCCTGTAAAGCCGGGGGCAGATCTCCAGCACATCCAGCATGACCCGGCGATATTCCTGAGCCCTGTCCAGATGATAAATTTTCATTGTTCAACTCCGTGAGATTCGTGACCGAAGCGGAGAATTGCCGCCCCGTGATGGGGCGGCCGGTGAGTTAACTGACGCTGACCGGCGTCATGCCCATCTGCGTCATGCCACGCTTGATGATTTCAGGGATACCCATAGCCAGCATCCCGCCAACGATGGCCAGTACAATCATCCAGGGCTTGATCTGCGGGTTGTTCTTCATGGCCTTGATGGAGAGAAGCCCGCCGGCGAACGAAAAGAACCCGATAACCTGAATAATGACGATCCCGCTGGTCTGTAAGGACTTGGCGCCCTCGGATAAATTTTTTCCCATATCCGCTAAATCACCGTCGGCCATGGCCACCGGCGAGATAAGGGCAAGCCAGGCGCAAAGCGCACGTAAAGTCATGCGGCGCAGGGCTTCAGACATCATCAGGACGCGTGCGTATACCGCGCAGTAAAAGCGAGTAATCATTGTGTTTTCCTTAATAAATAAGAGTGGCCGGATGGCTGGTTGAATCGTCCATGAGGACGGAATTCTTTGAACCTGCCTCAGTGCATACCGAGGGTTTTCTGCAGAGAGTCCAGCAGGTAGGGGTTACACACGAGCAGCAACCCGAGGATAAATTTCACAGTGCCTTTATTGACGTCATCGCCCGCGGTCAGGCCGGTATGACCGTCTTTTCTTGACCGGCGGATCAGCAAACCACCAGAAAGGGCCATCCACACGCCAATCATGCGCAGCAGGCTCAGCAGGGCGTTGGCCGCGACCGCGCCCTGCCCGAACGTCCCCTGGTCCACATAGCTGATGGCGTCAAACGAAACCTGCCAGCCCACCTGACGCGCCCCCGCGCCAATAAGCTGGTCCAGCCCCACCAGGCAGCCCGACAGCAGCATCCAGGCCACAACGGCCCCGCCGCTCGCCGACTGGCCGGGCGCCTTGCGGGCAAGCCAGGACTGCCGGGCGAGAAAACTGCCGGCGCCGAGCACGCCGAACAGCGACCCCAGCGTCAGGGCCAGGGTGATGAACGAGCCCTGCAGCCCTGAGGCCAGGTTAGACAGCATGGTGATGCCGTCAAGCGATCCTCCCATGACGCCTCCCTAGCGCAGCACGCCGGCGCTGGTTGTGACGCTGCGTTCCGACGCGTTAACGTCGCGCACGGTGACGCCGCCAAGGGTATCGCCCGCCTGCACCGCCCACGTCCTGCCCTGCCAGCTGACCCACGCCATCCCCTCCTGAAGGCTTTCCAGCCGCATGCCGGTGAGCGCCGATCGCGTCGCGCGTTTAGCTGCGGCGTGTCCGCCCGCCTCGGGATAAGGCCGCGCGGCCAGCACGGTCAGCTGATTGCCCAGCCGGGCGTTTTCCTGCGCGATGCCGGTAAGCTGCTGCTGCAGGGTGGCCAGCGCCTTCGTCTGCGCGCGCACCGTGTCCGACAGGCGGGTGATCGCCTCGCGGTTGGCCGCCTCAAACTCGCGCCCCTCGCGGATGAGCTTCACCACGTCGTCCGGCACGCTGCCGGCCGGTTCCGCCACGCTGAGCGCGGCGGCAGGGACGCTGAGTCCGCCCGTCTGCAGCGGCGCCGGCGCGGACGCGGCAGAAGCGGGCTGCACCGCCTCAAGGCCGGCGTCCTGCCCGAACGCGCGCTGGCTGGCATCCTGTGAGGGGCCTGCGGGCCAGAACAGATACCAGCCGAGGAAGCCCATCACCAGCCCTATACCCGCGAGCCAGGGCAGGGAGTAGCCCAGCAGCAGCGGGCGCGTCAGAAAGCTCTGCTGCTGCGGGGCGGGCGGTGAAGCGGCGGGGGTGACCGGCGCGATTACCGCCGGCTGCGGATCGAATTCATTCACGGGGCATACCTCTCTGTTCGGCGGCGCGGATGCGCGCCTGGGTTTCTTCGCGCAGGTCCGCGGCGCTCGGGGTCGGGTTGCTGTTCAGTGCCGCCGGCGACGCGTTGCCACCGGTCGCCTGCAATACGCCCTGCGGCGACTCGGCGTCGGTGCTGTAGACGCCGCGCATAAACTGGATGGCCACCACCTCGCCGTTTTTCACCGTTACGGTGCGGTCCGGCAGGCGGGCCGCGTCGCTGTTCAGCACCTGCGCCGCCTGCTCCGCCGTGCCGCCGGCAATCACCCCGGCCACCGCCGTGCCGTCAGGCGTGGACGGGCGCGTAGTGACGGTGTTGAAGCCGTTGCTCAGCAGCTGCGTGTTGGCCTGCGCGTATAGCTGGCCCGCGCTGCCGATGCCCTTGAAGATGGACGGCAGCACGATGCGGCGGAAGTAGTGATGGTCGACGTCGGTGGCAATGTTGGCCACGAGCGTATCGTCCTGCAGCGCATAGGCGTCCACCTTGTAGTTCTGCCCGTTCAGCGCCATCGTGGTGAAGTGGATGATGACCCCATCGCCCGACAGCTTCGCTCCCTCAGGCGCCTGCAGTACGGCACCTGCGTACTGGCCCGTGGTGATGCGGCCCAGCACCGGCGTGGTGCCGTTATCCGAGTTTACGCCGGTGTAAATTTCACCCGGCCCGCGCCAGTAAGGCGCCACAACGACGGAGGCCGGTGGCGTATTCGCGGCGAGCTGACGGCTGCGCGCGGCGGCCTGCTGCACGTAGCTGCCCGGCTGCGAGTCACGCCATGCGGCCCAGCCGCCGTCCTTTCCGCCCAGCAGCTGCGCGGCGGGGAGGTCGGTCCGGGGCTCCGCCTGGATTTTTGCAAGCAGCACGGTCAGCGACTTCTGCCGTGCCTCGCTGAGCGCCTTCTCCTGCTCCTGCGTGCGCCCGTTACCCTGCGGGCGGGGCAGCTCGCGCGGCGCCACGGCCGGGGCGACCTTTGGCGTTTCTTTCGGCGTGACCACGTCCTGCTGCAGCGGGATGCTGGCGATAAAGCTGCCGTTCGAGGCGGCGGCGGTCTGCGCGCCCCGGGCGTTGTTTTCGCGCAGCAGCTCGCGGTAGGCCGCCTGCTCCTGTGCGCTCACCTGCGTGCTGCCGCCTACCCGCGTCAGATTCACGCGGGAAGGTTCAGGCGGCGGTGCGGCAAAGTAGCTGTACAGCGCGTAGCCGCCGCCCGCCACCACCACGATGCCGCCAAGGATCAGGCCCATCATCAGGCGGATGTTGCCGCCGCCGGTGTTCTGTTGATCGCTCATGATTACTCCAGGGCAATGCTGAGGGCTTCGGTGCGCCCGTCAACCGAGAAGGCCACGCGCGGCGTCACCGGCAGCTTCCACAGGTGGGTGCCGTCGGCCGACGAAAGCGTGGTGTCGAACTCGTCGCGAATGTCCGCGCGCGAGCGAATGTAGAGGTCGTCGCCCTGCTGCCACACCGCCGTGTCCGGCACGCTGCCGGTGGTCTTGAGGCGCTTCGCGCCCGACGGCGGCACGCCGTCCAGAAACGCCTGCAGGACGTCGTCGTGCAGCCCGATGCGCGAAGGCCCCGGCGCGTCAGGCGCCGCGCCCGGCCCGCGGCGCGGAATGCGCAGGTCAAGGCGCGCGTCCACCGTCCAGGTCTTTTTCGCCGTGTCGGCCTCGCCGCTCATCACGCTTATCTGCAGCGGCACCGGCAGGCCCTCCAGACCCACGGTCACCAGCGTGTTCACGAAGTCGCGCTTTGCGGTGATGACCATAAAGGACATACCCGGGATCCACTTCACGTCGATGTCCGGGGAGCCGCTCACCGGGTCACCGAGGATTTTCCAGGGCGCGCCGGTGCTGTCGATAAAGCTCACGGTCGCCGGCCAGTTCACGGCGGTGCGCACCAGCGGCAGGCTCGCGCCCGGCTGCAGGCTCACCGTCTGCGCGGTGATGCGCGGCACCGCCGTAATACCCGGCGTGGCCAGCGCCCGGTTCTGTTCGGTCTGCTGCATACGCAGCTGGCGGATTTCATCGGGCGTCAGCGGGGCAATGGTCGCCTGTGCCTGGTCATACGTGACCGGGGTGGGCGGAGGCAGGGGCTGCCCGGGCAGCGGACCGGCCGCCGCCGGCGCGGCGGGGGTGCCCGTACCGCCACCGGTCTGGCCTGTCGCGACAGCACCGCCGGCGGAAGTAGTCGAGCGCCAGCCGCCGTCGGTGCCGGCTGCCGGGGCGGTCCCCGTTGCCGTGGCGGCGCTGGCGCTGCCGCACAGCGCCAGCCACAGGGCCAGCGTGCGAAAGTTGCTCATAGCATTATCCTGCGTTGTTGGTGATGGTCTGCGTGACCTCAAGGCCGCGCGGTTTGAGGCGCGGATCGGCCTGCTGAATGCGCAGCGTGAAGATGTAGCGCAGCGGCGGCGTACTGGTGTTCTGGCCCTGCAGGCGCAGCGTCACGGGATACTGGAACTCCCACGTGTAGCGCCCGCCCACCACGCCGCGACGGGTGATGACGCCCGGCTCGACGGTGTTGGTCAGGTTCATGCGCTTATCCTTCACCAGCGACAGGGTGTTGGAGTCGGTGCTCAGCGCCCTGTTGTAGCCGGTGAAGCCCTCCTCCGAGAAGTCAGCGGCCGCGGCGGTCATCTGGTCGCGGTAGTGCACGAAGTCGAGCGTAAACGCCTTGCTGATGGTGTCCGCACCAAACTGCCGCACGTCGCTCTCGCTCCAGACCGGCTTGTCCGTCGGGTAAAGCGGGGTGATGCGCCCCGCTTCGGTAGCAAAGTACTGACGCGGAAGAAAGACGATGTAAACGGCAAGGGCGCCGATGACGATGGCCTGAATGACGTTGACGCTGAGGCTCCAGCCCAGCCTCTTCAGGCAGGTGCGCGCAAACTCTGCGCCGAGCGTGCGCTCGTGCTGCGCGTGCAGGGCGTGCTCATAGGCTTCCGGGTCGGTCAGGACCACGGCCGCCTCCTGAGGCGGCGCGGCGTGTTGGGGGTTGTGCATGCGGTACTCCTTACATTCCGTAGGACTGCCACGGATCGATGCTGGTCGGCAGGTTGCTGTTGATTTTGTCCGTCAGCGCTCCGCAGACCTTCTCTGACGCCTGGTTCATGATGTCCTGCAGGCCTGGCAGGTTCGGCAGGCTGATGGAAATATTTCGGATGCCGGAGAGGCAGTTCTGCAGCTGATCGGACGTCTGGCTTTCGCGGGCGGCCCACGCGTCGTTTGCCTTTTTCGCGGCGTTATAGCCCGCCTCGCTGCCGGTCTGTGCGGCGCTGCCGGCGCGACAGGTCGCGGCGCCGGCGGCAAAGGCGGTGCAGCAGAAAAAGACCGCCACGAGGGCGGTCGCTGAATGTTTTTTCATGTGAGAACTCCGGAAGGATCGATTACTGAGCCGGCCGCGGCGGCGTGACCGGTGCTGCCTGTGGTGCTGCTGCCGGCTGCTCCTTTACCCAGCCGGACTCCGCTTTGAAACGCTCGTCATACCCGAGTCGGGCGTGCAGCGCGGCAGGAACGTCGGCGGGCGCATCCAGCTTCGCGATGCGCGGCTCTGCGTCACCGGTGAGGCGCACCACCACGTGCTCGCGCGGCACGGGCTGACCGTTTGAGCGGTTGATGCCGTTGCCGCTGCCGATGGGCTGCGCCCCTTCCGGCGTCAGCAGGTTGACCACCATCGGCGGCGCGTCAGCGCTGCCCGGCAGGCTTACCAGCACGTGCTGATAGGTGCCGCCCTGACGTACCACGCCCTGCAGGTAGTCCCCGTCGCCCTGCACCAGGTGCAGGTCCAGCCGGCCGTCATCGCCCCACGCGGACATCACCGGGATGCCGGCGCGCTCGTTGTGCGCCGGGCGCGGTGCCGAGAGCGCATCGCCAGCCTGTGCGCTGCCCTGCCCGTCCGGCTTCAGCCAGTACAGGCCGTCGGCAGGCTTTGGCGGCGCGTCGACGTCCAGTCCGAGGCGGCTCACCAGCGTGTGCTGGATCTGGGTGTAGCGGTTCACATCCACGGCCGCGAGCGGCACCATGTCGTCTGCACCGGTCTGCACGCGCGTCCCGCCGGCAGGCGCCAGCGCCCACTGGTTGCGGTGGGTGTTCACGCTTTCATAGTGCGTAACAACCCCATGGTCATCCCTCTTCGGCACCTTCACCGTGACCGGCTGTTCGCCCTGCCACTGCAGCGTGACCATGCGCCCGGGCTTCAGGTTGGTTTCGCGCAGCAGGCCGGCAAGCTCCTTGCCCCAAAACGTCTGCGGCCCCTCTTTAGTGCGCAGGGTAATAAAGGTGCTTTCGCTCTGGTCCGCCTCAAAACGGAACGGCGCCTGCCCGCAGGCGGTGACCTTGCCGGTCACCGGCTCCCGCGCCTTTTCCGCTGGCGTATGAACCGCCGGTGAAACCTTCGACGCGGCAGGCTCAGGCGCCGGTGCAGTAGCGGGCTGCTGTGACGCTGTCACGGGTGCAGCGCTTTGCGCGGGCGCCTGTGCAGGCGCAGCCTGAGCAACCGGCGTTACGGGAGGCGTCTCAGGGGCCCGCGGTGCCTGCGGGTCTCCGCGTACCGCATCAGCTGGCGCGGCCGGCGTGACGGGCTGACCCGCTGCGCGGCGCGCGGCGTCCAGGTCCGCCTGCTGGCTGGCGTTTTTCATGCTCACGTCAAGCTTATTGGCCACGATGACGCCGATCGCAAACGCCTTAAACTCGTCGCTGCCGGTAAGCTCAATGCGCCCCTGATAGTGATTGGCGGCGGTAAGCAGCGCGGCGAGCACTTTCTCCTGATGCGCGCTGGCGCCCTCTGCCATGACCAGGCGATTACCGCGGTCAATGAAGGCCGCCTCGCCGTCCAGCTTGTACAGCACGCTTTTGCCGTCCGGGTGCTTCTCGTGCGTGACGCGGCTCAGCA
>NZ_JBTRDW010000020.1:0-11006 GCF_054823405.1 Kluyvera sp. 1366
ATTATATCGAGTGTGATTACAATCGGTGGCGCCGCCACAGTGCCTGTGGCGGTCTCAGTCCCGAACAATTTGAAAACCAGAACTTCACTTAGGGCTGTGTCCACGTTACGTGGGTAGGATCATATATTCCATTCACAGCAGAGCGGTGTAATCCTGTGTTTGTGGTTTAGCGATTGCAATCGCGACGTGAACTTTTTTGTGGTGGTTTAGCTCCGCCAGCGATATCACAAAAAAGGAAAGCTTCTTTATTGAGATTAAACTTTAGAGCGAGAAACCCTTTGTTTTATTAGGTTTCTATAAACGCGCCCAACTGAAATCAATTCTTCTCTTGGGATATATGAATTAAGAGGGGTTGATAAATAAAGAGAGCGAGTGAGCTTTATGTTTTTTATAACAGGTTTTGAAAGTGAATGAGCTTTACGAATTAACAGTCTTGCCTCGTAACCTTCTTTTTTTAAAATAACCTTAGGTAGAGGGGTAATTCCATTTACATAAAGCAGTCCAATAGCATAATGTGTTGGGTTAATTAAAATCACATCAGCATCCTCTAAGGAGTAATCATATGTGTCATCATTATCACTAGTAGAAGATAACTCAAAGGCAAGTGAGCGCCTGTAGCTTTTAAATAAAGGATCACCATCACTATCCTTCATTTCTTTTTTTAACTCACTTAGAGACATCTTCTGCTTTTTTATGAAAAAGTGCTTCTGTAATAAAAAATCCAAAAAACTAAAAAAAAACAAACCACCAATAATAAAGCGAACTGTATCAATCAACACGTCAACCACATTGAAAATAACGTAGGATTTCTGACGAAGAGCATTATTGAAATTAATTAAGTTGTACTTAACGCTTAAAAATAAAATAAGAAAGACCATGGTAGTTTTTAATATTGACATGAAGAGGGTGGAGAAGTTAAGCGTAGAGAACATTTTTTTAAATTGTCCAATAGGATTAATAAAATTAAACTTAGGAGTCAGTGCTGCGAATGAAAAAAGCGGTCCAAATTGAAACCAGCCGGAAAATATTCTAACAACTGGAGGAATAAGTAGCAAGGGAATGAATAAAGCCGCTACTGAATAAATGGTGGCGCGGATAATGTGAGCGATAGTAAACTGATTATCTATGAAAAGGATGACTGTCTGAAAATTAATTGAAAAATGATAGAATACATATTTGAAAAAAAATGTGAATGCCTCAAAGAAAATTATGAGGATAATGATTTTATGGAGCTCCTGAGTTTGAGATACTTCGCCTTTACTTCTTGATTTTTTGAGTTTAGTGGGGGTAGGTAATTCAGTTTTTTGTTCCAATAAAAACCTCAGATTGTTTTAAATATTACAGAGGATAAGTCAGCTAGCTTGGATAGTTCATATTCAATGCTAAAAATGGTGTCTGTTAAAAATAAATAAATGAATAGCAATCCGCACAAACATTTAAGAGGGCTGGTTACTAAAGTTGATTGAAGTTGCGGCGTGAAAACATTTAAAACACCAATTGAAATATCAAAAATGAGAAGAAAAAGGATGTAGGGGAGTGAGTATATCAATAAATAAGTGAAATTCCTTTTCAATACCCCCATGAAAACCTCTCGCCAGTTATCTAAATGAGAAAAGTTAAATTCCAGAGGGCTGATGAAATAATAGCTGTCTGATATGAAAATCAATATATTAATCAAGGAGTCATTTAAAAAGAAAACTAAAATTACAAGATTCTTATAAAGTTGGCTAAAATTTGTGATTTCGGTTTGTAAAATAGAATTATTGATTTGCCCTCCCATTAAAACGCCCATTTGATTGTCAATTAAAGCACCTACACTTTCAAAAAGCCAGAATGGCATAGTAAATAAAAGTCCAATAAAAAAACCAATTGCAAACTCTTTTAATATTAAAAAGAACAAGAAATTTAACTCAAGTCCACGCGTAGATAAAGTCGACATCAAAGATGGATAAATGAAAAATGAAAAGACAAGAACTATGCAAGCTCTTATCCTTCCTTTTATTGAACCAAATAGAAAAGCTGGGATTAAGAAAAAACAAGGGTAAACTCTAGCGACTACTATAACAAATGATATTAAAGAGTCTTGAATAGCAAAATTTATTATGGATATCATACTATAATCGCGGCAATGAAAGGAAATTAAATGATTCAATTGTGAAATTAACTAAACCAGTGCTAATCCATGAAGAAGTGATAAAAAGTAAGGTGGCAACAGAAAATATTTTCAAGGCGAAAGGTAGGGTTTGGTCTTGTAATTGCATGGCAGCCTGAACCAAAGATATGAGTATTCCGACAATAACTGTAGAAATCAAAAACGGTGCGGAAATTTCTACAGTCAACCATAGTGCCCGCTTAGTAAAATAAACAATATCCATAGTTTATATGTATGAATAAAAGAGGTTGTTAAGAAGTCTATTCCAGCCATCAACTGAAATGAACAATAAGATCTTTAATGGTAATGACACTGTCATTGGAGATACCATCTGCATGCCTAATGCCATGAGTATGTTAGAGACTAATAAGTCTACGATTAAGAAAGGAATGAAGATAACAAATCCTATTTTGAACGCGTTTTGTAATTCTGAAACTACAAATGAGGGCAACACAATAAGAACACTTTGTTCATCGACCTGTGAAGACATTGATGAGGGCCAAAGATCGATTGACTTTCTAAGAAAGCTACTAATAACATCCGGATCGGCGTGTTTAATCATAAATCGTACCAAAGGTTCTATAATACCAGAAAGGGATTCTGAAGCATTCGCAATTGAATCAAATACTATCGTGTTAGAGGAGTATATTTTATATGTTTCAGAGTAATAAGGAGCCATGATAAATGCAGTCGCAACTAATGACATTCCATACAGAACTAAATTAGGTGGCACTTGCTGCACACCAAGAGCATTTCGTGTCAGTATTAATACTATTGATATTTTTAAAAAACAAGTGCTGATTACCAGAAGTAACGGGATAAGGGAAGCGATTGAAAGAATCAATAATAAAGACAAAGGTTGGGGTATTGAATAATTTTCCATTGGTAGATTTAAGACTCTTTTGAATGATTGAGTAAAACATTATTAACGAGGAAGCATAATTTTTCATCTACGTTAATTAACTCTCCATCTGCTATTATTTGTTCCTTGTAAAATAATTTAGCATCGTTAGGTGTAAAGGCAGTAGGTGTTAAAATAGAACCCTGAGACAAATGCAGTAAATCAGGGTAAGGCATGCTTAAATCCCCACATCGAATATGCAAATCTAATTTAATATCATTGGGTTTCAATCTAATATTTAAATTTACTTCTTCTTTCTCGATGAAATCATAATTATCGGCAACCTCAATATTAGGTTGCAACATAAAAGTAGAATCAGAAACCATCTGTTCAATAGTGTCTGATACATTTTCATCAGGTACGCTTAAAGTGATATTATCAGTCATGTTTTGAATACTCTTAATGGTAAAAAAAAGGTTGTTATTATTGCAGGAAATTCGCACCTTAACAGTTTTTGAACCTACATATATACAGCCTTCGCCAGATGTTTTAAATAAAGGGATGGTAGGGACTAGGATTTCACCAGGACATAAATTATAAATTTGCTCCATAGTTAAGTAGCATTTGGCTAACGTTATTGGCATTCGGTAGTTAAATTCATAATTTTTTGGTTTTACTTTTTTCCATACAGATGAATTCACCAGAAGAAAGATTGTATTAAGAGACGCTTTTAGTTTGAAATGATAACAATCCTTATCATCTTGAATCGTTAGCTTGGTAGTAATAAAATAACGATGGATATGCGATTTATCATTTTCCTGATCGGTTATTTTTAAGAAGCCAAATAAAACTTTAAACTCATTAATGAGATTGTAGTTGAACAAATCCCAGAAAAAATCCTCCTCGGATGCAAAAGAGATATCAATTGGTGCAGGGTAGCTTGACATAAAGTTCAACAAAAATTGAGCATTATTGATTTCTATGGTTCCATAACTTGATTCTAACAAAGAATAATCCGAAGACATGTATTTATCAGCTAAATTTAACGTTATTTTGTATGTTTCATTATTACTAGCGAAATTAAAAAAAAGGCCACTTCCAATTTTATTACGAATAATCCTTTCTTTTTCCGATATAGATTTTATATTCCTGGTTGTTTTGCTTTTACTTTCTGTGTTCATAGAATATCCTAAGCTAGTAAGATTGCAGCTAAGTAAAGTTATTTAATAAATTCAAAAGCATATCAGTTTTTGTCTCTAGCTTGATTGCTCTTTTTTTTTTCTTTAATCTTTATTTCAAGTGCAGTGATTTCATTTTCACAAAGCGATATTGCCTTCAAGGCAATAATGGTTTCTCTTTTGATTTTGGCAATTGCGTTTTGATGTGTTAATAATTCTTCAATTGTAACCATGCATTTTTGTTTATACTTGCACTTTAGGTCATTCGATGTACCAATTAGATAGTGGTAACTATTTCTTTTAAGCGTTAATTCTGCTCTCATATTTATTAATTTTGACTCATTTTCACTTACCTTGGCTCCCAGTATGGTGACTTTATTTCTATTGAGTAAAACTAAAGTCTTAATAAGTGATTGGTCGTTTTGAGCATTTGTGTTGACATTTTTGATTTATTTAGTCTCCAAGTATAACTCATCTAATAAATTAAGCGTCTGAGAAAACTTTTCAGATGTTCCCATTTCTTGGCAAGAAAAGTCTCTAATATGATTTTTCATTCTTATCGATAAGTCTAATTCTAGGTTGTTTCCAGATTTATATTCACCAAGCCTGAAAAGAATTTCATTCTCATTCCATATTGATAACAAAGATTTAATTTTGTTTGACTTAGTCATATGATCTTTACTTGCTATATTATTCATAATTCTGCTAAGGCTTGATAATACATCTATTGCAGGAAAATGATTTAGTGCTGCTAATTTACTCGACAGAACAATGTGGCCATCAACTAATGATCGAATTTCATCAGCAATAGGATCATGATCAATATCTTTCTCTAAAAGTATTGTGTAAAAGGCCGAAATACTGCCATTTTTACGTTTACCTGCACGTTCTAACAATCTTGGTATAAGAGGATATACAGAGGGAGGATAACCATTTTGACCTGCTGGTTCTCCTAATGAGAGCCCAATTTCACGTTGCGCCCTTACAAAACGGGTTATTGAGTCAAGCAACAAAACAACATGCAGGTCTTTTTTCATAAAACCTTCAGCAATTGACGTTGCGGTATAAGCGGCTCTAACTCTCTCCATGCTACTACTGGCAGATGTCGAGCAAACGAGAACGGCTTTTCCTCGTGTATTTTGATCGATTTCATTCTCCCAAAAATGTTTGACTTCTCTACCGCGCTCCCCAATAAGCCCTATTACAATCACATCGCAATTAATATTGCGTGCTAATTCAGCAATCAGTGAAGTTTTACCGCAACCGGGGCCTGCAAAAATGCCAACACGCTGTCCTACACCTAATGTTAAAAGCCCGTCGATGGCGCGAATACCTGTTATTAAGGGTTCAGATATCTCTTCACGTTCTAATGGGGATATTTCATTATCCATTACTTTTAAGTGTTCATCATGATTTTCTATTGAGAAAGCCTCATGTCCACCTCTTGTTAAAGAGCGACCAAAACCATCTAGTATATTCCCAAGTAAATCATTTGATACTTTAACTCTATGCGGGGTTTTCATTGGCTCAATAATATCATTTTTTGATATGCCATCTAAATACCCTAGAGCAGACAAGGTTGCTTTTGATTTATCTAATCTCACTATTTCAGATAGAATTTCACTTCCATCACTTTTTTTTATTTTACAGAGTTCTCCAACTCTACCGTTTGGGACATTACACTCAATCATTCCACTTTTCACACTAAGTATTTTTGATTGTGTCTTAATAGGATCTGAATTGATTAGTGAAAGGTGTTTTTTTCTAATGTTAAATATTTCTTTTTTTATTTTTTTCAATTTACCATCCAATCGAAATTTCAACATTTCCGCTAAATGAAACATGATCTGATGATACGGATAATAATTTAACTCCTAGAACCTCATCGCCTACAAATAAAAACCCCCCAGAGTCGGTGATAATATAAGGCATAGGGGAGTTTGAGATCTGTCTAATTTTAAAAGGCAATTTATTTTCAACCTCAATGACATTGTTATTTACTTTATTTTCGAAATGATAGTTATCATCTAAATAATTAAGCAGCCTTTTTAATTTTTTATAATCCTTCCCCTCTAAATTACCATGAATCTCAATTTTCCTGTCGTTGTCAATTTTTATTGCACGGACATTCAAATTTCTGGAGGTTAACATATCGGTTAATATTTCTTCTTCTGTTTTAGAATCATGTAGTGCTACCACGTTCTCTTTTTTTAAACTACTTGAAGAGTCTGATGTATCATGTGTGGGGCCTGCTACTTGCCAAGTGATAAAAACGATGATGCTTACAAGAAGTAAAAATGCGCCTAAAAAATCGATGGAATTAAATCTTTTTCTTTGAACATGTTCACCAATCTGGAATTTCTTCCATAAATTATTTGAGTCAGTTACCACCAACCAAACACATTCAACTTTAAAAGGAATGTCATGCTTTATCTCTTCCTGATGATTAATTGAGTTGCCTTCATAAATTAGCACCCATCCATTTTCATTTCTTACTAAAGTTGCATGTTTTTTATGTATGCCGACATCCTTTAAACTCAAGCAGCAGGTATGACCTTCACCTATTGTCCATTCAGTCCCGATTAAAGGAAGTGCAGTGCCTTGATGTAATCCTGTTAAGACCCTTAGTTCAAACATCTAATTTATCTCATGTTTTTATACTATTCTTTGAAATCAAATGTAATGCTTTCCACAATGTTTATCTTGATATCATTAGTTAGTTCAGGAAATGATAACACTGCTATTTCATTAAAATCATTTTCAATAACCCTCCTAAAAGGCAACCTAATTTCTTGCGAAACAATAAATACCAATTTCAAGCTGGTTTCATTTGATGCAATATCTTTTATGGTGTTTTTTATACTTAATATTTTGTCTGCTGAAAGAGAAAGATAGGCATTGCTGCTTGAAATCCTTAGTGCTGATTTTAAGTACTCTTCATCCTCAGACGACAAAAGCCATGCGTTAATTACGTTATTTTCAATATACTGCTGGCAAATTTGTTTTCTTATTTTCAATCTCACTAAGTTGGTTAATAATAATGGGTCCTGTTCATATAAACCATGTTCAATCAAAGCGTCGCTGATCATTTTGAATGACCTGAGGGAAACTCTTTCTGATGCTAAGTTCTGAAGAATTGTTGTAATTAATACTATCGGTAGCATACGTTGCAGCTCATTCGATATCTCAGGCTTTTCAATCTCAAGCCATGAAATAAATGCCTTCGTTTCTTGCAGGCCGATAAAAGCACTACTTGTCTTATATAAAACATCCTCTATTCTTTTACTGTAAAGTTCTTTTGCGCTTATTTGTTTACATTCAACCTCAGGTAATTGGCCGGACTTTTTATCACACCAAATAATATCGTCTTCTTTTCTGGATTCCTTACCCGGAAACATATCTTCTTTGTTTAAATCTGCGATGTGTCTTTTGTCAATAGCAACCAACTTATCGCTATAAGTCGCCTTAATCTCAGGAACTTCATTAATGTAAAAGCAAAACTCATCAGTTTCTACTTCTTCACTGTACTCAATAGTAAATGCAGGTAACGTCAATCCTGAATTATAAACGAGTGAATTCCTTATTTTTCTTAAGTCCTCAATGACGTTATTAGTTATTTCCTTATCCTTCATGCTTTCATGAAACATAATGATGTAGGGGACGACTAAATGAAATGACTTCAAGTCTTCTTTGCCATTATTCGCAGGGTTAATTTCCATTAAAGTTATCTCATTTATATTATCACCCTCCTTTTTGAAAGGGGAGTATATTTTAACTATCCCAACAATAAACAGAGATATGGATATACTTACAAATGTCACACCAGGTAAACCTGGAATTATAGCGAATATTAACATTGCCAATGATGTTAGCATAATGGGATTGGGCCGTAAGAAAAGCTGATTGACAATGTCGTCACCCAACCCCTTTATCGTATCTTGTCCATTTTCGGAAACTTTTGTTATTATTAGACCGGCTGATATTGATATTAATAACGCTGGGATTTGCGAAATTAATCCATCTCCCACTGTTTGCTTTGAATAAATGTCGATGGCATTTCCAAAGCTTAATTCGTTATATAGAATCCCTATGCTTATCCCACCAAATAAATTTACAAAAAGTATCACTATCCCTGCGATTGAATCGCCTTTGACAAATTTTATTGCACCGTCCATTGCTCCATATAATTGACTTTCTTTTGAAAGTTCACTACGTAAATCTCTGGCTTGGGAGGCTGTGAGCAACCCTGCACGTAAATCACTATCAATTGACATTTGCTTTCCAGGCAAAGCATCTAAGGTAAATCGTGCAGCAACTTCAGCTACCCTTTCCGCTCCCTTAGTTATGACTAAGAAATTAACAATTGTTAAAATAAAAAATATAACTAGTCCAACTACAATATTACCGCCAATCACAAATTCGCCAAATGCTCCTACTATTTCCCCTGCATCACCTTGAGTCAATATTTGTCTGGTTGTAGCAATTGATAGCGCTAAGCGGAAAATAGTTGTTATAAGTAACACACTTGGAAAGCTTGAGAAAGATATCGCTCGAGGTAAAAACATTGCTAGCATGATTAAAAGTGAGGAAATACCAATGCTTATACTTATCAAAATATCAATTAGTGCTAAAGGGAGAGGGATTATCAACATAAAAATTATCAAAAATATGAATATAGATCCCAGCATTTCATATTTTTGTTTTAAATTCAATATTGTTCCAAATGATTTTTTTTCATTTAATTTATTCAAATGCCACTCCATCAAGAATCTTATTTAGTCAACTTTACATAGCTCACTTATTGATTGACTTATATTAATGCCATCATTCCACATCCAAAGAGGTAAGTCTCTCAGTATTTTAACGACATTGTTAACGTAATTACTTTTAATAAGTGACTCTTGAGTTTGTTTGTTGGTAAATTTGCATTCTGCATTTTGCATACTACTGCCTGATATTACGCTCAAAATAAAAATGGTTATATCTAACGGTGAAACCTTATTAATCGTCTCATTACATTCTTTATTTACCATTTTTATACAATCTATGTGGATGGTGTTTATTATAATCACTTCATGAAGTTTTTTTTGCATTAATCTTATTGTTGACGTTGCAACTGAAGGTATGAAAGAAACCAAATCATCTGACAATGCATGCTGCAAAATTTTTATTGTTTTGGTGATTTCTTCAGTGCCAAATTCTTTTGAAATTTTGAGCATGATCGCCAAGCTTGTTTCATTTAATTTTATGTTTACATAGTAAAACTCCCTGATTTTTTTTCTGACGTCTTTGTTTTTTGTATGAATTGATATTGCTTTCGCAGTATTCAGTGATGCAATTAGTTCATCTTGATACTTGCTTTCTAATTCACTGTATAACTTACTTGCTTTCTCAGAAATAAAACTATCGCTATTTTTTATAAAGTGTTTAAGTAATACACCACATTCACCAATATCACTATTAATTTCTTTTATTAAGGATTCAATTGCCTGCTCGCGTTTTTTCTCTAACTCAATGTATAGTTCATTCATCCTCCGGTTATTATCTTCTTGATTTTCTGAACTTATGATTAACATCAATTCACTAATGCCATTAATCCCGTTCTTTGACTTTGCTTTATATTTTTTTATTTCATTGCAACCTGTTTCTTTATTCAGTAATGGCCTGAAGAATGAGGTTTTTGCTGATTCATTTTCATCTAAGCGCTCTTTTTTCTTTAAAAGGCTATTTTCTTCGATGATTTTAAGTTCAACATGAAATTTTTTCGTATTGCATTCATTAATATTCATTAAATCATCCTCAATCACTGTTAATTTGTAACCTTAAATTAAACATAGTTCCCTTTGCTTTGTTCTTTACAAAAAAAAATATTTGTTTGCATAAGTTTTCATTCAGATTGTGAGCTTGTAGGATTGTTCCTAACTTCGATGTTTAAGAAATTTTTATGAAACGCCACCCCTACAAACTGCACATATAGTTCATCAAGACAAGGAGTTGTGATGATGAGTAACTTTAATGTTAGTGACAGTGCCATTGAAAGTAAGCAAGTTGACTGGGAAAGTTTTTATGAAGAAACGAATAAGAAACTTTATTATTTTATTCGAAAAAAAGTCTCAAACATCGATGATGCAGAAGATATTTTACAATCTACCTATCTTGAAGCTATCAAATCCATTAGTAATTTTTCTTCAGACTCTCGGTTAGATACCTGGGTCTTTGGTATTGCGTTAAACATTATAAGAAATCACTACAGAAAACGCTCTGGTTTTATCAGCATTGATACTATGAATGATAGTGATGAGGAGTCTCAATTATATGACCCAGGTCCTGATATGAGTTTTGAATACACAGACAGACTCAAAAAAGTTTTCAGCCGGCTTACTAACATACCTCCTGATATGCAGGATATTATAATCTTAACATCTTTTAATGAATATGATTACCACTCCGTCTCCAAAATATGCCACATTCCAATTGGCACCGTTCGATCTCGACTTTTTAGAGCAAGGAAATTGTTAAGGAAAGCTTAGGCTTAGTTTTTTATATGCACAATGACAAGGTTGTTCATGGTTGTGAAATAGCGTTCAGGCATCAGATAGCTGCCGCTATATCTTCTGCTTCATCCCGTTGCTCACACTATTCCTGCTCCAATTTCACCACCGCGATTAGCGTCATCATCGATACAAACTAGATAATTAAAACGTTGCCTTGTGTGATCCTACCCACGTAACGTGGACACGGCCCTAAGTGAAGTTCTGGTTTTCAAATTGTTCGGGACTGAGACCGCCACAGGCACTGTGGCGGCGCCACCGATTGTAATCACACTCGATATAAT
>NZ_JBTRDW010000021.1:0-6182 GCF_054823405.1 Kluyvera sp. 1366
CGCCAGGCCTGATCCACGATGCGGCGCTTCTCCAGCCGGATGATGTTGTTGATATGCTGACCCCACTGCGACCAAGGCATTTCGGCGAGCTTTTCGCGCAGGTAATAGTCAAAAAGGATGAACTCACGGACCGCGATGCGCTTACCGTCGGTCGTGCGTAGCAGCGTCTGTACCACCACGTACTGCAGTACGCCCAGCAGCGACCACGCCATGGCGTCGCGGCTCTCGTGCGGAAATTCGTTAATGAGGCGCGGGAAGGCCTCGCCCGGCGAGTCGATGTGCGTGGTTGAGAGCATCAGGTGACCGAGCTGGCCGGCGCGGATGCCGGCGTCAATAGTCTCGCGGTCTCGCATCTCCCCCACCCCGATGACCGACGGCGCGCGCCGGAGGTCTGCGCGGATGCCCGTAGCAAAGTCAGGAATATCTTTCCCCACCTGCGACTGCAGCGGCGGCAGCACGTCGCCCGGACGGCCGAGGATGAACTCAATCGGGTCCTCTTTGGTGGTGACCTTGCGGTCGGGGTCCGTGTCCAGACAGTGGCGATAGGTCGAGGCGAGCGAGGTGCTTTTGCCCGAGCCGGTGATGCCGCCCCACAGCCCCCCCCCCTTCGCTGGCAGGAGGTTCGCCATCAGCTCCGCCTCCAGTCCCAGACTTTCCAGCGGCGGGATGTCGGAAGGAATGACGCGCATTGTCCAGCCAATAGTGCTGTCCTGACGCCCCGCCGTGCCCTGCAGCAGATTGACGCGAAAGCGGATGCGCTCGCCGCGCTTCAGCCCCCAGCGGCCGGTCATGTCGCCGTCGAGCTGCATCGCCCGGTCAACCGACACGCCGCCGCGCACCTGCGGGCGGAGCTCCGGGGAAAACACCTCGTCCATCAGTTTGGCCATGGTGTCGTCCGCCACCGCAAACGGGCTTGCCCTGAGCAGGCGGCCGTAACGGCCGACCACGAAATGGTTGTCGCCCTGCAGGTGAATGTCGCTCACGTTGTTGCGCGCACACCACACCATAAAGCCGCGCAGCGTATCGGCGCTAAGCCCGCCGCTGAAGTCGTAAAGTTCCAGGTCTGAGGCTGCCATTAGCGCTTCTCCGTATTGATGACCGGCTTCCACTTCGCCTTGTCGGTGACGAAGCCCGCGCGGGATTCAAGACGTCGCTCGCGGTCACCGGTGGTGAGTTTGTTGCTGTCGCCGGTGACCGTCTGCTGACGCTCGGTGACCACCGGCGCGGTGATGAGGTTCTGCCGACGCAGCAGCACGTACTGCAGCATGCCGTTGTAGTCGCGCGTCAGGCGGTTGACGTTGGCCTCCAGCGTCTCATCGGCGCTCTGACGTCCCTCTGTCCAGCCTTCGTTGACCGCCGCCTGCCAGATGTCGCGCTGCACGCCGTTTTCCGGGATGAGCCCACCTTCCGGCTCGCCCGGCGGCACGGTGCTGAGCCCGGCCATCAGCCAGCCGCGCCACGTCGGCGGGTTGCTGACGAAGCGCTCGGGCTGGATGATTTCGTACACGTGGCTCGCGGTGCGTATCTGGTCGGGCGTGACGTGCGCCACGTCCACCGCCTCGGTGATGACCGGCGGCAGCCAGCCGTGGCTGCTGATGAGCGGGCGGAAGTCATAGGTGGCGTCAAGCTGCCTGGCCCGCGCCTCCAGGTCGCGGCGCAGTTCCCACGCCCGCTGCGCCTTGCCGCCGCGAAAGCCGGTGGTGCGCCCGCCCTCGGTCAGCATCTGCCGGCGGTTGTCGGAAACGTCAGCGGTGTCGCGCTTCTGCGGTGACAGGTAGGCTTCCGGCCCCGGCGGCGGCGCGCCGTCAGGACCGGGCGCAGGTGCCGCTTTCGTAAAGTGAAATCCCGCGCAGCCCGCCAGCAGCGCGGGCAGCAGCAGGACGCAGAGTCGGGCTTTCATCGGCGGCCTCCCTTATGGTTACGTCCCGGCTCAGCCGGCAGCGAGGGCATAAACTGCAGCACAATCTGCCCGGGGTACGTCACGAACGTGCCGCGCCAGGCGGTCTGCATCTCAATCATGCGCAGGACGTTTGCATAGGTGACGTCCTGCACCTCAATGTCCACGGGCAGCGGCAGGCGCACGCCGGCGTAGCTGAACTTCAGGCCGCGGGCACGGGCCAGCGCGCTCAGCAGCTCCACCGCGTCGCCGTTCCAGCTGAAAGTGACGCGATCGCTGTCGGCGCGAATGATGCCCATGGGCAGCGGCGTGCCACCACTCATGTCACCTTCAAGCCACAGCTGCTGCATCTGCAGCGCCGTACGCGGAGTCTGAGTAGTTGTGTGAGTTGCAGCAGCAGGTGCGGGCTGCACACTGCGGGTGGTGTTAAAGGCCTGGCAGCCGGACAGCAGCAAGGCCGCGGCGCAGGCTGCGGTAAGGAACGTTTTCATGGAATCTCCGGATGCGATTCAATCTGTAGCGGGGAATGCTTCAGAAAAATGATCAGGCAAGTGATTTGGATTTATTCGCTGACAAGTAGCTGAGTCAGGTAATAAGGAGGCCACTCAGCGGCTGATGACGAAATTGATAGTCAGTAAGCGGAATACAAAGACGACGCACTGCGGATAATTGTTTCAGTTGCAAATTGCATAGCTCTGGGCAGTAATAGTCTGGTTTTTGGTCGAGTCACAATAGACTGACCAGCCGCTGTCATTTTCTGGTACCGATTTAACCAGCCAGACAGACCCTTCTCCGCTCGGGCTGACGCAATTGCCGCCACCTCCGGAGATCTTCTTACCGGCAGGGCACGCAGCGTAAGAAGAGGAATAGCGATTTGCATTTGATGAAGAGAAAATAATCTGAAAGTCGGCCGAAGCTGTTCGCCAGACGCCATTAACGCATGACAGGATAGCGCCCGTACCATCACGGCTAACCAGACCGTTAGGGGAGCAGCCCGCACCGGCACTGTTCACACCGTCAAGTTGCAATGCTTCTCCAGTAGAAAGTCGCCCATCCGAGCGAACACTGCCGCCGCGCATCTGCCCGGCGGTGTAAATATTCTTGTTATTAACTGACCTTACCCAGTCGTTATCCGACATATAAAAACCGCCGCCGTACGTTTCATTCAGCCAGCCCTTGCCACCCCGGGTGATAATCCAGCCATTGTTGCTGCGGATATCGTTGTTTGCCGTAATGCCGTTGTTGGCTGTGACGTTGTTGCCAGCCGCCACGTTGCCATTCGCGGTGACGTTACCGCTCGCCGTCACGCTGCCGCCGGCGGTGACGTTCGTGCCGGCAGAAACCTGGCCGGTAAAAGCCCCCGTCGCCGCGTTGACCGTCCCGCCGCTGTTAATGTTGTTGCCGTTCATATCGATGGCCGTGTGCATGCGGTTCAGGTCCGGCCGGCCGGTCACCTGATAGCGGTAAAGCCTGTCACTTTCGTCCGCGTCGGTGCCGAGCGCGTCGGCGGACAGGAATGCAGCAAGGCGCCCCTGCTGACCGGTCAGCCCGTAGTCACCGAGCTTTGCCTGCCAGCCGCCGTCGGCGCCCACCGCGTTATTTGCAGGCCAGACGTAGCCGCCCATGCCGTCGGTGTCCGTCGCTATCTGACGCAGGCCCTTATAGGGAATTTCGCTGCCGCCGGTGGTCAGCACGAAGGCGACCAGCTGGCCCGCCTGACCCGGGTCTCTCGCCACCGCGAGCTGGTAAGTCTGTCCGCTGTCGTTGGTCAGTGAAAAGCCCTCCGGGAGGTAGCCCTGCGTGCGCAGCGTGGCACCGGTAATCACGACCGGGCCGCCGGCAACCTGCGTCAGCAGCGTGTCGCGGTTGTCGCGCACGTAGCGCTTGCCCGCCTGCGCCACGAAGCTCAGATGCGAGGCCGTTCCGGTCCAGACTTTTTCCTGCTGCATGCCGGCGTAGCGGTCCATGGCGCCGGGCGTGATGATGAGCACGATGGCCATCACGATGCCGAGCTGAAGCAGCATGTTGCCGCGGTGTACCACGCGCGGCTTCCGTTTCAGAAATTTCATCAGAGCACTCCCACCAGTTGTTGGGGAAAGAAAAGGCACACGCCACACAGGTAACCAAACAGCGCAGGCGCAAAGGGTTTTGAAGTCTGGCGCGTCAGCGCCGCGCACAGGCAGCACAGCAACAGCCCGCCGGCGGCGGCGTAGCACGCGCTGCGCCACGGCAGCCAGGCGCACAGGCCGGCCATCAGATAAACGTCACCGAGCCCCATGCGCTCCTCGCGCTGGCGAAAGCTGGCCAGCCAGCGTACGGCGCCGGACAGCGCGAACGCGGCGATACTGGCGAGCAGCGCATCGCTGAGCGGCAGCACCGCATCCGGCAGCGCCGCAGAGGCCAGACCGCCGAGCCAGAACGTCATCGTGTAGCGCAGCGGCAGCCACTGACAGCGAAGGTCGGTGAGCGTCAGCGGTACCGCAAGCACCAGCAGGAGTAAGCTACGCAGGACGGCACTCACCGGCACCGCAGGTGGCAGCGCCAGCAGCCAGCTGGCGGTGAGCAGGTAAATCAGGGCAACCGGCGTCAGAAGCGGCCAGGTCAGAGGCGGACCGTCATGCGTGCGCAGAAATCGGCTGGCCTGATGCGCCTGCAGCGCAAACAGCCCCGCGCAGCAGGCAAGCCATGCGCAGGCCGCCGGACCATCGGTAAATAAAGTCATGAAATTTTCCGTGTGAAAGGTCAGCGTCGGGCCATGTAGTCGGCGTAAACCTTGCGGGCGTAAAGCATCCGGCGGGCGGTATTGTCGTCGGCGAAGCCGGCGTTATAGCTGCCGAGACACTCCCACGTGACGCCGCAGACCTGCAGGTGCCGTGCAAGTATCCAGGCCCCGACCATCACGTTCAGGCAGGGTTTTGTCAGCAGGTCCTGCTCGCTCTGCAGCACGCCCATAGTGCGCAGCTGCGGCACGTGCGTGGAGTTGATCTGCATCAGGCCAAAGTCCCGGCTGGTAACCTGACCTTTTTTGTTGCGGTTATAGCCGATAGCCCCGGCGTTGAAGCCACTTTCCACCTTGCTGATGGAGCGCAGCAGCTGCGGATCGACGTGGTAGCGTGCGCCCGCCTCGTTGTAGCAGTAAGCCTGCGCCGGCAACGCGGCGCACAGCAGCAATCCGGCCACCGTCAGCAGGTATGTAAGCCTGTTCATCATGAGTCACCGTGAGTCGGTCAGAAAAGGCGCCGGGTTTCCCCGGCCCTTCATCAGGTATTGCTGGTGAAGACCAGCGTGTTGGTGCCGGCTGAGCCGCTGTCCGCCGAGCACTGTGACGCCGCCACTGACGCACTGACCGCCCCGCTGGTCGAGCTGCCGTTGATGCTGGTTGAGGCGACGTTGTTGGCGCCACTCATTTTCTGCACCAGCTGCGCGCAGGCCTCCTGCGGCACCTGCGTGTAGGTCAGGGAGAAAGCGGTATTCTGACCGCCGCTGGTGCTCACCGGCTGCACCGTAACGCTGCCGCCCCAGCGGTTATTCAGCGAGGCGCTGCCCGATGATTTGGTGCCGATGACCGCCATGCTGCCCGGCGCGCCGCCAAACTGTACCAGCGCGCCGGTCATGGCCGCCGCTGAGCTGAACTGGTAGGTGCCGCCGGTTTTCAGCATGCCGCGGGTATTGGTCATGAGCTCCCCGGCGTTGGACATCTCTTCGGTGTAGTCCGATCGGCTGAACAGACCGTTTCCGGAGGAGAGCACCCAGACGAGCACGAGGAGCGCAGCGATGCCCACGATGACGGCTTCCTGCAGGTTAAGGGCGCCGCGGTGAACGGCAGAGCGTTTTAAGGGTTGTGACATGGTTGAAACCTCATTAGGAAAAAAAGTTAGCGATTGCCAATCAGCGAGCCCAGGTCCTGTGTTGCGATAAACGTGAGCAGCAGATAGCCGGCGGTCACGAGCATCCCCAGCAGCTGCAGAAGCCGGGAAATACGTTTGATGCGGTTGATGGATTTGGTGAGCCACATGCGCGCGAAGTTTTCGATGTTGTCCTCGCCGCCCGGACCGGAGGTCAGCAGCAGAAGCCTGTCGATAGCCTCCCGCGAGGGAAACGCATAGCCGCTGTCGGCCAGCGCCTGCCCGAGGTGCTTACCGCGTGCCACCTGACGCCGGGTGGCAGTCAGACGCTCATACAGCCAGGGCGTGGCGTTGCGGCTCAGCATGTCGAGCGCCTCCTCCGTGCGGACGTTGGCGCGCAGCAGCGCGCTGAGGTTCAGCAGAAAGGAAACGCCCTGCAT
>NZ_JBTRDW010000022.1:0-5154 GCF_054823405.1 Kluyvera sp. 1366
TCTGTAGCTGACCGGGCTGAACTTACGGGCAGCCTTTGCACGAAGTCCCTGACGTCGCAGGCTGGCGGCAATGGTTTTGACGTTGTACTCCGGCAGTTCGTCAGCGAGACGAGGCGCACCATAACGCTGTTTTGCCTCAGTGAATGCCTTACGGACAGCAGCATCACAGACGAGCCGGAATTGCTGACGTGGTGTTATTTGCTGACGACGCAGACGCCACGCATACCAGCCGCTGTGGGCGACCCTCAGTACCCGGCACATGGCTTTAACGCTGAACTCAGCCTGATGATTTTCGATGAAGACATACTTCATTTCAGGCGCTTCGCGAAGTATGCCGCGGCCTTTTGGAGAATAGCCAGCTCCTCGTCCCGTTCGGCCAGCTGGCGCTTAAGGCGGGCAATTTCAACGGACATATCCTGCTCACGCTCGGAAGAGCAGCGGGCATGGTTAATCTTACTGCGCCATGCATAGAGCTGGGATTTGTACAGACTGAGTTCCCGGGCAGCGGCAGCAACACCGATACGTTCCGCAAGCTTCAGGGCTTCGTTGCGGAATTCAGGCGTGTGCTGTTTGCGGGGCTTCTTATTGGTTGATGCTGGTTTTGTCATGAGTCACCTCTGGTTGAGAGTTTACTCACTTAGTCGTGTGTCCACTATTCGCGGGTAGGATCAAAAGCAGCCGTTCTTCATCTACCACAGAAAAAAACAGCCCCTGTTTTTTGCCGCCATCGGTAAGCAGCCTTACGGACTGGACCATGGTAAGGAAGGGTTTGTAATAGTGACATCATCGAGTAACCAGGACATGGTCGACATCCACGATCGCAGACCACTAGTGATCGCTGCTGACGCCGTCCGTGAATGGCTGAGTGCCGATACGACACCGCAACGTGCAGAAGAAATAGCCCGTGATGCTGCCGTTCCGGAGAAGGACTTCACCTGGCACCCGGTGAGCGCGAAGGTGGGCAACATCCATAATCAGGGCAGAGAGCTCACTGAGCCCGCTGGCGACTGAGCCTCTGCTGGACGTTACCTGACTCATCCCTTAAGACCATTTTCCCGGGATGTCGGGGCCACCATGAAAGACCTCAGCAATTCTGAGGCGCGAACTCTCCAGTCCGGCATCTGCCAGCCTGAGTAACACCTCGTCTTTCAGGCGGTAAGTCTCTTCTGAATCCCCGCGCATTTCTTCGGTGACCTGCATAGCATTTTCTTCCTCAACGATACGGACGGGCGAGCAGCGCGCAGCCTGTCCACTGTATGCCGCGTCAGCGGCATGGAGGCGCCAGAAATTGTTAAGGACCACTTCTGATGCAATTGGGCGCCGTCAGCCCGGCAGAGCCGGTTACAGGCTCAATGGTGGCGAAAGCCCAACCCCTCCCTGCCAGACGTCGTTTAAGCAGCGGCCTTTCAATCGCGAATTAGTCTGATGGTCGAAGACGAAAGACAGAAACCGCGGGCCTCAGTATTACAGCAACACCTGTGGTAGTTACATCATCCATCTATAAAGCGACTCTGTTCCGGCCCTCTGGGCCGGGGCGGCGGCGCTTTTCATGGTGGGTTTCGCTCGGTGCTGAGTTGAGTCTGATATCAATGGTTTCGCGTATGTGGTCATCGAGTTTTTTGCTGCTGTAACTGCGCCCTTTTGCCCGCAATTTTGCGGGAGCTACCTACAGACGCGAAGCGGCTGTACCGAACCGGCGCGAACGTCAGTTCGCTGCGAGGGCGGGCATTTAATTGTCCACAGGGCGCAGCCGTATAGATTTTATTTTTAAAGGTAAGTAATAACGGATCTTTAAAAGAAAGGAGATCGGGTTTTTAAAGGGATCATCGCGGTTTGTAAAAAGTCCGTTCAGTGGTTAAAACCCTCTCCGGCCTGAAGATAAAATACATACCCTCTCGTAGTTAATGTGGATAACTCAGAAACGGGGGTTGCGGACGTGAAGTCGGCGTGCTTTTGTGCGCCGGATCGCATTCCGGCTGTCTGGCTAAACGGCTGATGTGGATGATGTTTGTGCGAAAGGCGTTTTGCAGGCGTGGGGAGGCCTCCGGCGCAAACCGGATAGCTGAATCCTGGGCAGGAGAAGTGAAAAGCCGGCTTTAGGTGCCGGAAAGCAGGCAGGGGTAATCCGGCGCTCATGCGCCAGCGTTTGTAGGGGAATGCCGCGACGGCCGTCAGGTCGTGACCAGCAGGTCATCTCCGAGCCGGGCGTAATGGCCGCGCGACAGCTTCATTCGCTCGGTGACGCGATGCTCTATCTCCGCACGTACCGCGTCGAGGCTGCCAAAGAAGCGACCGTTGCGGATTTCTTTCTGCAGCTGCAAACGGACCAGCTGCTCGATGTCCTTGCGCGTACGCGGCGCGTCTTTGCGCGCGCGGTGACGCTTCATGCCGTGCTCGCGGCGCGACTTCTGGTACTCACGGAAGCGTTCGCGGACGAACGACCAGGCGGCGCTGATGAGCTCGCCGGCGTCGGCGCGCGGCAGGCCCTTCTTCTCGCGTTGGCGGTTTTCCCACTCGATGCGGCTGCGGCGCGCGGCCGCAACGGCCTCCTCGGACACGTCCAGCACCTGCCACATCAGAGGCGTAAAGGTGATGTCCGTCGGGATGTTGCAGCCAATCTCTTTGTCGTACTCGGTGTTGTAGGTGAGGAGCTTCAGCTGCGCCAGGAACTGCACGGCACCGGTAAAGCGGGTGATAGAGAGGCGTTTTTTCTCCGTGGCCAGCCCGCAGCGGATGCTCATGGTGGTGAGCGAGGCGCCTACGCGGTTGGCCAGCGGGTTAAAGTAGTGGCAGAGCGCCTGCAGCGACGCTTCCAGCGCGCGCATGCGGAGCTCCGGCGGACGACGACGCCGTTCGCCGCGGGCGATCGACATTGCAACCAGCGTCTGGAACTCGACGCGCTGGGTAAAGCCGGCCGCCTTCTCACGTATTTTTTCGCAGAACGGCAGAGTTTTCTTTCCTTTCTCCGGGACAAATTCCGGATTCGGATTCTTTACCTGCCGGTAAAATGAAGTGTTTTCAGATACCTGTTCAGTCACGCCTTCCTGCGCTTATGTTGCACAGAAGGAGTACGCACAGAAGGTATTGCAGTTTTCCGGGCATAAAACTATACTCCCCGCATAGAGCAACAGCTTCTATGCAGTTTCTAGGGCCCCGTTAGTCTTCTCCTGAGTCGCCAAACTGAGGAAGATTATCGGGGTTTTGTTTTTTCTGGCTCTAAGTCATTAGTCAGAACCAGTTTCCTGCCACCTTACGGCGTGGCTAACCAAAAATCCTTGATCGCTCAGCAATCTATCACCCGAAAGCCAAAGGATCAAGAATGTAAATATTTACGTTCCTGATTTCCTGCGCTTGTACTCATTTTCAATGATGATTTCTAACATCTGAGCCTGAGTTAAACCCTCTTCAGAAGCCAGTGTCTCCAGCTTTTCTTTCTGAGAATTTAAGATAACCGCATGCAAAGCTTTATGCGTATCGCTACGGCGCTCAAGAGAAGCCTTTTGCCTTTCTCGTGGCGGTGTAGGGTTACCTTTTCGGTAAGTACGCTTACTTCTGGATGAGGAAGCTTCTGAACTAGCTGATTGCGACATCTCTTCACCCTCACAAATTCGGACTGAATTTTGCTGAGAATACTACAGATCTCTTAAATCAGCGACTTAACTTTAAGCTGGAGTGTGATCGGCGTTGGCGCGCGGACCACTCTCACTTTTGTCAGGCGTAATTCAGTAAGTTGATCGCCAGTCCGTACCGCCATCCCAGCGAGACTGCCAGTGCGTCAGGTACATCTGCGCCAGCGAGGGCACCCCGCGTACGACCAGCGCGTTCTCGGAATTCGACTCCGCTGCGCTCCGGGTATAGTTAAACGAGCCGAGCTCCACGTTCTGGCCATCGGTGATGATCACTTTGTCATGCATGATTTTGTACTGGCCGTTAGTGCGCAGCGGGATGCCGGCGTTGACCACCACGTTCATTGCCGCCTGGCTCGCTTTGCTGCGGTTGCCTTTGTCGTCCACCACTACCCTGACGTCCACACCGCGACGTTTTGCCGCGACCAGGGACTTAACGATCGTGGGCGAGGTGAAGCTGTAGCCCATCAGGCGGATACTCTCGTGCGCCTCGTCCAGCGTGCGGAGGACCAGCTGCTCCGCGCTGCCCTCAGGCGAAAATCCGACGTCAATGGAAGGTGTCGCGGCTGATGCGTACGCGACAAAGCTCAGCGAGGTCGCCATAGCGATCGCTGCAAACGTTAATTTCATGTTTTGTTCCTGCAGTAAGCCGGCAGTGGCCGGCAATAAGTCAGATGATTCATGTTGCAGAGGCAAAAAAAGAGGGCCTTAAAGGCCCTTAAAGGGATCAGCATTACAAACGTTTATTTAAGCAGTGGCAGACTGTGGAGCAGTCTCACGGTTGTTATCGGACTCAGGCTAAAATGCTTTAGCCCTTTCGCTACAAATAACCATAAGTTACAATCGGTTAGCTAAAAGTTTTAGTGTTTTCAGACGCCAGCGCCACATAGTTCTGCGCGGCTTTTTCAATTGCCTCGCGCCCCACGCCCATCAGACGGGGTTCGCGCAGCCGGACCTTATAGCCCCGTCCCCGCGCAGGCAGGCTTTCCTGCACCATGTGCCAGAGTATCGCCGAACGCACCGCGGCTGAGGGCGCCCGCTTCCAGCTGTATTCGCACTCGAGGGAGAATTCACAGACTGCGGCAAGCGCCGGGTCGGTCAGCACCAGCCCACGGGTATCCTGCGCGGCCGGGGGGGCGTCAAGGACCTGCAGAATGTGCTGAACCCGGTCGGCCCGCACATAGCTGCGGCGCCGGCGATAGGGCATGGTGGCCAGCAGCCGGGCTTCGGATGGCGGGCTAACCTCCATAAAACGGTTGATGCGCACCGCTTCCTTTGTGAACTTGTCGGCATCGCTGATATAAAGCGAGCTGCCGCGCACAACCTGCCCCCTGAAAAGCGTGACGTTCTCACCCTCCTGCAGCGCCTGCACCTCCTCCACGTCGACCTTTTTCTTTTCGCTCACCTGCAGGCGCGGATCATCGCTCAGGCCGCTCCCGAGGATGCTGCCCTGCTGCACCAGCGCACTCATGTGCGCGCGGTATTCGGTGCCGGCCATCAGCTGCAGAATTTCCAGCGTGTCCTTCGG
>NZ_JBTRDW010000023.1:0-4347 GCF_054823405.1 Kluyvera sp. 1366
CGGATGCCCGTAGCAAAGTCAGGAATATCTTTCCCCACCTGCGACTGCAGCGGCGGCAGCACGTCGCCCGGACGGCCGAGGATGAACTCAATCGGATCCTCTTTAGTAGTGAGCTTGCGATCGGGGTCCGTATCCAGACAGTGGCGATAGGTCGAGGCGAGCGAGGTGCTTTTGCCTGAACCGGTAATACCGCCCCACAGCCCCACCCCCTTCGCCGGCAGGAGGTTCGCCATCAGCTCCGGCTCCAGCCCAAGACTTTCCAGCGGCGGGATGTCGGAAGGAATGACGCGCAATGTCCAGCCAATAGTGCTGTCCTGACGCCCCGCCGTGCCCTGCAGCAGATTGACGCGAAAGCGGATGCGCTCCCCACGGTTCAGGCCCCAGCGGCCGTTCATGTCGCCGTCGAGCTGCATCGCCCGGTCAACCGAAACGCCGCCGCGCACCTGTGGGCGGAGCTCCGGGGAAAACACCTCGTCCATCAGTTTGGCCATGGTGTCGTCCGCCACCGCAAACGGGCTTGCCCTGAGCAGGCGGCCGTAACGGCCGACCACAAAGTGGTTGTCGCCCTGCAGGTGAATGTCGCTCACGTTGTTGCGCGCGCACCACACCATAAAGCCGCGCAGCGTGTCGGCGCTGAGTCCGCCGCTGAAGTCATAAAGTTCCAGGTCTGAGGCTGCCATCAGCGCTTCTCCGTATTGATGACCGGCTTCCACTTCGCCTTGTCGGTGACGAAGCCGGCGCGGGACTCAAGACGTCGCTCGCGGTCGCCGGTGGTGAGTTTGTTGCTGTCGCCGGTGACCGTCTGCTGGCGCTCGGTCACCACCGGCGCGGTGATAAGGTTCTGACGGCGCAGCAGCACGTACTGCAGCATGCCGTTGTAGTCGCGCGTCAGGCGGTTGACGTTGGCCTCCAGCGTCTCGTCGGCGCTCTGGCGCCCTTCTGCCCAGCCTTCGTTGACCGCCGCCTGCCAGATGTCGCGCTGCACGCCGTTTTCCGGGATAAGCCCGCCTGCCGGCTCGGCAGGCGGCACGGTGCTGAGCCCGGCCATCAGCCAGCCGCGCCACGTCGGCGGGTTGCTGACGAAGCGCTCGGGCTGGATGATTTCGTACACGTGGCTCGCGGTGCGTATCTGGTCGGGCGTGACGTGCGCCACGTCCACCGCCTCGGTGATAACCGGCGGCAGCCAGCCGCGGCTGCTGATGAGCGGGCGGAAGTCATAGGTGGCATCGAGCTGCTTAGCCCGCGCCTCCAGGTCGCGGCGCAGTTCCCACGCCCGCTGCGCCTTGCCGCCGCGAAAGCCGGTGGTGCGCCCGCCCTCGGTCAGCATCTGCCGGCGGTTGTCGGAGACGTCAGCGGTGTCGCGCTTCTGCGGTGACAGGTAGGCCTCCGGCCCCGGCGGCGGCGCGCCGTCAGGACCCGGCGCAGGGGCCGCTTTCGTAAAGTGAAATCCCGCGCAGCCCGCCAGCAGCGCGGGCAGCAGCAGGATGCAGAGTCGGGCTTTCATCGGCGGCCTCCCTTATAGTTACGTCCCGGCTCAGCCGGCAGCGAAGGCATAAACTGCAGCACCATCTGCCCGGGGTACGTCACGAACGTGGCGCGCCAGGCGGTCTGCATCTCAATCATGCGCAGGACGTTTGCATAGGTGACGTCCTGCACCTCAATGTCCACGGGCAGCGGCAGGCGCGCGCCGGTATAGCTGAAAGTCAGTCCGCGGGCGCGGGCCAGCGCGCTCAGCAGTTCCACCGCGTCGCCGTTCCAGCTGAAGGTGACGCGATCGCTGTCGGCGCGGATGACCGCCACGGGCAACGTCGTGCTGTCACGAAGGCCACCCTCCATCCACAGCTGCGTCAGCTGAAGCGCCGCTTTCGGCTTCGGGTTGACGATGTTTGCCGGGGCTGCGCCCGGCGAAGGAGAATGAGGGGGCAACTGGCAGCCGCACAGCAGCAGCGCCGGAAGCGCTGCCGTAAGAATGAGTCGTTTCATGGAAAGCCTCAGCATCCGGCCGGACGGACGGATACGTTGAATAAAAAATTGAGCGACCCTGCGCGGAACCGGCAGGGTGAAAAGGGTCAGTTAACCGAGCAAAAGACCGGCACCTGCCAGTTCTGTGTGTAACCGCCGCCGCAGGCAACGCCCAGCGTGTTCCAGGATGACCAGTCGCCGTCATGGTTGACGCGACCAATTTCCAGGGGCCAGCGGCCGCCGCAGCTGTTCGCACAGACGCGCACCGGTGAGCTGCTTCCGCTCTGCCAGACGCCGTTCTGGCAGGCAAGCGTGGCGCCCGATGCGTCGTGGCTGATTGCCCCCAGCTGGCCGCACGCCGCGCCCGCCGAGTTAACCTGATCCTGAGACAGCACGCCGCCCGCCGAGACGTCACCGTCCGATCGCAGGCTGCCGGCCCGCATCTGCCCGGCAGTGTAAATATTCTTGTTGTTAACGGACCTTACCCAGTCGTTATCCGACATATAAAAGCCGCCGCCGTAGGTTTCATTCAGCCAGCCTTTGCCGGCGCGGGTGATGATCCAGCCGTTATTGCTGCGGATGTCGTTGTTGGCCGTGATGCCGTTGTTGGCCGTCACGTTGTTACCGGCCGCCACGTTGCCGTTTCCGGTCACGTTACCGTTCGCCGTTATGCTGCCGCTGGCCGTAACGTTACCGCCGGCCGTCACATTGGTACCGGCCGTCACATTGGTACCGGCAGACACCTGGCCGGTGAAGGTCCCCGTCGCCGCGCTGACCGTCCCGCCGCTGTTAATGTTGTTGCCGTTCATATCGATGGCCGTGTGCATACGGTTCAGGTCCGGCCGGCCGGTCACCTGATAGCGGTAAAGCCTGTCGCTTTCGTCCGCGTCGGTGCCGAGCGCGTCGGCGGACAGGAATGCCGCAAGGCGCCCCTGCTGACCGGTCAGCCCGTAGTCACCGAGCTTTGCCTGCCAGCCGCCGTCGGCGCCCACCGCGTTGTTTGCCGGCCAGACGTAGCCGCCCATGCCGTCGGTGTCCGTCGCTATCTGACGCAGGCCCTTATAGGGAATTTCGCTGCCGCCGGTGGTCAGCACGAAGGCGACCAGCTGGCCCGCCTGACCCGGGTCTCTCGCCACCGCGAGCTGGTAAGTCTGTCCGCTGTCGTTGGTCAGTGAAAAGCCCTCCGGGAGGTAGCCCTGCGTGCGCAGCGTGGCGCCGGTGATCACGACAGGGCCGCCGGCAACCTGCGTCAGCAGCGTGTTGCGGTTGTCGCGCACGTAGCGCTTGCCCGCCTGCGCCACGAAGCTCAGATGCGAGGCCGTTCCGGTCCAGACCTTTTCCTGCTGCATGCCGGCGTAGCGGTCCATGGCGCCGGGCGTGATGATAAGCACGATGGCCATCACGATGCCGAGCTGAAGCAGCATGTTGCCGCGGTGTACCGCGCGCGGCTTCCGTTTCAGAAATTTCATCAGAGCACTCCCGCCAGTTGTTGGGGAAAGAAAAGGCACACGCCGCACAGGTAACCAAACAGCGCGGGCGCAAAGGGTTTTGAAGTCTGGCGCGTCAGCGCCGCGCACAGGCAGCACAGCAGCAGCCCGCCGGCGGCGGCGTAGCACGCGCTGCGCCACGGCAGCCAGGCGCACAGGCCGGCCATCAGATAAACGTCACCGAGCCCCATGCGCTCCTCGCGCTGGCGAAAGCTGGCCAGCCAGCGAACGGCGCCGGACAGCGCGAACGCGGCGATACTGGCGGGCAGCGCCTCGCTGAGCGGCAGCACCGCATCCGGCAGCGCCGCAGAGGCCAGACCGCCCAGCCAGAACGTCATCGTGTAGCGCAGCGGCAGCCACTGACAGCGAAGGTCGGTGAGCGTCAGCGGTACCGCAAGCACCAGCAGGAGTAAGCTACGCATGACGGCGCTCACCGGCACCGCAGGTGGAAGCGCCAGCAGCCAGCCGACGGTGAGCAGGTAAATCAGGGCAACCGGCGTCAGAAGCGGCCAGGTCAGAGGCGGACCATCATGCGTGCGCAGAAATCGGCTGGCCTGATGCGCCTGCAGCGCAAAGAGCCCCGCGCAGCAGGCAAGCCATGCGCCGGCCGCCGGACCATCGGTAAATAAAGTCATGAAATATTCCGTGTGAAAGGTCAGCGTCGGGCCATGTAGTCGGCGTAAACCTTGCGGGCATAAAGCATCCGGCGGGCGGTATTGTCGTCGGCGAAGCCGGCGTTATAGCTGCCAAGGCACTCCCACGTGACGCCGCAGACCTGCAGGTGCCGTGCGAGTATCCAGGCGCCGACCATCACGTTCAGGCAGGGTTTTGTCAGCAGGTCCTGCTCGCTCTGCAGCACGCCCATAGTGCGCAGCTGCGGCACGTGCGTGGAGTTGAT
>NZ_JBTRDW010000024.1:0-1899 GCF_054823405.1 Kluyvera sp. 1366
GCTGCGCCTTAAGAATGCGATACACGCTGGTCTGCCCGATGCCGAGCTGCTCAGCAATCTTCGCGGGCGTGAGCCCTTCATCACGCAGCTTCAGGATTTCACCCGTTTTCTCTTTTGCCGCCCCGGGGCGACGGACAGGTGTGGATTCGGCTGCGGCGTCCGGAGACGCGGCGGGAAGAGTGTCCGGCGCTGGCTGTGCGTCGTCGGGTGTGGCCATGGCGATTTCCTTATAGTTAAGCCCCTCAAGGGCACGGGTAATGTCAGGCAGCAGCGACTCGCGAAGGCGGTCGGCGCCGCGGGACTGGTGCAGATCGTTAAAGTCCTTGAGACCGCTCTCGATTTCAGCGGCACTCAGGTCCGGCAGCACAACGGCGCCGCCGGTGGCGGTGGCGGCACGTTCTGCCGAGAGCACGCCCTTATTGATGTCCTTCTTATGATCAACGTCGGCCATAAACAGGTGCGGGCTGCCGGGGTAGCGCGCCTTCAGCACGTTTCCCACCGCCTCCATGTTGCCGGCATCAATGGCCATAACCACCGGTCGGCCCGTCACCATGTTCAGGCTGCGCGCTGTGGCGTACCCCTCGGCGTACAACACGGGCTCGCCGTCCTTCAGTTCGCCGCCCACCACCAGAAAGTGGCCGGACTTGGGCGCATCCTTAAACAGGTATTTTTCACCGTCCGGCGGAATGTACTGCAGCGTGCGAAACTGCCCGCCGGCGTCATAAAAGGGTACGACCAGCGCACCGTTGCGGGTCTGACGCAGCTCCGGTGTGGCCGTGATGCCCTTACGCACCAGGTAGCCATGCGCCGGATCGACCGCCGGCAGCCGGTTGTACAGCGCCTGTGCGCTGGCGGTCCGGTTTGCATATAGCGTGGCCTGTGCGCGGGCCGTATCGTCCTGCGACTGGCGCATGACGGCACGGATGTGCACGCGTGCAACCGGGTCTGCTTCGCCTGAGCCGCCACTCGACTTCCAGCGCGTGATGTCTTTATCGTTATCGGCGCGGTGGTAGTTGATGAACCAGCCAGCGGGCTTAACGCCATCGAGAAATCCGCGATAGACGCCGTCTTTATTACCCTTTTTCCCGTCAGCAACCGGAACCCTGTGACGACGGCCATCCATCACCGGCAGGCCGTCGAGCACCAGACCGCCGCTGGTCAGCGCGTCCAGAAACTCGGACTGCGGGTCACCACCGCCGCTGCTGCGTATGCTGCGGTCCGGCAGCCACTTCTGAATCAGGCTCAGGTCAGCCCCCGGGCGGGCGTACCAGAGCTGCGCCTCCTTATCCCATGCGATCGCGTTGCCTCCGTCCGGATGTTTACCGGCGTCGGCGCGCGCGGCGTCGCGCTGGTCCGGCATGACGGCAAGCCACACCGGGTAGTCCGCTGTCTTCATAAAGCCTCCTCTGCTGCTGTGTCAGGACGGCTACTCGCCGTCGGTGAACCGGCGGTACCACCACGGGCGGCCGCTCAGGGATTTGCCACGCGCCCAGCGAGCCAGGCGCGTAAGCAGTTCGGTGACGCCCCAGCCAAACATCCTCAGCACGCGGAACACGGCGATGATGCCGCTCACGACGTAAATCGTGTTCATCGCGGGAAAGCGGAACCAGAAGAGGTAGAGCAGGAACAGCCAGGCGGGGATGCCGACGAAGTTGAGGGCGCTGCCGGCTCGCCGCCAGAATCCCGGCGGATAATTCTCTTTATTCAGCGTACTCACGCGGTCCCCTCCTCAAACTCGCGGCGCTGGCGCGGCGACATCACCACGGCCAGCTCGGATTCGGCAATGCGGCCCCCGCGGTACAGGCGCCAGGCCTGATCCACGATGCGGCGCTTCTCCAGCCGGATGATGTTGTTGATATGCTGACCCCACTGCGACCAAGGCATTTCGGCGAGCTTTTC
>NZ_JBTRDW010000025.1:0-1765 GCF_054823405.1 Kluyvera sp. 1366
GTTGTTGGGTAGGGGAGCGTTCTGTAAGCCGTTGAAGGTGTGCTGTGAGGCATGCTGGAGGTATCAGAAGTGCGAATGCTGACATAAGTAACGATAAAGCGGGTGAAAAGCCCGCTCGCCGGAAGACCAAGGGTTCCTGTTCAACGTTAATCGGAGCAGGGTGAGTCGACCCCTAAGGCGAGGCTGAAAAGCGTAGTCGATGGGAAGCAGGTTAATATTCCTGCACTTGGTGTTACTGCGAAGGGGGGACGGAGAAGGCTAGGTTATCCGGGCGACGGTTGTCCCGGTTTAAGCGTGTAGGCTGATACCTTTGGTAAATCCGGGGTATCTTAAGGCTGAGGCGTGACGACGAGCCACCACGGTGGTGAAGTAACTGATGCCCTGCTTCCAGGAAAAGCCTCTAAGCTCCAGGTAACACGAAATCGTACCCCAAACCGACACAGGTGGTCAGGTAGAGAATACCAAGGCGCTTGAGAGAACTCGGGTGAAGGAACTAGGCAAAATGGTGCCGTAACTTCGGGAGAAGGCACGCTGTCATCAGGTGAAGTCCCTCGCGGATGGAGCTGAAGGCAGTCGAAGATACCAGCTGGCTGCAACTGTTTATTAAAAACACAGCACTGTGCAAACACGAAAGTGGACGTATACGGTGTGACGCCTGCCCGGTGCCGGAAGGTTAATTGATGGGGTTATCCGCAAGGAGAAGCTCTTGATCGAAGCCCCGGTAAACGGCGGCCGTAACTATAACGGTCCTAAGGTAGCGAAATTCCTTGTCGGGTAAGTTCCGACCTGCACGAATGGCGTAATGATGGCCAGGCTGTCTCCACCCGAGACTCAGTGAAATTGAAATCGCTGTGAAGATGCAGTGTACCCGCGGCAAGACGGAAAGACCCCGTGAACCTTTACTATAGCTTGACACTGAACATTGAGCCTTGATGTGTAGGATAGGTGGGAGGCTTTGAAGCGTGGACGCCAGTCTGCGTGGAGCCAACCTTGAAATACCACCCTTTAATGTTTGATGTTCTAACGTAGGCCCGTAATCCGGGCTGCGGACAGTGTCTGGTGGGTAGTTTGACTGGGGCGGTCTCCTCCCAAAGAGTAACGGAGGAGCACGAAGGTTGGCTAATCCTGGTCGGACATCAGGAGGTTAGTGCAATGGCATAAGCCAGCTTGACTGCGAGAGTGACGGCTCGAGCAGGTGCGAAAGCAGGTCATAGTGATCCGGTGGTTCTGAATGGAAGGGCCATCGCTCAACGGATAAAAGGTACTCCGGGGATAACAGGCTGATACCGCCCAAGAGTTCATATCGACGGCGGTGTTTGGCACCTCGATGTCGGCTCATCACATCCTGGGGCTGAAGTAGGTCCCAAGGGTACGGCTGTTCGCCGTTTAAAGTGGTACGCGAGCTGGGTTTAGAACGTCGTGAGACAGTTCGGTCCCTATCTGCCGTGGGCGCTGGAGAATTGAGGGGGGTTGCTCCTAGTACGAGAGGACCGGAGTGAACGCACCACTGGTGTTCGGGTTGTCATGCCAATGGCACTGCCCGGTAGCTAAGTGCGGAAAAGATAAGTGCTGAAAGCATCTAAGCACGAAACTTGCCCCGAGATGAGTTCTCCCTGACTCCTTGAGAGTCCTGAAGGGACGTTGAAGACTACGACGTTGATAGGCCGGATGTGTAAGCGCAGCGATGCGTTGAGCTAACCGGTACTAATGACCCGTGAGGCTTAACCTTACAACGCCAGAGGCGTTTTGGTCTGAGAGACCGGAT
>NZ_JBTRDW010000026.1:0-1730 GCF_054823405.1 Kluyvera sp. 1366
AGTGTGATTACAATCGGTGGCGCCGCCACAGTGCCTGTGGCGGTCTCAGTCCCGAACAATTTGAAAACCAGAACTTCACTTAGGGCCGTGTCCACATTACGTGGGTAGGATCAACCATGCTTCATTAACCGGTCCATATGAAAACAGCCATGCTTAAAAAGCTGACATCTCAAGTCCTGACGTGCTGTCATGCTATTTTATCCTCGCGTGTTGCTATCCCATAAAAATTATTTTTCTAATTACGGCCCCTTTAGCAACGACTCTCAGGTGTCAAAGGTATTCATGACAGTGCTGCACAACTCATATTCAATCTATTTTCAAGATGGGTCTGGGATTGTGAGAAATAACTCAGTTCGCCTATGCAAACAATATCTTCTGGCAGTCAGATAGGTTAAAAAATAACATTGTTAAATTGCAGTCAAATTAATTCTGTTGGAACTATTTTTTATGTTAAAAATATTACTGGTTGACGATCACCCTGTTGTGCGTTTTGCCGTGCGGATGTTACTCGAGAAAGGAGGCTTAAACGTGGTTGGCGAAACAAACAATGGTATTGATGCAATCCAGATGGCACGTCAGTTACAGCCTGATGTGATTTTACTGGACATCGGATTACCGAAAGTCGATGGGTTTCAGGTGATTGATCGATTACGCAATGAGACACAGCAAATCAAAATTCTGGTGCTGACATCTCAGGGGACCTCACACTTCGCTCTGCGCTGTCAGAGGGCAGGCGCTAACGGTTTTGTCACCAAGACGGAAGATCTGACCGGATTGGTTGAAGCGGTCAATGTGGTCGGACGGGGCTACAACTATTTCCCTCAGGCAGATTACCTTGATAAAAGTCAAGAAAAGGCTGATATTCATCAGGAAGAAGCTACAATCATCAGACATTTATCCGATCGTGAGATGAGCGTTTTGGTTGGGTTAGCCAGTGGACTGAGCAACAAGGAAATCAGCCTGAAACTGGTGTTAAGCGAAAAGACGATTAGCACGTATAAACATCGGCTCAAATCCAAGCTCAACGCCCGGACAATCATTGATCTCATCGATTTTGCCCGTAGGAATCAGCTGCTTGATTAAGATCAGAAACAGAGTCTCGCTGTTAATCATCTGTCTGTGGTCATTGACTTCAAACCCGGCATGGGCAGAAAAGTGGTCTTTACTGTTACATACCACGTTAAACGATCTCGCGCCTCTCTCCGTCACACCTGCGCAACAGCAATGGTTAAAGCATAAGCAAACGCTGAGAGTCGGTATCATGAATACCGATTTCCCGCCCTATGGTTTTCGAACCTATGCCAATGATTATGAAGGTTTGAGTGCTGACTATCTCGGCGTGGTGTCAAGGCAGCTTGGGTTGAAGGTTCAGCTTATTCCTTATGACAATGCCGGGGAAATGTGGCGGGCGTTAATTGATGGATATATTGACCTTATACCCGGTTTCACCGGCCTGTCCGCCCCTGACAGGACCCTGTTTTCACTGCCTTACTCCCATGAACAACCGATTCTCGCCGTCAAAAATGCGTATCTTGATACGTTACCCGCAGATCTGGCCAATGTGCGGGTCAGCGTCGCTTCGGGATATGTCGCACCGGAGGAAATTACGCGCGCCTATCCTGAAGCGCGCGTCCATGCCGGAGTACAACGTCAAAACCATTGCCGCCAGCCTGCGACGTCAGGGACTTCGTGCAAAGGCTGCCCGTAAGTTCAGCCCGGTCAGCTACAGA
>NZ_JBTRDW010000027.1:0-1638 GCF_054823405.1 Kluyvera sp. 1366
TGGTGGCCGGACAGAAAAAATGCCCGGTCCATTGCCGGCTCCCGATGCCAGCGGCATGGTGCCGCTGGCCGCTATGGGCCAGACCAGCAGTCAGCCGGTCACGGTGCAGCAGGGCGACGGCGGACTGCGCGGCGTCAGCTGGAACGGATCGCTCAGCGGGCTGCTGGACAACGTGACCACGCGGCTTGGCCTGTCGTGGCGCTACGAGTACGGGCACATCGCCATCTTCTGGCTCGATACGCGCAACTTCGCCATTAACTTTATGGACAGTGACGCGAGCTTTGAATCAAAGACCGTCAGCGGTACCACGTCTTCTGCCGGCACGAGCGGTAACAGCAGCGGAGGTAATAAGGGCGACAACAGCACCAGCCAGACCACGACGGCGACCATTAAGTCCAACATCTTTAAGGACGTGGAAACCACGGTGAAGTCAATGCTGACGCCGGGCTCAGGGCGCCTTAACCTCTCCGCCGGCGTGCTGACGGTTACCGATACGCCTCGCGTGCTCGACGCCATCGGCCGCTACATTGACGACCGTAACCGCGAGCTTAACCGCCAGGTGATGATTTCGGTAAAGGTGTTCAGCGTGGAGAACCGCCATCAGAACCAGCCGGGCATCGACTGGAACGCGGTTCTCAACACCGGCAGCGTCGGCCTGTCGCTGACGAGCCCGTTCACAGGGGCCGCTTCTGACGCGCTAAGCGGCGGCGTGGCCATTCTGGACGGCAAAGGTGAGGGGACGCAGACGTTTCTGAAGGCGCTGGACGAGCAGGCGAAACTCAGCGTGCTGACCACAGCCTCGGCGCTGACAACGAACCTTTCTGCCGTCCCGATTCAGAACGCGCTGCAACAGGACTATGTGCCGAGCATCAGCACCAGCCAGACGCCGAACGTCGGGACCAGCACCTCAATCACCACGGCGACCATCACCACCGGCTTTAACATGACTGCGCTGCCCTTCCTGATGCCGAACTCGCCGAAGATGCAGCTGGAGTTTTCTATCAGCATGTCTGACGACCCAACGTTCAAAGACTTCACCTCCGGCGGGCAGAACGCGCAGCTGGCCAAAACCAATCTGAAAACCACGACACAGCGCGTGATCATGCAGTCCGGCCAGACGCTGGTGCTGAGCGGCTATGAGCAGCTCAGCGATTCGGCTAACCGGCAGGGCACAGGGAACTACAGCTTCTTTGGTCTGGGCGGCGGGGCGCGCGGTGACGACAGCCGCCGCATGTTCATCATCCTCGTAACGCCCGTCGTGCTGGGATAAGGAGGCTTTATGACGTCTGAACTGACGCAGCCCGGAGTCAGCGTGGTCCCCTCCGGGAAACACGCGCTGATTGCCGGCCTGCACTGGCAGTGGGTGTCGGTACGCGGGCGCCGGCGCATGCGCATTGAGGCCCGTGACCAGCTCGCGAGCCACTGGCTGGCGCTGCCCGCCGGTACGGCCGATGAGCCCGCCACCTGGCTGGGCACGCTTGCCGACGACACGGTCGTTCTTCCCAAAGGTAAGCGGCCAGCTTCGCTCGCTGCGGCGCTGCTTGGAAGCGTGCCCGCCGACTGCTGGGGCATCTTTCTGCTTCCCGGCGGAAGGTACTGGTTTATGGCGGTCACCGGCGGTCACCCTTCGCCTTACGG
>NZ_JBTRDW010000029.1:0-1613 GCF_054823405.1 Kluyvera sp. 1366
GGCTTCTTATTGGTTGATGCTGGTTTTGTCATGAGTCACCTCTGGTTGAGAGTTTACTCACTTAGTCGTGTGTCCACTATTCGCGGGTAGGATCATATCGTGTATGTGTATTAACAATATTCCTGGGGATCCCTCAGGGTTTAAGGGCGTCTGGATGAAAGAGACCATCGACTGAATATTGCCCGTTTGTCTTCAGTGAGACAGCGGGTATATCAATATGCTGGCGGTATAATAAGTACACGCTGCCGTATTATCTTTTTAAAAAAAGAATAAAGAACGTTAAATTAAAAAAAGTAACTATCACGTTAGTGTGTATTTTTTAGATTGGCCCTCAAACCTCTTCTCCGAATAAGCTAACCACCCTGAAAAGTCATATATCGCTGGAGCTCCTCTGTTTCCATAGATAAGTCTGTTCAAAAAAAGGCTTACTGTACAATAATTCTCCATATACAAACTACCCCCTATTAGATCACTATAATGTGGCGATTATTATCGGGAGTTCGCGGTGGAAAGAAGGCGGCCATTTTCATAATGGCTCATCCTAATTAAAAATTCAAACAACAAACTGAAAATACGGTCTTTTATTTTTCATATAAAAAACCGCATGATTTCATTGTGCAGACAAGAGTGTTAAAAACCGTCATGTAGGTAATTGTATGAAAACCATACAAGCCACTTCTTATCCATAAAAAACTGTAATGACATTTGTACTTATTTAGTGATAGTGGCTAATTTTAAAATGACCGGCGCCTGTCGAAGCGTCTAATCGAGTAGGGTTAGGTATAATCGTCGGGTCTCCGTCTCCATTAAACGAAGGGAGTTCGATGCCGACTGATGGATTTAATTTGGTCAGTCCGGGCACGCCGTGACTCTCGCTCATGTGCTTAAGTCCCACCCACGCACACCATTTCCCATCATTCTTGGTATGATCCATTACATTTACCGCAAAGTAATTCATGTATATCAACCTGTCTTTCCTCCCCTCTTCAGTTTGAAGATTAATATACAGGTCATCCATTGTCTTACTGCCGGCTCCGATTTGACTGGTTCTGGCGACAGAACCATCTATACATTCAATTTTAATTCCTTTCTCTATGAATTTATTAAGAACCCCTTCCTGCGTGAAGCTATTAACAGGGGCTATTTTTTCATTTCGAGTGTGTTTATTAAATTGTTCATCATAGTATTCTTGATATGTCATCTTTTTATTTCCAGGGTAAGGGTGATCTCTTGGTATTTCGACATATAGCGTTCTTACACCCGATTCGTAAAGGTTATCAACATTGTCATGCATAAATTTCATAGCAGACATATTGATATGTTCCTCACCAAATACGATGCCGTTATTTTCCTCATATATTTTGTTAAACAGTGTTCTAACATTGTTATCACCGGGATCTAAAATCGGTATTTCTGCGTCAGCTTTTTTATTTAAGTCTATTTTTTCTTTTGCCTCGTTTCTGAATTCTTCTATCGCGGTTCTTTTTTTTGAAACATTACTCCCTTTCACATTAAATTTATCGGCCTCTGAACCCCGGCTTGATTTAGCCGCTGACGGCCCAGGCTCAACACTTTGCTTTCGTTTCACCCCCCTGCCACTGCCACCACTTAAT
>NZ_JBTRDW010000030.1:0-1500 GCF_054823405.1 Kluyvera sp. 1366
TCAGGATCCGCTGTTTTTCCTGCTCATCATTTGTGGTCATTCTGTCGCTGAAATACGTTTGCCACTTTTCCTGCTGAAGCAGCTCGCCGATGCCGTTTTCAGGATCGACCAGTTCGCGCCAGCTGATCCCGTCAGGAGCATCAGGCGTGTATAAAATGCCCGCTGCGCCATCGCGCGTGCCTGCAAGCATTACGCCACGGATATTCTGTCCTCCACGACCTGCATCAGTGCTGGCGCCCAGCACCAGCTGGTCGAGATACACCGGCTTGCCGTCCACCTCAGGGCGGCTTTCCGGATCCGGGTAATTCAGCACCGCATCTATATACTGTAATCCGCGCCGCCTGCCATATGGCTCCTCGCTGGATTGCCACACGAAAGTGGCCATCGCCTCTGGATTGTTCTCCGTTTCAAAAAGATGCAGGCGCATCACATCGGCGTTGGCGTTTTTCCACTCTTTACGCACCGCTGAGCTGGGGTCCGCGATTTCCGCTTTCATTAATGATGAATAGCCGCCGGCGACATCAAGCTCCTGAGCCAAGGCGTCAATCTGCGCTTTGCCCAGAGTGAGGGCCGCGCCCGTATCATCCTGGACGGGTTTCCCGCTACTGTTGATCAGCGGAGCGCTCATCCGCGTTTCCCGCCACGTGCCCGGAGTAACCTGCCAGGGCTCCTGGTTAAGCAGCATGGCCTGGGTAAGCGTCATTTTCTGCGTCTTTGACTCACTCACGCTTTGCCCGATACCCTGGCCGCCAATGTAAGTGCGGGTTACCGTCGTCATCGTCACCCACGTTTTGTCCGGGTCGATATCCCGTCCGGGCCACCGCACGCCGAGCGCATCACTGATGCGTGTGCGGGCGTAGTGCTCAAGTGATGGCAGCACCTTAAGCGCCGTTTTCAGCTTTTCTGTGCTTTCGTTTACCTTGCTGCGCAGCTCGTCATATTCCGCCCTGACCGTCGGATCGGCATTTTTTAACCAGTCGGGTTCCGCATCTGCGATAAGCTTACCGATAAGGTTCCGGTCTCTTGTTTCCAGAATACTTTCTGAAGAAAACCAGCCGGTAAAGTCAGCTGCGGCCTCTCCGGCCTCAGCAGCGGACTGACTGGACCTGATATCATCATCCTGCAGTGATAACAAACCACGGAAGCTGTGCTCAAAAGCAGGGGTTTTAATTGCGGTATGGCTGAAAAAATTCACCGGCGCAGGCTCACCCGCCGGCAGTTCAGCGCCCGGGGCTCCCGCGGGGAAGTATTCGAGAAAGTGTGACATCAGCTGCTGGTTTTCGCTCACTTCATTCATTGATGCGGCATATTCTTCACCGCTGGCGTAGGCCATCATTCCCCGCCCCGGCAGCAGCATAAGTACCGGGCCTGCAGTTGACTCCGGTGATTCTGCAGGACTACTCGTGATGACCAGCGGGCCACGTAAATCAAATCCTACGCTGTTACTTTCGTCATGCACCGTCAGTGAAAAAGTGCCTGGCGGGTTTGAAGAGGGTGCGC
>NZ_JBTRDW010000031.1:0-1500 GCF_054823405.1 Kluyvera sp. 1366
CTGAAGGTTTTCTGTCCAAGCCAGCGCCCCAGCCCTTCCGAGCGCGCGCTGCCTCTGGCAAGCGAGCCCTTGAGGCGGCCACGCAGCAGGCGAATAAAGTCAGCCATGGCCGCCTCCGCTGCCTGAGAGGACCAGCGCCTCCGGCGGGAGCAGGTTCAGGGTGTCTTCATCGAGCGGACTGAGCTTATCCGCATCAATGGGGTCAACCTCGCCTGCTGCTATATAGTGCATCAGGTGCATGCCGCGGGTGATGCCGCCCATGTGATGCACCCAGTAGCTGCGGGCCGCGAGCTTGCCGAGCTCGCGATAAAGCTGCATAAAGCGGGCGTCAGGACGGATGACCTCGGCAATGACCTTACGTCCGGTGATGCCGTGCCAGCAGCCCTTCGCGCTGCAGCCCGCATGGTTGCGAAATGCGACGGTCGCGGTATTGCAGTATGTTTCAACCAGCTCGCGGTCGTCTTCGCTGAGCGTTTCCCTGACGTCTGACCAGCCTTGTTTACAGGCCGGGCAGAGCGTCTGCACCAGGCGCTGCGCGATGAGACCAATCACCACCTGCGGATCCATGACCATGCCGGCCGGTATGTCGAGGGTATCGGTAAGGCGGTCGATAATGCCCGGTGCGTCGTTCGCGTGAAGCGTGGACATCACCAGGCTGCCGCTTTTACCTTCGCTGATGCAGGCGCGGGCGGACCAGCCGTCACGGATTTCACCCACGACCTCCGCGTCGGGGTCAAGCCGCTTAAATGCCGAAAGACGACGCTGCCAGGCACGCGTGACCGATTCAGAATCGTTGCGGTCGGCGATGATAGTGGTCTGCACCGCTCCCTTCACCTTGCCCTCCACCGGGTCTTCCACCGTAACGAGACGGCGTTTACCCCGCGTCAGATCCACGTACATGTGGCAGAAGGTTCGCATGGTTTTGCTTTTGCCCGAACCGGTGGGGCCGGCGGTGATGATGATGCCCTCCGGTCGCTGCAGCATGCGGCGTATCAGCTTCTGCTGCTCGGGAAGGTAGCCCAGCACGTCGAGCGAGGGGATGTCCTCACTTTCGTCCAGTATCACGCGCAGCACCACGTAGAGGCCCGACTCGGTGGGCACGGCCGAGTAACGCGCGGCGTACAGTCCGAGCGCCTTCACAAATTCGTTGCGCAGGCGCCCGTCCTGTTCATCAGTTTCGCTGAAGGCCTGCGGCGCCACGTCGCACATCGACATCACGATAGTGGAAGCAAGGCTCATGCCCTCCTCCACGTCCAGCTCGGCCTGCAGTTCGAGGTCGCCGTGGATGCGGAACACCACCGCCGTAATATTCTCGGCGCCGATAAGGATGTGAATGTCTGAGGCGTGCGACTCGCCAGCGCGGCGCATAAAGTCCACCACCTTTTTCTGCTCCGGCGACCACGTGCCCGCAGCGGCGCTGCCGCCGCGTCCGGTCTGCAGCCGGCGAAGCTCGCTCAGGTGCACGGGCTGAATATCGAGCCCCGGCAGGCTGCGACGGGC
>NZ_JBTRDW010000032.1:0-1448 GCF_054823405.1 Kluyvera sp. 1366
ATGAACTGCACCCCAAATGTTGGACCATAATCTGACATTGAAGGTGCAGGTCTATGGCGACAAAATATCCCGTCGAATTCAAACTCTCGGCCATTCACTATTTTCTTAGCGGCCATGCCGGTATTGATGGAACGGCTAAGCACTTCAGCATTGCCCCTACTAACCTGCGCCGCTGGGTTGCACGCTATCAGCATCACGGTGAGCAGGCTTTGCTTCCCCGCGGGCACCGGAGTTATTCTTCCGACTTCAGAGTTCAGGTGGCGCACTACGCTCTGGCTCATCCCGGGGAGTCATACGCCGCGGTTGCGGCGCGTTTTAATCTCACCTCATACAAAACGGTTGAATCCTGGGCCCGTCAGTACAGCCTTAAAGGCCACTACGCTTTCCCGCCCGAAAACAGCACGCGGAGTATACGAATGTCAGACAAAGCAAAATCACCAAAACCTGCCGGATCAATGACGGAGAAAGAGCTGCTTAAGGAGCTCGAATACCTTCGCGCCGAAAACGACTATCTGAAGGTTATGCAGGAGATTATCCTGGAAAAAAAGCGCCGGGAGCGGGAGAAAAAGCCGCTGCAGTGACGCGGTTGCGCACGCGGCATCGCCTGCCGGTGCTGCTGAGCGTATCGCGGCTGCCGAAAAGCACTTTTTTTTATCAGCTTGCCCGCCAGCAGGCGGCGGATAAGTACGCAGAGGTGAAGGCGCTCATCGTCAGGCTGTCGGAGGAGCATCGTAGTCTTTACGGCTACCGGCGCATGGGCTGCCTGCTCAGGCAGCACGGCTGGACGCTGAGCGGGAAAACCGTGCTGAAGCTGATGTCGGCGCTGGGCCTGCAGTCGCCGGTAAGAAAGAAGAGATACCGGTCCTGTCGCGGGCCCGAAGGGCGAACAGCCGGCAACGTGCTGCAGCGCAACTTCCGGGCACAGGCACCGAACGAGAAGTGGGTAACGGACGTAACGGAGTTCAGCGTTGCGGGTGAAAAATGCTACCTGTCCCCGATTCTGGACCTGTATAACGGCGAAATCGTGGGCTGGGAAACGGCGCGTAAGCCGCTGATGCCGATGATAAACAATATGCTGAGCAGTGCCTTACGGCATCTGACGGGCGAGCAGCGTCCGCTTCTTCACAGCGATCAGGGCTGGCAGTATCAGATGCCGGAGTATAGGCAGCGCCTGGCGGAAAACGGGATAAAACAGAGCATGTCGCGCAGAGGAAACTGCCTGGACAACGCGGTGATGGAAAACTTCTTCGGTCATCTGAAGTCGGAAATGTTTTACCTGAAGAAATACCGTGATGTAGAGGAGCTGGAGAAGGATATCGGAGACTATATCCACTTCTGGAATACTAAGCGGATAAAAATGGGGTTGGGTGGGCTGAGTCCGGTAGCGTACAGGACTCAGCATTACGCAGCGCTTTAACTAAACGGTCCAGGTTATGGGGTTCAGTTCA
>NZ_JBTRDW010000033.1:0-1266 GCF_054823405.1 Kluyvera sp. 1366
TGTACAGTCCGGGGACATGGTAGACAGGTGTTCGGGGACATGGTGAACACTTTTTAACATCCTTTACCCATGGTGATCGACTTTTTCTTCAGGTCGATCACCCCCACTTTTGTGCTGTACCACCATACCTCGTAGCACCCGTCTTCCTGCATCTCCTTCAGGCCAACGTGCTCTCCCCTGAACGCCTTGCCTGCCTTCAGACTCAGGCCTTTTATAGTCAGCTTCCCACTGATATCTACCTTCCTGACCATCACGCCCTCGTCGTATTCCGCTGACGTTACGCTGGCGCTGTACTGCCGAGCCGATGGCTGATAGCGCGACGCCGGCACCGCCATATCCAGCGCCTCATGCGGGCGTTCAAGGTTATAAACCGTCCGCCAGTGATCGAAGGCGCGCTGCAGCTCACCGTCGTCCGCGAACCACTTCCCCTGCAGCACTTCAGCCTTCAGGCTGCGGTGAAAGCGCTCCAGCTTGCCCTGCGTCTGCGGATGATAAGGCCGGGAGTGCCCCACCCGGATACCCTGTCGCATAAGCCACAGCTCGACGGCCGTCCAGGTCCCGGTAGTGTCGCCCCACGGTGAACCGTTATCCATCGTCATCCGGTCCGGCAGGCCGTAACGTTCAAAGACTCTGACCAGCTGCTTCTGCACCGTCTCACGCCGCTCATCAGCGCAGTGTACGAGGCAAAGCGAGAAGCGGGAGTGATCGTCAAGGAGGGTAAGCGGGTGGCAGCGGCCGCCGCCAAAGGGAAAATGCCCCTTGAAATCCATCTGCCAGAGCTGGTTCGGGGCCGCATGTTCAAACCGGCCCGTGGCCGGGACACCCGGAGCTGAGCCCGGCAGCAGGTCGTGGCGGGCCATCAGGCTGTGGACGGTGCTGAAGGCGGGCATGCGGTGTCCGCGGTCTTCGAGCCAGCGCTTTATCTTGCGCGCGCCCCAGTGCTGATGAAGTTCATGCGCCATACGAAGCAGGTCAGTGATGTCGTCAGACGAGCGGTTGGGAGAGTGATGGGGTATGCAGGGGCGGTCCTCAAGACCGGATTCTCCCTCTTCAGCCCAGCGGCGAAGCCACTTGTAGGCAGTGGCGGAAGAAATGCCGTAGTGACGGCAGAGTGCGCGGATGTTCGCCCCGTCTTGCGAGGCGAACAGAACAAACTCTTTACGTAATGACATGGTATCTCTCGCATCCCAGGACATAAGCGACTCCATAAACGGGTTCTTATGCCTTAGTTGTAAGTGTCTACCATGTCCCCGAACAAGTGTTCAC
>NZ_JBTRDW010000034.1:0-1237 GCF_054823405.1 Kluyvera sp. 1366
AAGACTCGGTTTCCCTGCGGCTCCCCTATACGGTTAACCTTGCTACAGAATATAAGTCGCTGACCCATTATACAAAAGGTACGCAGTCACCCCATAAAGAGGCTCCCACTGCTTGTACGTACACGGTTTCAGGTTCTGTTTCACTCCCCTCGCCGGGGTTCTTTTCGCCTTTCCCTCACGGTACTGGTTCACTATCGGTCAGTCAGGAGTATTTAGCCTTGGAGGATGGTCCCCCCATATTCAGACAGGATACCACGTGTCCCGCCCTACTCTTCGAACTCACAGAATGTGCACTTTCGTGTACGGGGCTATCACCCGGTATCGCGCGACTTTCCAGACGCTTCCACTAATGCACAAACTGATTCAGGTTCTGGGCTGTTCCCCGTTCGCTCGCCGCTACTGGGGGAATCTCGGTTGATTTCTTTTCCTCCGGGTACTTAGATGTTTCAGTTCCCCGGGTTCGCCTCGCAACACTATGTATTCATGTTGCGATGATGCACTGAGTGCACCGGGTTTCCCCATTCGGACATCGTCGGCTGTAGCGGTTCATATCACCTTACCGACGCTTTACGCAGATTAGCACGTCCTTCATCGCCTCTGACTGCCAGGGCATCCACCGTGTACGCTTAGTCGCTTAACCTCACAACCCACAGGCGTTTTGCAACGCGCGCAGACTGCAAGCATTTGAGAGACTCGAACATATCGCCGCTTCATTCTTATTACGGAGAATGAAGACGATACGTCGTTTCAATTTTCAGCTTGTTCCGGATTGTTAAAGAGCAATAACTTCGCAATGTACCCGAGGATACATTCTGAAGTTAGTTATCAACGTGGGGTCGTTGATGGTGGAGCTAAGCGGGATCGAACCGCTGACCTCCTGCGTGCAAGGCAGGCGCTCTCCCAGCTGAGCTATAGCCCCATAGAGTTTTTGTAAAACGCGTGCTTACCAGGAGAATTCTTTCACAGACAAGGCGTGACGACGCGAAGCATACTGAAGTATGCGGGCTATCGGCACAACGCGGAAACTGGAAGAATTTGGTAGGCCTGAGTGGACTTGAACCACCGACCTCACCCTTATCAGGGGTGCGCTCTAACCACCTGAGCTACAAGCCTGCAGGCGTTTTACGCTCTTCTTTAATTTCATCAGACAATCTGTGTGAGCACTTCGCGGGAAGGTATCTTCAGGTAAGGAGGTGATCCAACCGCAGGTTCCCCTACGGTTACCTTGTTACGACTT
>NZ_JBTRDW010000035.1:0-1221 GCF_054823405.1 Kluyvera sp. 1366
ACTGTTGGACTCATCAGAAATATTGCCTGCCGCATCCTGCGCCTTCGCCGTGATGTCGTGCGGGCCGTTCAGCAGCGGGGGCACCGGAATAAAGTCCCAGTCGCCGTTCTCATCCGCAGTGGTGCTGCCGATGGCCACGCCGTTGTCATAGATTGTCACGATGCTGTGGGCTTCCGCCGTACCCTGGATCTCAGGCTGCGCGTCGTCGGTGGTATCACCCGCATTGATCGGACCGGTAACGCTTCCCTGATCGTCGATAATCGAGACGATGACCGGCGCCGCCGGTGCCTGGGTGTCAATGATCACCAGGTAGCCGTCAGACGGTTCGGACTCGTTGCCCGCCGGATCGGTGATGACAATCGTGAACTCGTGGTCGCCGTCGTTCAGCGGCGTGTCCGGCGTAAACTGCCAGCCGCCGTTGTCGTCCGCCACCGCCGAGCCGATTGGCTGGCCGTTGTCGATGATGGTCACCACGTCGCCCGGCTGCAGGCCGCTGCCTTCCAGCGTCGGCGTGGTGTCGTCGGTGGTCTCACCCGGCTTCACGCTGCCCTGGATCGGGCCCACGTCGTCGGTGATGTCACCGATGCCGTCGCCGCCCGTGCCGCCGTCGCCCGGTTTGCCCGGCGCGGTGGTGTCGATTTCCAGCTCAAACGCCGCCGTCGGGTCGCTCACCGCACCGGTTTTCGGGTTGGTGGAGACAGCGGTGAAGCTGTGCAGGCCGTCCACCAGGTCTGTCGCCGGGGTAAAGCTCCAGCGGCCAAAGCTGTCGGTTTTCACCGAGCCGATCGACACGCCGTTGTCGAAGAGTTCAACCACGCTGTTCGGCGTCGCCTTGCCGGTAATGGTCGGGGTGGCGTCGTTGGTCACGCTGCCGCTCGCCAGGTTGCCGGTGTGGGCAGGCTGGTCGTCGTAAACGAAGTCGATGCTCACCACCACTTTCGAGGTGTCCACGATCAGGTCGATCGGCGTGCTCGGATCCGACTCGTTGCCCGCCGGATCGCGGATAACCACGATGATTTCGTGCGGACCGTCCTCAAGCGGAACGTCCGGGGTGTACTCCCAGCTGCCGTCGTCGCCGACAACGGTGGAGCCGATGACGTCGTCGCCGTCCTTAATGATGACGGTATCGCCCGGCTCCGCGCCGCCGCCGCCGATGGTCGGAGTACTGTCGTCGGTGGTGTCGCCGCTGTCAATCAGGCCCACGTCCGGACCGACGTTGTC
>NZ_JBTRDW010000036.1:0-1166 GCF_054823405.1 Kluyvera sp. 1366
ATTAAGTGGTGGCAGTGGCAGGGGGGTGAAACGAAAGCAAAGTGTTGAGCCTGGGCCGTCAGCGGCTAAATCAAGCCGGGGTTCAGAGGCCGATATAGAAATCGACGAAAGACTACTTGAGCGAGCACAAAGAAAAACTGAACTAAATGAATTAACTCCACAGCAATTAAATATATATCTTAGAGAACTTATTGCGATTGAAATTCAGAGTGGTGCCATAAATGAGAGCCTAGGAAACGCAAGAGCATTTAAAATTGTAGAAAAACTGGGTGAAGATAATTTGAGCCCTGCGTTTATGAAAAAGCATAACGCGGCTTATGAAAAAGCCACAACACCTCAGGCACCTCAGGCACCTCAGGCACCTCAGGCACCTCAGGCACCTCAGGCACCTCAGGCACCAACCAGGCTTCGACCTCCGCTTGAGCGAATGGTGCTCTTGTCAAGAGATCAATATCCTAATGAGTTATATCATTACACAAGACAAAGAACATATGACTCGACGAGAGGCGCAGATCCTATACTGAATTATTCTACAAAGGATAAACATCGAAAGATACCTAAAGGTAATGAGGGTGTTTTCATGACAGATTTTTCACATGATGGTCAAGAAAGAAGAACGGTAGCAAATAATATTATTCCAGGCCCATACAGAAGACCACATGAGAAGCCAGATCTAGTTGGTTATTTCTATAAATTTGACCCTCAAAGAATGCCGGATGAATTCAAGATATACAAGTCTGATGATCCTGCCTCACCAAATGAATACTTAGTGAGGGGGATGAGTGATGATGAATTTGGCATACGCATTCTAGATAAAGGAGAAAGAAAGGGAAATAATATGCCTTATTTAATAGAGCATGGGCCTACAGTTGACAATTGAAGCATCAATGGATGCTGACAGTTTCTTTATAGCATCATTTATTTTACCTTATTGATTTGTAGCTCCAGGATCCCGGAAAGAGCATCGACTTACATCAGGTAAATAATTAAAAAACCTATAAAACAACAAGATTCTATATTTTGATTATCATGTTGTTTTTTTGAATCGTAATTAAGAACACTTCCCGACTAAACTATCAGGATACATATTATGAAGCTACCTCCCCTCCCTCCGTCGCGCGTCCCGGATAAAAAAAGTGAGATGAATATTTCCACTCTTCCTCTCG
>NZ_JBTRDW010000037.1:0-1138 GCF_054823405.1 Kluyvera sp. 1366
GTCACCTCGCTGAACGTGATTTTTGCCACCGTCCAGGCGGTGCCCGGAATGCGGCTGCCTGCCTGAACGCGCACCTGATTACCGCCGTCGAGCTGGAGCGTGGCGGAGAGCTGCTGGCCGCCAGAGATTTCCACAATCAGCGGCAGCGCGCGGCTCTCCTGTGCGGGTTTGGGTGCGGCGCTGTCCTTCACCGGCGCGGCAGGCTGCGGATTAAATGGCCCGCCCGTGCCGGCGTCGTAGCCGTTTTTCTGCAGCTCGTTGAACGCTTTGGCCTGCGCCAGCTGCGCCTCGTACAGCAGGGTTTTGGCCTGAATATCTTCCAGCCGGCCAAGGCTGGTATCGCGCGGGCCGGCATCAGGAGAGGCTGCCGGGCCGGGTGAATCCGGTCCTTCATTCGCTGCGGGAGCGGCGACGGCCAGCTGACTGGCGATCAGCGCGGGCAGCAGGTAACGCCACTTAATTCTCTGCATAGAGCATTCCTTCCAGGGTGTAGGTCAGCCGGCTGCTGTGCAGCTCGGCCTTTACGGAACTCAGCCGCAGCCCGTTACCCGGGAAGCGCGAAGCGTCGAACAGCCGGTCCGGCGGGATATCGGTGATAAAGGTGAAGCTGTAACGCTTCCACGGCAGCGGGATATGGTCCTGCCCGACGGTCTGGGTCAGCACGACGGGCTCGCTGAAGCGCAGGTTTGCCCGCAGGCGCTGCGCGTAGCTGGTCATGCGGCGAAGCTGCTCGTCCCCCGGCAGCAGCATTTCGGCCGGCGCAGCGGCAAAGCGGACCGTCTCCTTAAATGACGCGTCGTCGGACGGCCCGGGCATGTTGAACACGGCCTGCGCCCCTGCCCCGTAAAGCTGCGGCAGCCGGGCGACAAAGTCCCCCACCGTGCCGCCGTCCGGCAGGGCATAGTGCAGCGTAAGCTGCCCGGTGGCCTCGCACGTTGCCCGGCTGAACACCCAGCCGGCAATCGACAGCGGCGCCTGACGCCACTGTTTCACGCACGCGCTGAGCATGCCCGAGAAGTCTGGCTGCCCACCCCACGGTTTATTCAGGCTGGCAGGCTTCAGCGCCGCCGCCTCGCGTGCGCGGGCCAGCTCGGCCTGCACCCAGGCGGCGTGCTCGGCCTTTTCCTTTTCCTCCAGC